>CAXBSH010000292.1:0-7242 GCA_963977705.1 uncultured Planctomycetaceae bacterium
GTGCAACATTGCAACCTCGGTGGGCTTCGACTCGGTTCTCGACCCCGTTTCGGGGTCGACTGGGCCGCAGGCGTCGGAAATTCACGAGTTTGGGTGGTGTGGATGGATTGGGGGCGGGGTGGGGTGGGGGGGGGATGCTTGCGTGGTGGCTGGGCAATCAGCGAAGGGTTGCAAAGGGACAGGTTTTCGGGTTCGGGTGCTTCGACCGTGGCTGGGGATGCTTGTATCATTAAGTTTTTGTCGGGTGGTTGCGGTTTGTGTTGAGATGTGGAGGCGAGTTGTGGGGCGTCGGGGATTCACATTGATTGAGTTGTTGGTGGTAATTGCGATTATCGGCGTGCTGGTGTCGTTGATTCTGCCGGCGGTCCAGCAGGCTCGCGAGGCAGCTCGGCGGACTCAGTCGAAGAACAATCTGAAGCAGATTGGTCTGGCGTCAGCGATGTTTGAGGAGACGTATCGGCATTTGCCGACGAGCGGTGGTTATGACTATTCGCCTGGTTTGCCTGCGAATTCGGCGGCTTATGAGAGTCGAGTGAAGGGTGTCCTGACTGCGACTCCGAATGTCAACACCTTCATTCCGGGATATGGTGCATTTCGGCCGCGGTGGGGTGATCCGGCCGATCAGCCGAAATATCAGCTGGGGTCGACGTTTTATTCGCTGTTGCCGTTTCTTGAGCAGGTGGCTTTGTTTGACGATCCGTTGACGTGTTACCGGACGGGCTTGCCGGTGTTTTATATTCCTTCGCGACGCAGTGGCGTCTTTGCGATTCCTGCGACGGATACGGTGTATCCGGGCTGGGGTTACAGCGACGCGGGACAGGGGCCATGTGGTCGGACGGACTATGCGGCGAACGAGCTGGTGTTCTGGACGACGTATGCGGGCTGGGGCAAGGTGAGTCAGTATCGGGATCTGACGGACGGCACGTCGAACACGATCTTTTTTGGTGAAAAGGCGATGGCTCAGCGGGCGTGGCAGGCTGGTGTGATGTATTGGGACGAGCCGTGGATTCTTGGTGGAAACGGTGGAGTGGGGCGGTGTGGGTACGAGCTGTACAGTGATTTTGAATTGAATCGTTTTCCGGAGCGTGCGAGTGGTTCTGGGTGGAGTGACGGTCAGTACAGTTGCGGTGGTGGCAACTGGGGCAGTCCGAGCCCCGGGGGGCCTCAGTTTGCCATGGGTGACGGCAGCGTGCGTGGACTGAGTTTCAGTATGGATCGTGGTGTGATGCAGAATCTGATTCGGCCGGCGGACGGTCGTGTGGTGAGTGTCGAGTGAGGATGGAGTGAATGCGGAGTGGTTTGCTGAGACGTGAGAAGTTGCCTGTGTGTGTGGGAGAGAGGGAGGATCTGTGGGCCGGATGCGGATTTTCGTCTGGTTATGTCTGTGGTTTGTGGTGGGCTGTTCCGATGGTCGTCCGGAGCTGGTGGAAGCGACTGGTCGAGTGCAGCAGCAGGGTCAGGCGGTGACAGCTGGTTCGATAGCGTTTCATCCGGATACTGCGAATGCGTTTCGGGGCGATGTGCCGACCAGTCAGCTGCAGTTGGACGGCAGTTTTCTGATGCAGACGTATCCGTGGGGTGAGGGGGTATCGGTGGGGCGTTATGTGGTGACGTTGTCATCGCAGCTGGCGGGTCGTCTGGGATTGCCGGAGTATGCGAATCCTGAGCAGAGTCCCTTGCGGGTGGAAGTGGGTGCGGAGGGGTTACGGGGGCACGTGATTGAGTTGCCACGGTCAGGAAGTGCGGGTCAATCCGGGGGGCGTGTGCGTTAGGTTGTGGTTAGTGTGGAAGTTGTGGCAGCGGAAGTTGGTGGAACGGGGAGTGGCGATGCTGGACCGGGGTCTGCGGCGAGTGATTGATCCGTATCTTGGTCCTGTGGCCGGGTTGCTGCAGCGCTGTGGCTGCAGTGCGAACTCGGTTAGTTTCCTTGGATTTCTGGTGGGGATTGGCGGTTGTGTCCTGATTGCGTCGGGGCATGTGCGGCTGGGTTTGTTGTTGTTGTTGTTCAATCGTCTGGCGGACGGTCTGGACGGCATGATTGCTCGACGCGTTGCGGCGATGGGTTCGCAGTCTGTTGAGGGCAAAGGTGTCGTTGGTTCGGATCTGGGTGGGTTTCTGGATATTGTGCTGGATCTGATGTTTTATGCGGCTGTACCGCTGAGTTTTGGGTTGCTGGATCGGGAGCGGAATCTGTTGCCGGCGATGGTCTTACTGTTCAGTTTTTTCGGAACTTCGGGGTCATTTCTGGCCTATGCGATTGTGAAGGCGAAGCGTGGGGGGGGGCAGCGGTCTGAGTGTGGTGGAAAGTCGTTTTTTTATTCTGTGGGGTTGATGGAAGGTTCTGAGACGGTGTTGTTTTTTGTGGCGTTTTGTCTGTGGCCAGAGCGATTTGCGGTGTTGGCGTGGGTGTTTGCCGGGTTGTGTGTGTTGACAACTTTGCAGCGGATTCTGGCGGGGTGGCGCGAATTCCGCTAAGCGTTGGCAGCCCTGCCGGTGACGGAATTGGGCTGAGAACGAAGTGGTCAGTGGTCAGTGGTCAGTGATCGCAAGGGTCTCTTGGGAGGGTGAGGCTCCTGCCGAACCGAAGGTCGTTGGGGAAGTGTGACCGAGCTGGTGCTCGGTGGTCCCGGGGGTGGGGCGTGCCGAACCGAA
Source organism: uncultured Planctomycetaceae bacterium (assembly GCA_963977705.1). GTDB lineage: Bacteria > Planctomycetota > Planctomycetia > Planctomycetales > Planctomycetaceae > SXXK01. Next base: position 2,653 of record CAXBSH010000292.1, read on the forward strand.
GGTCGTTGGGGAAGTGTTACCGAACTGGTGCTCGGTGGTCCCGGGGGTGGGCCGTGGGTGGCAGGAGATCCTTGAGCCACACGAGGTGCTGCCGCAGACGCTGAACGCTTGCGGACAATTCTTTCCGGCTGTCCTGGTTTTGCGTGCAGGAATCTTTGTAAACTGCTGTGACCATGCAGTTTGCGGGTACTGACCGGATTTCACTTTGGGCATAAAAAAACCACACCGGATGGTGTGGTTTTTTGATCATCGCTGGTAGACGGCTTGAGCCGGGTGAACCGGTAAACGCTTTAAGCGTTCGATGCCATTCTTTACGTTAATCTCTACGGGACTACCCGTGATTGCGCAAGACAGGACTTGAACCTGCATGGGATATAACTCCCACTAGCTCCTGAAGCTAGCGCGTCTGCCAATTTCGCCACTTGCGCGTTGCGAGCGAAGGAATATAACCGGGGATCGGCGTTGCAGCAACCGAACTACAGGGATTTTCTGGACTGAGACTGGGAGCAGTGACGGGTCAGAAAGTGGGGGATTTGTGCGGGATCTGCGGGATTCTGTTTGTTGTGGCCGGGATTCGGGCAATTCGGGGTGGTGGGTAGGGGAATCTGCTTGACGGGGGAAAAACGGCTGGCCGATAGAGGGAGGTGGGTGGGTTCCGGATTGAAAGCATGGCAGCAGGAATCGGTTGTGGGTCATGCCACTGCGGGTTCTTAGGGAGCGGCAACGACATGAAGTCGCTGTTTGGTTCAGGATGGCAGGGTCTGTGTTTTGTGCTGGCGATTCCTCTGTTTTATTCGACGGTGGAAGCGCAGGTGGTTCCCGGGACCGGCGTGAAGCTGAGTCAGGTGGGCGACGACTTTGAGGACGAGAAGTGGAAGTGGGTGCAGAACGGTTCGAAGGCCAGTCGTGAGCAGGACGAGCAGGTGCGGTCTCCGCTGGGGGTTTCGACCAATCGTCGCTGGTTTGAGAGTCCGAAGCGGGGGATGCCGGACCATATTGTCCGCGTGGAGACTCCGGCCGGCGGTCTGGCTGGCAGCAAGGGTTCGCTGAAGATCCAGACTTTGAATTCCGGCGTGCCTGGTCTGAATTCGTTTCAGATGGAGCAGGACGACCTGATTATGGCCTGTTCGTCCCGGATCGGGATGATTTCGGTCAGTCGCAATCCCAGCTGTGTGACTCGCGTCTACCTGCCGCCGTTTGATCGCTGGGAGGATCGATCGGGTTCACATTTCGGTTACCGGATTGACCTGAAGACAACGATCAGTGAGAAGGAGAAGAAGTTCTTTTTCACGAAGACCGTGCAGAAGCAGGAAGACTACTGGCCTGGGTATTTCATTGAGTTCCACAGTGCTCACGATGGTCGCTACAAGGAAGACGAAGCGTACCTGATTATTCGCGGGAACAATCTGGGTCATGAGATGCGGAGCATCAAGCTGTCGCCGGGCTGGTGGACTCTGGGGATGTCCGTGACTGGTGACGGTCGGGTGCATTTCTATGGTCGTCAGGGCGTGGGGAATCTGACTGCATCGGACCTGCTGCATTCGGGGACTCCGTACGGTTACGCGGCCGAGCACTTTGCGACTCACTTCTTTAATTCCTGCAATACGAACGACGGTCAGACGTGGTCGACTCCTTTTATCATTGACGATCCGTCGATTTACACGACTCACTGAATCAGGAAGGGTCCGGCATCCGCCGGGGGGACGCCGCTGGAGCGGCAGGGACGCGTGCCTGCAGGGACGCAGATGTTCGGACACGCCACGGACAGAAGTTGAAGACGAGGAAGCGGCCGGGAGGGATCCCGGCCGTTTCGCATTTGGGGTCTGCCCTGGAAACTGAGGATTTCCCCAGGACTGCTCTTCCTTCAGCTCGAATTCAGCAGTTCAATGCAGGGCGTCTGGTGATCAGGGTGCGGAAGCAGGAGAGGTGATACAGATGGTGCAGTTTTTGTGGACGGTGCTGGATACGGTGCGGCACATGGACGAGCACCTTGCGCGGCTGGCAGCTGAGTGGGGGCTGTGGATGTATGCGCTGCTGTTCGGGATCATTTTTGCAGAGACCGGTCTGATTATTCTGCCGTTTTTGCCTGGTGATTCGCTGTTGTTTGCGGTGGGCGCTTTGATGGCGAACGAGGATTCCGGGCTGAATCCGTGGCTGATGTTTGTGTTGCTGTTTGTGGCAGGTGTGGTGGGTGATGCGGTGAATTACGCGATTGGTCGCTGGATTGGTCCGAAGGTGTTTTCGCGTGAGGATTCGTGGTTATTGAATCGGGATCATCTGCTGAAGGCACAGCGGTTTTATGTGAAGCATGGTGGGAAGGCCATTTTTCTCGCTCGGTTTGCTCCCATCCTGCGCACGTTTGCTCCGTTTGTCGCTGGTGTGGGGCAGATGAATCTGTGGCGATTCTGGATGTTTAATGTGACGGGTGGGTTGTGCTGGGTGGGTGGTTTTCTGCTGGCTGGTTTTTACTTTGGTCATCTGGAATTTGTGAAGAAGAACTTTGAGTATGTGATTGTGGGGATTGTGGTGGTGTCATTGCTGCCGGTGGTATTTGAGTGGGTCTCTGCGGTGCGTGAGGGGCGTCTTGAGCGGCAGCAGTCCGAGTTGGCTCAGGGAAATCAGGGGACGGACAGTGGCAGCAGTGTTTGAGTATGAGCTGCAGGTGCTGCCCGACGATCTTGACAGTGTGGGGCACGTCAACAATCTGGTCTACCTGCGCTGGCTGCTGGACGCTGCGGTGGCGCATTCAACGGCAGTGGGCTGGAGTCCGGACGCCTATCGAGCATTGGGTCGTGGCTGGGTAGTGCGTTCGCACTTTATTGAATATCTGGCGCCGGCGTTTGCCGGTGATCGGCTGGTGGTGCGAACGTGGGTGTCAGAGATGAAGCGTGTCACATCCGGTCGCCGGTACGAAGTATTTCGTGTGGGTGACAGCAGTCCTCTGATACGCGCAGAAACTCAGTGGGCCTTTGTGATCTTCGCGACTCACCAGATTGCTCGTGTGCCCCCCGAGATGGTGGCTGCGTTTGGTGTTTAGTGTCAGGACCTGCGAACTGCGGGCGATGGTCGTTTCTGCTTACGGCGAATTCCGGGTGGATGTGTCGCCAGGCCTGTCGGGTTCGGACTGACTGAGCAGTGGCAGGGATTTCTGGATGGACTGCCAGACTCCCCAGCTGAGTGGCACAATGACGATGGTCCACGCAAGGATCAGCAGGCAGTTTTGGCGAGTAGTGTTCATTTGCTGTCAGTGGTGCTGAGGAAGTGGCGGTGAGCGACGGGGCGTATCAGCAGGTTGGCGACGAGACCGACCAGCAGTAGTCCGGACATGAGGTACATGGTGGAATTCCAGGCTTCCGCTTTGGGGGTACCGGCTGCGATCTGTGCGGTGGAGATGTAGTTGACGAGGCTGGGGCCGACGATGGCTGCGACGGACCAGGATGTGATCAACCGCCCGTGGATGGCGCCGACCTGCCCTGTTCCGAAGAGGTCGCGGAGATAGGCTGGAATGGTGGCGAATCCACCGCCGTACATTGAGATGATTACGGCTGTCACAGCCACGAACAGGGTGCGATTCTGGATGTGCTGCGTGTATGGGACCAGGCTGTAGAGGACAGCGGCGAGCAGGAAGTAGATGCAGTAGACGGTGCGGCGACCGGTTCGGTCTGAGATGGACGACCAGAAGAAGCGTCCACCCATATTGAAGATACTGAGCAGTCCCGCAAAGCCTCCACCGACCGCCGCGCTGACTCCGAACATATCCGAGCACATTTTGGAGGCCTGCCCGAGGATTCCGATACCGGCACTGACGTTCATGCAGAGAACGACCCAGAGGCACCAGAACTGGGGTGTTTTCCACGCCTGGTCTGCTGTGACATACGAGGTGTGAGTGGTTTGAGTGCTGCTGGGATTGAGCGAATGTGCCGGCGGTTTCCAGTCGTCTGCCGGGACTCGGATGAGTGCGGCTCCAAACAGCATGCAGACGGCATAGAGGCCGGCCATTGCGACAAATGCTGAGGCGACCCCGGTGGAAGCTGGTGTGCGAAACAGTTCCATCAGACGGACTCCGAGGGGAGCACCGATCAGCGCACCGCCACCGAACCCCATAATGGCCATACCGGAAGCCATGCCCGGTCGATCGGGGAACCATTTCATCAGTGTGGAGACGGGCGAGATGTAGCCGAGTCCGAGTCCGATTCCACCGATGACTCCGTAGCCCAGATACAGCAGCCAGAGGTTCTGCAGTTTGACAGCGACGGAGGAGATGAGGAGTCCACCGCAGAAGCAGAGGCAGCTGGTGACCATGGTTTTTCGGGGGCCGCTGCGTTCGACCCATTTGCCGAAGATGGCGGCGGCCAGTCCCAGCATGGCGAGTGCGATGGAGTAGACCCAACCAACCTGTGGGATGGTCCAGCCGGCTGGGGATTGGGTGAGCGGGACGTTGAAGACGCTGAATCCGTAGACCTGGCCGATGCACATGTGTACGGAGATGGCGGCTGGTGGTACGAGCCAGCGGTTAAAAGCCGGGCCGCCCACGGTGGACTGGCGAGACAGGAGGCTCATCAGGTTGGCCTGAGAAGAGTGATGTTGGAG
>CAXBSH010000293.1:0-7229 GCA_963977705.1 uncultured Planctomycetaceae bacterium
GGTGGCCTTTCCTCGCAGGAGCGTCGTGAGGCAGAGGCCCTGGTGCAACTTGTGGACATGCTGGCACTCATGCGCCTAAAAGCCGAAGCCGTGCAGCGGTGATCGAAACGCTGACGACTGGGGTACACTCATCTGGTATCGGAGAATCTCATGCGATCTCGCAACATGACATTGACCGAACATTTTGAGCAATTCCTCGAAGACCAGCTTCGCAGTGGTCGTTTCAAGGATGCCAATGAAGTGCCTGGAGCTGGGCTGCGACTGCTTGAACATCAGATGCAGACTGACGTACAGCAACTGTCGCGACTCAAATCGCTCACAGAAGCAGGGTTTCGCAGCCTCGACAGCCACAATTCACTCCGCATCACCAGTGACGAAGACCTGCAAACTGCGATTGCTCGACTTGGCCACGAAGCGGCCTTGATGGCGGCGCAGCGTGATTCAGGCAGCACTTGCTGAAACCGAGCAATGACACCCCGGGCGCATCACCACCCACGCGAATCGCGGGTGTGCCTCGGCTCGGCGGGAGCCTCGCCCTCCCAAGTCGCAGGAACCTCGCCCTCCCGAGCGCGTGGGAAACAGGGATTGTGACGATCTTCCGTCTGCTGCTTACCAATCACCGGCTTTCAATCACAATCTTCGAACCACCGTGATTCATCGGCTTGATAGAGACTCCCCTCAGCGTCACCGGGGGCAGTCCCACGCTGCGGCAGACGATTTCCGGATGCTGCGTGAAAAGCTGAATCAGTCGTAATGCCGCATCCGAGGGATGTCGAGTCCCCTGCTCCCAGCTCTGCAGCGTCTTCGTGGAGACACTCAACAGTCCGGCAAAGACAGTCTGGGACATCGCAACCTGGTGCCGTATCGCCGCCAGAGTTGCAGCATCAATCTGCGGGGGACCTTCAGGGACCTCGACAGTCTTCAACGTCAACTCGCCACGACAGTGAGCAACACTCTCCTGCAGACCTTTCTGCAGTCGTTCAAACAGCGAGGTTCTTTTCGTTCTGCTCATTGCTACTTTTTACCCCTGCGACCGGCCGCTGATTTTGCCTGCGTTTTCAGCTCCGTGGCCAACTGCGAAAGTATTCTACGCTCTGCTGACGAAAGGTCGTCCTGATCGTCCTTACTGTAAATGTCAAGCATGAAGAACCAGCAAGCTTCGGGAACGTAAAGGTAAATCACACGACAGCCACCTCGTTTGCCCTTGCCACGACTCTCATTCGCCACACGCAGCTTTCGCAGCCCATTACAACCGGGAATCACAACCCCACGGTCAGGTCGCTCCATCAGCAAACGCTGCAATTCTGCATAGTCTTCGTCACTCAGAAACTGGCGAAGCTCGGCAGTAAATTCACTCGCTTCGATGAATTCGGCCTTCATGGCACCCCAGATTCTATCCCACTGTGTGGGACGTGTCAATCAGCCTTGCTCGCCCATGTATCCTACCCCGCAGCTGCGTTACCTTGAGATTATCGCCACCACAGTCGAAATCCGGCAAGGCCGAATCACCTGCCGACCATAGGAAACACCTCCAGCGGTCCTCTCAGACTGCTTGCCACAACCCTGTGAAACAGCTGCGACTGGAGCCCCTCAGAGAGCTCAGAGGAGCAGCCTTGCGGGGTCTGGTCGGGCGTGTTGACGGCGACAGATGGTGACAGGAACTACTTCGCGAACAGTCACCGGACACGGTCTGATCGACAGCCCGAGTGCCGGGACCGGTGGCACTGCTATTCGCGAAGGCGGATTTCCTGAACGGATCTCCGGGACCGATTTTCTGCAGCACATTTCCAGCAGGCGACTCCAGAACACTGGTTGTCTGGAGCTTCCGCGGACCCTTACGGAATCTCGCACAACAGAATCGATTGGTCCTTGCAAATCCGTACCGACGGACGACAATTTTCAGCAGTAGAACATCGCATATTGCTCTGTAACACGCAATCAGGACAGGAACGATGATTAAGGCTGTTTCTCTTTCAGAAGCAGAGATCCTTGAAGAGCTTGTCGGGCCGGATGACAGTTCGTTCAGTTGCCGTGTGGCACAGGAACTGTTATCCCTTGAATTCAGCGTTGCTGCCAAAGAGACCATCCGAGAACTCCTGCAGAAGAACAACGCCGGGACAATCACGGACGTCGAGCACGAGACTCTGCAGAACTATACTCGTGTCGGACAGTTTCTTGACCTGCTTCAGGCAAAAGCCAGATTGTCTCTGATGCAAAGTGGGTCTTCGCTATGATTCCAGCGACCTTGCGAGAGCAGGTTCGTTTGCGAGCGGCGGACCAATGTGAGTATTGCCAGATGCCTCAGGCACAAACTCAGTTGCCCCATGAAGTTGACCACATCCGGTCCTGAAGCATCACGGAGTAACTTCTTTAGAGAATCTCTGCTGGGCCTGTGCTCTGTGCAATGGTTTCAAAGGCAGTGACATTGCGACATATATCCCTGAAACGACTGAGCTGACTCGCCTGTTCAACCCGCGTCTTGATCACTGGCACCGTCATTTTGTCTGGTCTGACGGCCTACTTATCCCTTGCACAGCAATCGCGGCTGCGACAATCACATTGCTGCGGATCAATTCAGATCGTCGCGTGTCGCATAGGCGACTGCTGATCAAGTGTGGTCTGTTCCCCGGTTTGCAGCCCCCTGACACTTCCGGGCAGACGCATTCGCATTGATCCTCTGTCCGCCCGAGTGCCGGGACCGGTGGCACTGCTATTCGCGAAGGCGGATTTCCTGAACGGATTTCCGGGACTGATTTTCTGCAGCACAGTTCCTGCAGGCGACTTCAGAACACTGGTCGTCTGCAACTGGCGGGAACCCACGAGAAACGCGAACGGGACGCACCCACGATTCGCAACCTTGTCGCGTTGCTGAATCAGCTGGCAGCCAGCCTGCAGCCGGACCCGATTTGCGAGCGCATCACAGGCATTCTGATCGCCGCTGTATCTCCATATGGCGAGCGAACTGCACTGCTGAATCGCCTGCAACCCACCACACGCGACACCCTGCTGCAGCTACTACAGACCTGCCTGACTCTGATGACCACCATTCGCCAAACTCCACCACCCATCATTCTCCGGAGGAGTGGATTCGCGATCGTGGGGGAGTACTGAACAGCGTTGCTTTCCGGCTGTAATGACCGGAGGGGTAAAAGCCGTGGTTTCGGCTTTCGCCACGGCATGAGTTCCTCTTCACACTTGCAAACGCCTGTGTCTTTTAAGGGTGGGGCCGAGCAGCAATAACGCAGAGGACAAAAGGTAGCCCGAGCGTTCCTGCTGGGCCCCCGCCCCTGAAAAACGCGGGGGACTTCAAGGGCGACGAGAAGTTTGTGTCCGGGCTAAAGCCCAGTCTACGGTTGTGTCCGTGGCGTCAGGAATGCCTGGGCCACGGGTTGGGGGTGGGCTGGAGGCTATTTGTCAGTGCTCGATGGATAATCTGTCGTGCGTCAAGGGATTAAGAAACCTTGACAGTTGTTGTTAATTGTCAACGTGAGTGCGATGTGGAGGCGTGTCCGATCGCGGAATGAAAAACATCGAGGATACCAACTGCAGCGATCACAGGGATTGTCAGGGCGGAAAATTCGTTTTGATCGGTACAGATGGGGAGGATCACAACCCGCACAGTCCTGTGCGATTTTGGCCCACGTTTTGCCTTCGGTTTTCTCTATGGCTCAGTGTGCAGATTGCAAGGCTTGCAATCTGGTGGGATTCACCGCGTCAGTCGTGTTACGTGATCAAGGGTACTTCGTTGTGTTTTTCTGAATCATCAGGTTTGCATCGGGATTGGTGTGAACGGGAGCTGCTGGTTTGGCAAGGGGCATATGAAGTCGTTGTCGGAATACGAGATCCGGCTGGTGTTTGATTCATGAACGTCGATCGATTCTTTTGTATCGGGTATGAAGAAATCATGTTTCAGGATGCGGATCAGTATCCCATGCCACCGGATGGTGTGGGGACGCTGCATGGAGGGTCAGGTTCTGCGCAGGCAGCCACTGGTTGTCTCGCAGGACTTCAGCGGCGCTGGTGTTTGTGGCTGTGTCGATTGAGTTTACGAACAGCAATGGCAGCAATGCTGTTTGCTGGCGTACCTTTGGCGACAGCACAGGATGCAGCGCTGACGAATCCAGAGGCAGTTCCTCTGGTGAATAACGCAGTCCCGGAGATTGTTCCGGCGAGTGCAGTTGGACAACCGGTACTGGATCCCGTTGTGCCGGATGTGGGTGTTGACGCCAAGGCTGCTCGGCTTGGGTTACCTCGCATCGCACCGCCGGCTCCAGGTGCCTTTGTCGATGTCGAGCCACCTCCGGTGTGGCTGCGGAACGTGCTGGTTGACGGATTCTTTGAAGAGTCTGGATTATCAGCGCCGGTCAATATTGTGACAGCCCCGGCAACGCTGGGTCGCTGGACGGTTGACCTTGGAAATGTGGCACTGCATGTCAATGACATCAAAGTTCCTGATGATCATGGGAATGCGGTGGATTTGAACGGAACTCGTTCTGGTTCGCTGTATCAGGCGGTCGCTACGACACCGGGATTTCGGTATCACGTGCGATTTCTGATGTCGGGTAACTGGACGACGTTTCCAGCAAAGGCTCGTTCTCTGGCTGTGTATTTCGGCGGAGAGAAGCGAGTGTTTACGATGAAGCGTCCCAGTGGCTGGTCAAAGACCTCCATGAACTGGGAGCAGTACGATCTGGTATTTACTGCTGTGCAGCCGGAAACTGGTCTGCGTTTTGCCTCAGAGACTCCGAACATGCCGGATGGGCCCGTCGTGGCCGACATTCGTCTGTTGAAGGAAGCACTTGCTCCGGGGCCGCTGGAATCGATTCAGGTGCCGATGCCAGAGAATCTGGCGGAATTCATTCTGGATCGGGACAAAGCGATTGCTCTGGGCAAAGCCCTGTACTGGGACATGCAGGCAGGCAGTGATGGGCGTACAGCCTGTGCGACCTGTCACTGGAACGCGGGGGCTGACATACGCACGAAGAATCAGTTGCATCCGGGGGCTCCCGGCAGCACCTTCGGGCATCAGTCAGTCACCAGTCTGCAGCAGGGCAGTGATGCTGTGAAGGCCTTCCGGGGTGCAAATCAGGAGCTGAAGCCGGGGGACTTTCCGTTCCATCGGTTTCGTGACCTGACGCGTCCTGGCAGCGACAACACGGACACTACGGCGACGAATCCACTGATCAGTGACTCGATGCAGGTGTTTGGTTCTCAGGGAGTTGTTTCCGAGGGCTTCATTTCGATTGTGCTCGGGAATCCCGTTGAGAAGTGTAAAAAGCTGGCTGACCTTGTATTCAGCGTCAGCACTGCAAATGCTCGTCAGACGACTGGCCGAAATGCTCCTTCCAGCATTAATGCCGTGTTTCATGATCGTTTGTTCTGGGACGGTCGTGCGAATCGCTATTTCAACGGAGTGAATCCGTTTGGCGATCTGGACAAGGATGCGCGAGTTTACGCGGTGTCTGAGCATGGTGAGTTGCAGCGGGTGCAGATTCGTCTGGACAATGCAGCACTGGCATCTCAGGCAGTGGGACCGGCGTTGAGTGCAGTGGAGATGAGTGCGGACGGCCGCAATTTCCCTGAACTTGGTCGCAAGCTTTTCTCGCTGCAGCCACTGGCATTGCAGAAGGTGCATCAGAACGACAGTGTGCTGGGTATTTACCGCAGCTCCAGCGGTCGCGGTCTGAACCGTGACACGGCCGGGTATGCTCAGTTGATCCGTGAAGCCTTCCGTCCGGAATGGTGGAGCGGCAAGCAGATCACCGAGAGTGGTTACACGCACATGGAAGCCAATTTCTCCCTGTTCTGGGGACTGGCGATCATGCTGTATGAATCGACTCTGGTTTCTGATCAGACACCGTTCGATGCGTTTGCGAAGGGTGACAGAAGTGCCTTGTCTGTGAACGCGATGAAGGGCTTTCGCATCTTCCTGAACGAGGGCAAGTGTATCAACTGTCATCATGGTCCTGAATTTGCCGGTGCAACGGTCAGTATGATTCGTGGTCAGCTGTCTGAGGATGGTGGAATCCATTTCATGCCGATGGCTCGCGGTCTGGCATACTACGACGAGGGCTTCTATAACATCGGGGTCCGTCCGACGACCGAAGACATCGGTATCGGTGCGGCTCATCCGCTGTTCGGGCCACTTTCGTATAGTCGACGGGAGCAGACCGGTCAGGATCCGGATGCGAAGCATTTTCTGACTGCTGGTGATCGTGTGGCTGTGGATGGTGCCTTTAAGGCTCCAACACTGCGTAACGTCGAGCTGACCGGGCCTTACATGCATAATGGCAGCATGAAAAACCTGACAGAAGTGGTGCAGTTCTACACGCGTGGCTCGGACTTTGAACACGCGAATCTGCAGGATCTGGACACTGATGTCAGCGGAATTCCGCTGCTGCAGGGACATCATCTGGGGATCGCCAGTGTGGTTGAGTTTCTCGAGCACCTGACTGATCCTCGTGTGAAGTACCAGAAGGCCCCGTTTGATCATCCGGAATTGATTCTGGTAAATGGTCACGAGAGTGTTGAGTGGAACAGTGCACTTGACGTTCTGGTGGTTTTGCCGGAGACGGGTCGTGATGGTGGCGCACCATTGCAGACTTTCGAGGATGCTCTGACGAATGGTCTGAGTCTTGTGAAGCTGCCGACTCCGGAAAAACCGGTCAGTCCTGCTGCTGCAGCGGGACCAGCCTACAAGGGACCAGCCAGTGTTTCTGCAGCTGATGCCAATGGCAAGGCTGTCGTACGATCTGCAAAGGTACAGATCAACCGTGGACCGAAAAGCTTTGAAGCGAATGGTCCAAAGGTTGCTGCACCAGCAGGTACAGGCGTTGTTGGTGGAACTGACTGAGTCATTCGGTTGAGCGTTATCAATGTGACGCTGATTCCTGAAGAACGATCAGAGGCCGGTGGGTGACCACCGGCCTCTTTTTTTTCGGATCAACGAAAATCAAGTGCGCAGCTGCCAGTTGCAGTTTGATGGGGTTGGCGAAAAACGCACGGGTTACTGCTTCCGTGCCAGGAAAGACACAATCGCTCAGACGCAAACAACAACCCCCGTCAGCTGACGCAAACGGCTCGCCTGTGGGTGGGGCTTGAACGCGTTGGACGACACGGCCTGAAGCCCATGTTACAACCACCGAGCACCAGTAGGGTGATGATGCCGAGGGTTCCCTTTGCTGAGTTGTTATCAGCCCACGGGATGGGTGAGTGATGGGAGATCGGAA
>CAXBSH010000294.1:0-7210 GCA_963977705.1 uncultured Planctomycetaceae bacterium
TTGGCTGACCACTGACTACTGAGAACTGACAACTTCTTTCGGCTCGGCAGGAGCCTCGCCCTCCCAAGGGGAACTTCCTCTACGACCACCGAGCACCAGCTCGGTAACGGCAGCACAGCAACACCGCGCACGGCATTTAACGTCGAACCCCTGAATCACACCCAGCCGCCCAGCGGCGACAGCAAACAGTTCATCAACCGCATTCACTGCCGGCCTCTCCACGCCCCACGCCTTTCAGGCCCTCGCACACCGCGCGCCACCACGCAAACGATCTACCGCCACCCGCTGCCAGTGACACCAAATATCTGGCCAACGGCCATAGTCAACGTAACCTCAGGCACCGCCCACGGACCACGGCATCGCACGACCAACCACGATTCCCCACACCCCACCCGCACAGGTCACTCCTGCGCATTGCGCCCCAGCGCGATATCAAAGTCGTTCATCGCCGGCACCATCATCGACACCGCCGCAAATCCATAGGCCATGCAGATCCAGAAACACACGCCCAGATTGCCACCCAGCAAAAACTCAGTGATCGCATAAAACGTCAGAAATGGCAGCAACAGCGAAGCCATCGTCAACGCATTCGACGGGTTCCGATGAGTCAGCGACGAATACAATCCCAGACTGCCAAACCCAATAAACAGAATGAAACTCTGCAACTGAATCGCAAACGACGAACGCGCCTCTACCAGCAGCAGCATAAACACAAAAATGCCCACACACAGGAAAAACATGGTCCCCAGACTATGAGCAATCGCCTGCCGCGAATTCTCGTAACTTAAACCTGCATGCAAACCCAACGCCACCGCAAACAACGTCAACACCGAATATCCCACACCCACATACACCGCATTCTCAACCGTCAGACCGGGTATCACTCCACCAGCACACAACGCCCCCACCAACACCAACGGCAACACCAGCATCTCACGCGCGTTCCAGACCGCTCCGCCTATCTTCCCGAACATAAACTCCCACGGACGCAGATCCGTCACCAGCAGAATCTCCAGCGTTCGACCGTCACGCTCATTCGTAATCGATGTCACTGCCTGCGCATTACTCAACAGCAGACTCAGAATCCCAATCCCCAGCACCGCAAATGCCGGTGCCGAGACCATGCCCAGAACCAGCCCGCCCGCAGCACTTCCCGGCTCAGGTCGCACCCACGAAGCCGCCGCCACCACCAACGCCAGCAGCACATAACACAACTTGATCCAGATCATCCGCCGGCCATACGCCCGAGTTCGCATCTCACGCCAGATCACCGGTTGATCCCATACCCGACGATGCTTCCGCTGCGCACCCTTCACCACCGTCGACGGAATCCGCGCCTCCTCAGACGCCGAGTCCTCTGATACCCCCGTCGCCACAGCCTCCACCACACCCTGATACACTTCCTTCGACGGATTCCAGCGCCGCAGCATCACCACCGTAAACTGACTCAGACCGGCCGCCAGAACCAGCAATCCGGCCACCGTGGGCCACGCCGATACCTGCAACACTCCCGGACGATCCACACTCAGCGGATTCAGCACACGCAACAGGCCATCATACGGTGACAACACCGCCGCCACACCACCCAAAACGACTCCCAGCCCATGCGCCGCCAACAGGAAGACACCCACCCCCAGCACACTGATGGCAATCGTCTGAAAGGTCTTCTCACGCCAGAAAGCCACCAGACAACCCCACGCACCCGCCGCCAGGGTCGCCGCACACACAATCGCCTGCGACCACAGAATCTGCGACCACGTCACACCACCCAGCAGCCGCAGCACCGCAAAGACCGGCCACGAAGCCGCCAGCAACACACCCACGTTCAGCAGACTCGACAACAGCTTGCCCACCGCCAGCTCGTGGTTCCGCAGGTCCGTCATCAACAGCAGAATCAATGTCCGCCGGTCCTTCTCCTGAGCCACCACGGACGCCGCAAACAACGTCGCAAAAAACAGGCTCAGAGTCAGCTGCAGCAGCGCAAATACCCGAAACACCAACGCACTGAACGACGCCACGTCGCCCGCAAACACCACGTCCTGAAATCCAATCGTCGCCTGCCGCAGACTGTAAAACAGAATCAACAGCCCGGCCACAAACCCAGCCCGCATCACGTAATGGCTGAGACGTCGCGGAGTTGTCAGGACTTCCCGCTCAAAAATCGGTCCAACTGCCACTCGGCTACCTCGCAAAAAAAAACGGCTCGCGGTTGTCTGAACCACCGCGAGCCGCCCGAATCAGGCAATTACTTCATCGATCGCAGACGAGTCTCAATCAGGAAGTTACGCTCAGCGTCAGCATGGCGACTTGGATTGCGATCCCACACATCCTTCAAAGGATACTCATCCGGCATGTTGCGGCCGTTCAACTGACACACCACTCGGTAATACTGCACCAGCAGCAGACAGTCTTCAACGTTGTCCCCATCGATAAACATATTCGGGTACTTCTCTGCCAGCTTCGCCCACTGACTCATGGCGGTTTCCAGATACTTCTGTGAATCTGAAACCTGCACTGTCTTGTCCGGCAGCATCGAATCGCTGTTACGCCCTTCGTTGTAGGCCTTCTTCGCCTCAAACGAGGAACGTCGCGCTTCCATCATCTCTGATGTCTTCTCCAGCTCAGCAACGTCCCGCCACTGCCGGAAATTGGTCATGTCCAGATTCTGAGCCCAGATGCGACGCTGCTCCTGCACCGTCACACCATTCTCCTCTGCCAGAGCCTTCAATTCGTCCTCTGTGCAGTTCAGACGATACTTCTTGTCGTCCAGACCCAGAAAGTCCATCTTGCCATACTCGTCCATCCAGGACTTGTACGCCCGATCCCACGCCGGAATGTGCTCGTCAAACAAGCCCTTCTCTGCACGCGTCTTCGCAAAGTTCAGCAGGGCACGAGCAGGGCCCTGACGAAAGAACACGTGAGTCTTGCCCTTCACGCCGTCCACACCGTCGTTGTCATCCTTCTCGTTCGCTCGCACAAACCAGTCGTACGCCACCAGATAACTGTCCTTGCCGTCCGGATTGATCGTCCGGTCCGGACCAGGCTCACCCGCTGTCGTGCGGAATCGAGGATCCGGGTCACGCACAAAAAACTCACGGAAGAATTTCTTCTCGTCAGAAACGCCCATCTTCGACTGCACGAATTCGCCCACGTCGTGAAACAGAATCGGCACCGTTTCATTCCGAGTCGTCCCCAGAATCAGAAACTTGATGCCCTCCTTCACCCAGTAAAAGCGGTCATCCACCTTGTCCCACTCACGCGAAACGTTATACGCCAGATTCCAGCCCTGGAACTTCCAGATCTGCACATAGTGCGGCTGCAGCATAATGATCGAATCCACAGTCGCTCGCAGCTTCGCCCACTGCTTACGCTCCTGATAGTCAATCGCCTTCAGCTGCAGCACCGTCGCCGCCGGACCTCGCAGACCCAGCAACAACAGATTCATCGCCGAACTGGAGGGATCCACCTTCCCCAGAGTCGCCTCGCCAAGGTCATACTGCTGCCGCTTCTGCGACAACACTCCCAGACCACCCGAATCCGCCACAGCACCCGCTGTCTGACGAGCCGGAAAGCCCAGATACACCACAGGACCCAGCAACAGCAGAATGCCCACGCCGTACCAGATCTTCCGCTGACGTGAATTCACAGTGCTCATTTCGCCTCCAGTTCACGGAATTTCAGCAGAGCGCCGGCAATCAGAATGCAGGGAATCAGGAAACCAAAAAAGACCACCACCGAAGGCAACAACACGTCCCGGAATGGCACGTCAAACCGGTTCTCCACATACATCGATGCCCGACCAAACACCGCAAAGTCCGGCACAATCATACTGAATACCCGCAACACCCCGTCCAGACCCTGGTCCGCCACTCGCACCACATTCATCGCCGTTTCCGACACGTCCATACCAACCTCAGGATTGCGGTGCTGAGCAATCAGGATCGCTGACTCAACCGTCCCCGCACCCTTCTCAACCCCAGCCAGCTTCCGAATCATAAAGTCATGGAAGAACTGACCCACAAGGAAGAACGTCAGAGTAAACAGCAGGGCCACCGGTCCCTTCACCACACAGCTCACCGTCACACCCAGAACAATAATCAACAGCAACATCAGCAGAATGCTGAGCATTGCCTTCCAGTAACCCACCCAGAATGGCTGGTCCGCCTTACGCACAAACAGGTCCGGGCGAGCCATCCCCAGATACATCTGGTCGTTGATACACGCCACCTCCACTCGCAGATACCCCTGACCAGCCAGATCCTTAATCAGATCCTTCTCAATCATCCAGCCATCCGTGTCCTCACTCACCAGCTGCTCGCGACGAATCAGATCGTCAAAAAATGCATACCAGCTGCGACCGTCCGCAACCTTCAGACGACCCGCTTCAACCGCTAATGCACCACCAGTCAGCTGCTCACCAAGCACCGCCACCAGACGCTCGGAATTCAACTGCGAAATCTTCAGATCCCGCACCAGCTCTTCCGTCAGACTGGCCTTCAATGCCCCGTCAGCCAGCACACCACCAGACTCGTTCTTCTTCCCAATCTCTGCAGCCAGGAAACGGCCCAAAGTCTCATAGTCGGCCACAAACCGCAAACGCCGCGGCACTCGAGTCAGATTCGTCGATGTCTCATCCAGATCGTGATACTCCGACACATTAAACGAGGGCAGCGGAACTTCCATCCGCGCCAGGGTCTCCATCAGCACCGCAGCGCGGTCCGCCAGACCAGCAGCCACCACATCCAGCTTCGCCGCAAATGCCTCATACGGGATCTCTACACGCTCACCACCCTCCTGACGCTGCAAGGCAGCCGTCACCCCCTCGCCCGTCAACGCCGCATCAATAAACAGCTTGCCCAGATCACCCAGACCCGGATCCTTGCGATTCTCCAGCACCGTGCCCGAAACAAACATCCCGAAATGCAGGCCAAAATAGTCGGCCGGACGCAGCTCGCCAGGAGCCGTGCGAATCCGCTCCGTCAGCTTCTTCAATTCCGCCGCCGCCGTGTTGTACTGACCCTCACGCAGAGCATCAGCGACAGGTCGAGTCGCCTCGCTCTGCGCCAACATCCCAAAAGCCTCTTCACGAGGATTCACGGAAAGCGTGTACTGCGCCGAAATCCCCTTCACAATGCTCGACTCAGAACCCTTCACCGTACGGAAAGCCTCAAATCGACACTCCAGCAGCAACTCCTCCTCGCCCTTCTCATTGCGAGTCAGAGCGGATTCGTCCACGTTGCGAAATACATACACACCGCGCGCCCGACTGTTGCCCGGAATGTGCGACCGATAAGCCCAGATGTCACCCACGTTCAGGCCGGTCTCCTGAGGCTGCCCCTCGGAACTGATAAAATACAGCTCTCCAAACAACGGCACACGACACTGCAGGGCACTGCGAGCGTTCTCAGGGATGCGTCGGCTCAGCCAGAACTGACCAATCAATCCCATCACACCCAGCAGAATCGCCACCACAACGCCCAGACCAGCCATCCGGCCAATCACGATTTCCATCCGTCGAGCCGGCTTCGTCACCACCGTGTGCAGCGAACGAATCCGAATGTCCTCAGGCAAAGCCCAGCAACTCAGAAAAATCAGAGCCGGCAGCAACAGCCACGAAATGGCCGTCAACAGAAATGTCACATGCACACTCACCTGCAGCTCGGCCCGCTCATTCGAATCCGTCATGAACCAGCCGGCAAACATCAGCAATACCGCAAACAACACAAACACCAGCAACGCCTTACGACGCACCGCCTCTTTCAGAGTCAGACTGGTCAGTGCCAGTATTCGCCGAAACGACAGCGAAAACACGTCCTCCAGATAACTCCACAAACCACGCCGGAATTCCACCAGACCGGACGCCCCACCGCGCCCTGCCAGCACCACCAGCGGCAACGCCAGACACACAACTGCCAGGATCCCCAGCAGAGTCAGCCACGAGGTCGTCGCGGAAGTAAAGTTGTAGGGCCGAACATCGAAGTCCATATGCCGCTCTTCCAGCTGCAAAACACCAGCAAACAACCGTCAACACACCACCCGCATCACAAACAGACGCCGCAGCTGTCAGCCACGACCTCCCGCCGCCACTTCCTCCGTCGAAAATCGACGGCCCGGACGCTCACCACTCTCACGCACCGTTCGCAGGAACAACTGCTCCAGATCGGCCCGCGGACGACTGAATTCCACGTTCGTCACGTTGTGCTTCTCCAGCACCTTACGCACGTCCTCCATCGCCGCCTCGGATAATGCCGGAGTCCGCATCTGCATCTCATTACGCAGCTCCAGCAACTCGTCCACGCGACCAAGAACCTTCAACTCACCCTGAAACAACACCGCAATCCGGTCACACACGTCCTGCACGTCCGCCAGCTGGTGACTGCACATTACCACCGTCTTACCCTGAGCCTTCAGCTGAATGATCAGGTCCTTCATCTCCCGAGTCCCGATGGGGTCCAAACCGCTCGTCGGCTCGTCCAGCAACACCAGATCCGGGTCATTGATCAACGCCTGAGCCAGCCCGATACGGCGAGTCATCCCCTTGGAATATTCCTTCAACTGACGCCGACGCGCCTTGCCCAGACCCACCATCTCAATCAATTCGTCCGCCCGCCGCGCTCGGTCCGCTGCCGACATATTGAACAACCGCCCATAAAAATCGAGCGTCTCATCCGCATTCAAAAACCGGTACAAATAAGACTCTTCCGGCAAATACCCAATCCGCTCGTTCTTCGTCACATCCGCCGCCGGCTTGCCCAGAATCGTCATCTCACCCGATGTCGGGAACAACAACCCCAGCAACATCTTCATCGTCGTCGTCTTGCCCGAACCGTTCGGACCCAATAACCCAAACACCTCACCCTTCATCACATCCATGCTCAGGCTTTTCACCGCCTGAACCTTCTTCCGGCCCCAGAAGTCACGGTAAATCTTTGACAGATTTCGGATCTCAATAACCGCGTTTGACATAACCTTGTTCGCTCTGCAAAGACGCCGGAATGACCGAAAAATCGGGACAGACTGCGGGCGCAACAAGGCCCACGGCCAATTTACGCTCTTTCTTCGGTTCGCGTTGGGCAAAAATCTGGGCCGAAAACAGAGCCAACCCGCGCATCCTCACAACACCGCCCCGCACAGCCCGTGCAATCACCACCAACCGCTAACAACCCACTTTCAACACAACACTCAATCACAAACCTGTACGCCCGTCACC
>CAXBSH010000295.1:0-7181 GCA_963977705.1 uncultured Planctomycetaceae bacterium
AATACCGCCTCCATGTTTGAATGGCAGCCTCTGACACTGCGAATGCCACATGGGCAAATCGCCGCCACAGTGCTGGCCATCACCGTTCTCTGCGTTCGCTTCAGCCCCCGCCGCCTGCGAACCACCGAAATCCTCGCCTTCTGCGGCACTGCACTCATGGCCGCATGGTCGGCTCGCATGCTCAACTGGTGGGCACCCGTTGCTGCCATCGTTGTCGCGACACACCTCACCGCCATCCTCAGACCAGTTCTCAGTCGCTTCAATGCCCGACAGACAGCTCGCCCCTCCCTGCTCTACACTCTCGGTTGCCTTGCCGTGGCTGCCTGCAGTGTGGCCCTCACGCCCCTCGGCGCACAGCTGCGAACCGGAACTCCTCCCGCAGCCGCCAGACTGCTCTCAAAAGAAACCCCAATCGCACTCGCCGCCTTCCTCCGCTCACAGCAGGATCTGCCCCGCGGAACAGCCTGGGTACCCGCAGAATGGGCCGGATTCCTGATGAACCAGACACAGGGTTCACTCAAATCCATGGTGAACCTCCACGTTCATCTGATTCCCGAAGAAGTCTGGCGCGATTATCTGCGAGTCGCGGCGGGCAGCGCCGACTGGGTCAATCTGCTCGATGAATATGGCGTCAATCTGGTCGTCGTCGACAAACGTGCTCACAGCCTGCTGCTCAAACGCATCCGCGAATCCGCTGACTGGAAAAGCCTCTACGATGATCGCCAAAGCGTCCTGCTGCTCCGCCGCCAGCCCCTGTAGGCACTCCCGGTCCGCAACCCCGAATCCATGCACCACACCCCGAACTCAACCATGACAGATACACTCCACAAACGGCCCCATCGCAACGTCTCCGCACGAACTATGCTGGCTGTGCAGTGCCTCACCCTCGTCAGCCTGCTCGCCGCATGGGTTCTGACCCCGTCTGCCGACCGCCGCGCACTGGCGGCCGTCGCACTGGGACGCCCCTACCCCCTCGACGTCTTTCCTGATACCCCCGCACCCGGCAGCATAGCACCGCTCTACAATCAGCCCGATCTTGTCAGTGATGAACAATTGGCTGCTGTCCTGAAAAAACTGATCCCCCGCTTCAGTCGCAGTCACCTCCGCCCCAACCTGATCGAACACGCACTCAGAACGTGGGGCTCAGAAATCACCTTCAATCAACCGGACGCCATCTCCGGACCCCAGATGGTCGAATTCCTCACCGACTCCGCCAGACACCTCGAATCATGGGATGGCAAAGTCAAACCCCTGCTGGAAGACACGCCCGAAGGAATCTTTGTCCGCTTCGGTGAAGATTCAGCAGCCAGCGTACACCATGATCACACACTTGCCGCGCTGACAGAAGCCGGAGTCCCATTGACGGCCAATGTCTACACCACTCAACGCGCTCTGCAGCTGCGGCATATCCTCGCCGAGGCACTCCGCGACTTTCGACTCGACGAAGGCGAAACCGAATGGTCCAGCCTCTGCTTCGCACTCTGGCTTGGTCCAGCCGGAATCCCTCAGTGGCATAACGGCGCCGGTCGCATCATCTCGTTCGATATGCTCGTCGAACGACTGGTCAGAAACCACAAACGAATGGGCGTCTGTCAGGGCACACATCGAATCTATACCCTGATGGCACTGTTGCGACTCAACGAATCGCAGCAGGGACGTCTGCTGTCGCCAGATGCGACCCGGATGGCCGAAGCATGGATCATGGACGTCAGACAACTGGTCGCCGACTCGCAGTTCCCCGACGGGTCGTGGAACCCCGGCTGGTGCTATGGCAAGGACTATCAAATGCACCTCGATCCGCAGGAAAAAATCTCCAAACGAGTCATCGCGACAGGTCATCACCTCGAATGGATGTCCATCGCTCCCGAGAAATTCCATATTCCCCGGGAACAGATCCACAAAGCCACGCAGTGGCTGCTCACCAATGTTGAACAGACACCCCAGACAGAGATCGATCAGAATTTCACCTTCTACTCGCACGTCGCCAAAGCACTGGCAATGTGGAGACAAACCAGCCCCGCAGAATTCTGGACTCGGTATCAGCAGGAACACCCCGCTGCCGAAGTTCTGCCCGCAATTCCTTCAGTCAGCTCCACCACAACGATCGGCACTGCCATCACGCCCTGACATCCTGCAGACAGACTCGCTCACTGTCCCATCCGGCCCCCCCCCCGGGACCACCGAGCACCAGCTCGGTAACGGTAATCCAACAACCTTCGGCTCGGCAGGAGCCTCGCCCTCCCAAAGGCCACTTCGCGTTCACTGATCACTGTTCACTGATCACTGTTCACTGATTACTGTTCACTGATTACTGACCTCAGCTTCCGCCAACGGCTCGCCTTGCCCCCCCGGGACCATCGAGCACCAGCTCGGTAACGGTATTCCAACGGCCTTCGGCTCGGCAGGAGCCTCGCCCTCCCAAAGACCACTTCGCGTTCACTGATTACTGTTCACTGATTACTGTTCACTGATTACTGATCACTGATTACTGATTACTGATCTTGGAGCCCCCAAAAAACGCCCGATTCCCCCGATTCTACCGGTTTTGCCGACTTGGTTTTTTCCGGCAACTACAACTTCATCAACTCAGAACTCCACTCCATGACCTAACCTGACTGCTGTGAATCGACTGTCCGACAGTCACCACAGACTCGCTTCGTTTCACTCCATCGAATCGAAAAGCACTCGGGAATTCCCATGGACGCCTCTATCAGCACCACGGTCCTGACCCCACAGGGACAGCCGTTGCCGACTCATGCCCACGCGCCCCGCTGGTTGACTCTCGGGATGCTCGCACTCCTGCAACTCAGCTTCGCTCTGCTGCTGTCGTGGCGCACTGTTGACCCGGATCTCTGGGGACATATTCAGTATGGTCAGGACTGGATCAGCAGCGGCACGCTGCCCCGCACAGCCACCCATACCTTCACAGCTTCTGAATATCCGTGGATCAATCACGAAAACCTGTTCGAACTGACCGTCGCCGTCGGACAACGGCTGGTCGGAGGACGAGGTCTGATGGCAGCCAAGTGTCTGCTCGGACTGCTGTTGCTGGCCTTCATCACTCATCGACTGCAACGGCAGGGCCTGTCTCGGCTGGCGGCCACCGTCTGTTTGTTGCCAGTCGCCGCTGCTCTCGCTGAATACTGGCAGATCCGCCCTCAGCTGTTCAGCTTCGTTCTGTTTACTGCTTTACTCACGCTCTTCGATTCCACTGCCGGCTTCCCACAGAACCTGCGGCGATTCTGGTGGGCCATCCCTTTGCTGATCATCTGGACGAATTCGCACGGGGGAGTCATTGCGGGGATCTGTGTGCTCATCGCCGGCGTCGTACTCACGCTGGCATGCAGCGTGCTGCAGCATCGACGCATCGATTGGAAACCTGCAGCTGAAGGCGCAGCACTGTGCCTTGCCGCTGCTGGCTCACTGCTGGTCAATCCCTATGGCCCTGACCTGCCCCGCTGGTACGCCGTTTCGCTCAGTGCCCCGCGACCGGAAGTTTCGGAATGGGCTGGATTGCTGGATGGAGGTCCTGCAGTGGTCAGCTACATGACACTCGTGCTGCTCACCATCGCCGGCTTGCTGCTGACCACTCGCCAACGCAACCCCGTACAGATCCTGCTGCTGCTGATCATCGCTGTGCAACCCATCGGACATATTCGCCATCTGCCATTCTTCGCCATCGCTTTCGCGTTCTGGATGCCCGCCCACCTGGTCTCCGCATGGCAGCGGATTAATCCCCGTCGTCACACAGCGCCATCGTCGCCCCTGCAGGGCGTCGCCGCACGAGTGCTGAAAATGGAACTCGGCCTGCTGCTGGCCGGGCTGCTGGCGGCCGTCGTTGTCGCTCAGGCACGCTTCGGAGTCCCGCGGGATGAATATCCCGTCAATGCCCTCGAATTCATGCACCGCAACGATCTTCACGGCCGCCTCGTTGTCAGTTTTAACTGGGCTCAATACGCCCTCGCCGCACTGACACCAAACTCAACCGTTGCATTCGATGGTCGCTATGATACCTGCTATCCCATGCAGATCGTCGACTGGCACTTCGACCTGCTCTTCGGGCCCGCTTACACCAGACGCTATCGAGTCCCCGAATCGGGACCCATCAGTCAGCAGCAGGCCCTGAACGTCGGACAGCCGGACCTTGTGCTTGTCAACCGACGGCAGGATCAGCCTGCCGTCAGTTTCCTTCGCAATCACCAGGACTGGCAACTGGTGTACCAGGATGGACTGGCCTGCCTGTTTCAACGTCGCAGTCAACACCAGTCCAGCACTACCAGACTCAGGCCAGAACTCTCGGATGAGATCCCCGCCGGAATCGCCGAATGGCCCGCGTTCCCGGACCGCCACGGTCGAAATGCCTTCATCGGCCTGAACAACGATGCTCAGTCGTTGCAGCCACCACAACGACTCATCGTAAATGTCCCCTGATCCTGCTTCGAACAATAGGTTGCCTTCAGAGTATTCCCGGTGACTGTCGCCTGCATGCTGAAGGTGCCCAGCAGCAAACCCAGTCGACGACTGCCAGTCAATGTCACTGTGCCATCAGCGTTGGTGCTGGCCTGCAGGGTCGTTCGATAGGCAAATGGCACAATCCCCCAGAACTTACCACGGAAACGCACCGAATACTGGTTGTCACAGGTCCGGCAGAACTCCGCCCGCATCGGACCATGATGACCGTTCCTGCTGCTGCACCACGAGCCCGACCACGTCCCGGCAGGATCCGATGCCTGCACTGACGCCGACGCATCACCTGCAGTTGCGGCCACAGCTGCCGAATCATACGACGCCTGTGACTGCTGATCGGCAGCCAGAATGCCCGCTTGCAACACAACCACCAGACCAAGAACCAATTTCAGTTTCTGCATCACCCACCTCGAATCTTCAGAAGTGACACCCGATCTCACGTCCCCCTATTCTTCGAAGTCGTCGTAAACTTTCCAGTCTGACAGCCGGTTTCCGTGCATGTTCCCGAGTCCGAAGGCCCGGTTCTTTGGGTTTTCTCGACAAGTGCTCTGAATTTCGCCAGGATCCGGACCAGGTGGCATCGTCCCGCTGCTGCCGAAATAGACATCCCTTCCCCAGACCCCGTTCGACCCCGTTTGCGGTGGATTCCGCCATGCACAGAATCCTGCACCCGCCCTACTTTCGGCCTCCCACCGATGAGCCTTCAGCCGAGACGTGGGCCCGCTTCGTTGCCACACTGCTCGCACTGCAGCACCCCGAACATCTGCCCGAAATTCAGCTCCTCGACTCTGCTCAGGAACTCATCCGAATCGGTCCCCGCCGCTGCCTCTGCGTCTGGTCACCTACCGGACGATCTGCCGAACTGCCGGATGATCTGGTTCAGAAGTCACTGAGACACATGGCTTCCCGCAGACGCTCAGACAGTCCGCCACCAGCGTTATGCTGTAACGCGGATCCCTCCGATACGCAGCGCAATCGCTATCGCAAAATCATCAACGACCTCGAGCTGCTCACACCACGCCACTGGATCAGCGAATGCACCCGGTTTCCAAAAGAATCTGACCCGTGGTTCCGCCCCATCATTTACGTCCCGGACAACCTCTGGCAGGCTGCAGCTGCTGCCGGCAACGTCAAGCTGCGCGAAACTCGCCTGACATTCCTGAACTGGCGGAAAGCCATCACGCTGCAGATCGCCCCGAAATTCTGTGATCCCATCCTGCAAGTCGCCGTCTCACCCTTGACCACCGTCGACCAATTACTCGAAACACTCATTCACCTCTTCAAAATGCCGGGCAGCAAAACCTTCGAAGAAGATAACTGCGTGGTCAAATTGTCGTGGTCGCTGAAATACGCCGATCAGAACGCCCTGCTGGATACACCCCTGCAGAAACTAAGAATCACACCCGAAACTGCAGTTGAAGTTGATGCTCGAGTTCTCATGCGAGAACTGCACCGACAGAAGGAAAACTCACTCGACGTCATCTACTGCGCTGACGGCACATGGCAAGCCCGCTCCCGCAGCGAACGCTTCGATAGCGCCGAAATGAAATTCCGCACCCTGATGACCAACGCCTGCTCCCACGCACTCCAACTTCTCTCAAAATAATCCCCCTCCACCCCCCTTCCCACCCCAACTGTAGTGTGGGCTTCAGCCCGCAACACCCGCTCCCATCCCCAACCGTAGTGTGGGCTTTAGCCCGCAACACCCCCTCCCATCCCCAACCGTACCGTGGCCCTCAGCCCGCGTCATCACCCACGAATTCAAGAGTCCGAAAAAACATTCCGCCACTGCATCCCAGGGAATCCAGAATCTTCCTCCCGCAAATTGCAACCGATCTGATCCACTTTGAAGCGTTGCGATACGCAGTCCGAGCCAATGTCAGTAGGTCATCCGAACTGCGAAGCTCATCCGTCAGACCCCACGGAATCCCGGAATGGTGACAATGGCGAAGGTTCTTTCGGTTCCGAGTTGACAGGCTGTAACAACCTTCATGTCACGGCAACTTCTCCCATGCATGAACGCAAAACCGCGCTCGCCTTGAAATCGGCCCTGCAGGCCTCAAAGCCAATTTTGAGGCTACCCCTAACCGAGGACTGCGCCCTCGGCTACCGGAGACCGACCCTTTGGGCCTGGATCGCAAACGCAGGCACGTTGAACCACTGACACAAGGCCCCCGAGACCGACACAACTCCCCAACGGCTCTCCCAGGCCTGAAGGGCCGATTTCAGCAAAGCCAGGTGCGTCAGCACCTGGTCATGACACCACAAAGAAGCTCTCCAGGCCTGAAGGGCCGGTTTCAGCAGATCCGCGTGATTAAGCACGTGGAACCCCATGCATGAACGCGAAACCACGCTCGCCTTGAAGACGGCCATTCCGGCCTCAAAACCAGTTTGGTGGCTACCCCTCAACTAGGACCGCGCCCTCGTCATGCTCCCTCTTTTGCTGTGGCAACGCCCACGAGCCCATGCCACACACGCGTCTCGCAAATTGGCCAACGGCCATAGTCAATGTAGCCTTGGGCAACGCCCAAGGGATCAAAGCGTGGTTTTCCTGTAACGCCGCAGCGGAAACTCGTCGCAGACACCCCGTTTTCAGGGTAATGACAAGGCTTCAGCCCGCTCCCAATCCTCCCCTCCCCAACCGTAGTGTGGGCTTTAGCCCGCAACCCCCCTCCGCCTCCCCAACCGTACCGTGGGCTTCAGCCCGCGCCGCC
>CAXBSH010000296.1:0-7147 GCA_963977705.1 uncultured Planctomycetaceae bacterium
TGACTGGAGTTCAGACGTGTGCTCTTCCGATCTGGAGCTGCAGGCAGCCACTCAGAAACGAGCCAGCAGTCGCCTGTCGCAGGTGGCCACTGCCGCTGTGCAGGAAGCCGAACGACAGGCCGAACAGGCCGCACTGGATGCCGATCAGGCCCGGCAGTCCGCCGAAGATCCGTCAGCAGTCCGCCTTGCCGAAGCAAAGCTGGCCGAAGCCACCGCCGCACTGCAGCTGGCCGATGCCAGCCGCAAAGCGTCGGCCCGCAGCGTCAGTGAACGCGAATTCCTGGCCCTGTCTTCACAGCGCGAGCAGGCTGCGATCGCCGTGCAGCAGGCTCAGCATGAAAAAGCCCTCGCCGCCATCAAAGCTCGCTCACTGGCCAAAGCCACCGAACAGCAGCAGGCCGCTGTCGCTCGACTGAAGCTGCTGCTGGAAACCGCACGCGGTACGGAAGACGCCGAAACACAGCAACTGGAAGTCCTCCGTACCACCGTCGAAATCGCTCGGCAGAAAGTGCAGCGAAGACGTCTGATCGCCCCCTTCGATGGTATTATTACCGAACGACGCAAAGCCGCCGGTGAATGGCTGGAACCCGGTGAACCGGTCCTGCGGCTGATCCAGACACGCCGCCTGCTGATCGATGGCGTTGTTTCCATCAGCGAATCACAACAGCTGCAGCCGGGACAGACCGCTGCCGTCCGCATCCCTGTGGCCACCAGCAATCCCGGCCCGCAGGATACCGTTACAGCCAAACTGATTTTTGTCAGCCCCGAAGTGGATGCACTGAACGATGCCGTGCGCATCCGCGCAGAAGTGCAGCAGCCACCACACTGGCTCCGCCCGGGCGCTCAGGTGCTGCTGGAGATTGCTCCATGAGCAGCGGGGCAGGGCTTCCCGAACGCTCGGCAGGAGGTGGCATCCCGCTGCGTCTGCGCCCCGACCTGCAGATCTCTGCCGTAAGTACAATTCACGGCCAGGGCTGGCTGCTGCGCGATGCCCTGCGACTGTCCTACTTTGAAGTCTCACCAGCCGGACTTCGCTATCTGCAGTTACTGAATGGCTGGCGTTCGCTCAGCGATCTGCTGCAGGCCCTGCAGCACGAATTTCCCGCTGACGTCATCACTGCGGACGATCTGCAAATCCTGCAGCGAGACGCCCTGCAGGCCGGACTGCTGCAGACCATCTGGCCACGTCGCAGTCTGCTGGCAGCAGCCAGCTCGAAATCGCCGCAGGCGGACACACAGACTGGTCCGCAGGCGACGACTGCCGCAGCGGATTCCCTGCAGGCGGCTCGCCGTCTGCTGTCGCGCTGGGGACTGTCACGTCTCAGTTTTCGCTGGCGCGGTCCTGATCCCACACCGTTGCTTGACTGGCTGGTCCCACGACTGCAGCGATTCAGGCACCCGCTGCTGAAACCCGCACTGCTCAGCTTTGTGCTGATGGCCTTTGCGGCTGTCCTGATTTCAGCCCGACAGCTGCAAACTGAGCTGCCGGATCTGACGGCCCTGCTGACGGTCACCAATCTGCTGGCACTGGGCACTGCCATCACGATCGCCCGCATCCTGCATGAACTGGGTCACGCCGTCGCCTGCCGCTGGTATGGCGGAGAATGTCATGAGCTGGGAATCACCATGATTCTGTGTTTCCCGCTGCTGTACTGCGACGTCAGTGATTCGCGACGATTTCCCACCAGACAGCGGATCGTGGTCGCAGCGGCCGGGATTCTGGTTGAACTGCTGATTGCAGCCGCAGCCGCCTGCTTGTGGCTGGCAAGCTATCCGGGTTTCCTGCATGCCTTATTTCTGAACCTGCTGCTGTTCTGCAGTCTGAATACGCTGCTGATTAACGGCAATCCACTGCTGCGATATGACGGCTATTATGTGCTGTCAGATCTGCTGGCCATTCCCAATCTGTGGCAGCAGGCCGTGCGATCCGCGGGGCGGGCGGTGGGTCGGCTTGTGCTGGGTCCACTGCGGGCGACGGGTGACGAGCTGCCCGTTTCTGCACTGGCATCGACAGGGCTCAGTATCCTGGGAGTTGCCATGGCCGTATGGCGTCTGTCAGCCACATTGACGCTGCTGTTGATTGTGTATCGACTGCTGGAACCCGTGGGCCTGGAATCAGCGGTTGTCTTCCCGGCATCAGCCAGCGTGCTGCTGGGAATTCCGGCGATGTACAGCGGGTTACAGCAACGTCTGTCGGAAGCCGTCAATCCTCGTCGGGCCCAGGTTCGATTATGGGCCAGCCTGTCAGTCTGTCTGATGTTGTTCTGTGTGCCATTTTCGTGGCCTGTCAGTGTGCCGTGTCTGTTGACACCGGGGACAGCGGCAGCTGTGTATGTCCGCAGTGGCGGGGTGCTGGAGTGGTCGGTCGCGGCTGGTGCAACCGTGCAGGTCGGGGACGTCCTGGCAAGGTTTCGTAATGCCGAACTGGAACAGCAGCTGGCAGCGGCTGAAGGTGCTAAGTTTCTGCGGCAGGCGACGGTTCGCACTTTGCAGAATCGCCAGTTTACGGAACCGGCGGCGGCCGCTGCATTACCGGCCGCCGAACAGTCCCTGAAAGCCGCAATTGACCGTTGTCAGACACTGCAGACGATGGTGGCTGATCTGACCCTGTGCAGTCCTCGTGCCGGTAGAGTCCTGCTGCCGCGGAACCTGCCCACTGCGAACGGTCAGGACGCAACCTTACAGACGTGGACTCGGTTTGTCCTTGACACCACGACTCGCGGTGGCTGGGTTGAACCGCAGACACTGATTTGCTGGGTTGGTGAACCGCACGATCTGCGGATTGTGGCGGTGGCCGAACAATCGGATGTGGAACGGGTGCGAGCAGACGATGCAGCTGCGCGAGTCACGTTATTTTCGCGGACTGACTGGCGACTTGTGGCAACGGTGACGGAGGTTGGTACGACGCCTTTGGAAGTCGTGGATCGGGAACTGATCAGCAGTGGCCTTGTCAGTGCCCGAGCGGACGGATCGCCGGCCCAGCCGTTGTTCCCCGCTGAGCTGTCCGCAGGTGCCCTATTCCAGCAACATGTCGAGCGTGGCGAAATCTTACCGCCCCTGTATTCCGTCGGCATTGCCCGACTTCCGACCCAGCAGGCGTCATTGCTGCACCGCACATGGCGCCTGGCCCGCCGCACCTTCCGCCTGCCAGCGCTACCATAACCTACGCCTCCTGTAGCCGTATCGGTACCGTGGGCTTCAGCCCGCGCCCCTCCCAACCTCAAACGTAGCCCGAGCATTCCTGCTCGGCCCCCCAAAAAACCACCAGCGTTTGCAAGCGGCAAGAAGAACTCCTGCACGGGCTAAAGCCCACGCTACCGTACTTAACCCAGCCGTATCGTGGGCTTCAGCCCGCGCCCCCCCCCAACCCCCAAACGTAGCCCGAGCATTCCTGCTCGGCCACTTCCCCAAAACCACAGCGTTTGCAAAGGGCAAGTAGATCTCGTGCACGGGCTAAAGCCCTGTTACTACCGATAGAGATCCGATGTTTGAAATGCCGCTCCGCTACTGCCGAAAGGGAAATCCGAAGTTTTCGGCTGGTTTTTTCCCTGGGCGTTGCCCAAGGCTACGTTGACTATGGCCGTTGGCCAATTGTGGGTTGTTGGCGTTTGGGTTTTCCCTGGCCGTTGCCCAAGGCCAGGTTGACTATGGCCGTTGGCGAATTGTGGGCGAGGCTCCTGGCGAACCAAAGGTTGTGACATCACGTCCCCGAGCTGGTGCTCGGTGGTCCCGGGGGCGACCCATTAGCGTAAGCTGACGGGTGTTGTCCTGACGTTGGGGGCACTGAACTGGTGCCCCGCAGAAGAAATTGCTGATGTCTGCAACCAACCATTTGCGGGTGTTCCGGTTCGGCGTGGACAGATCTTTGTCAACACCCGTGGCCATGCAATGTGCCGGTGCACACCTGATGTATGTTGCGCAGAAAAAAAGCCACCGGGATGTGATTCCCGATGGCTTGAGTTTTACCGGGCTGTGCCGTCGCAGGCGAAGGCACAGCACTGCAGTACTTACTTCGTGATGATTTCCCGCACGGTGCGACCGCTGGGAATCATGGGCAGGACGTGTTCCTGATATGGGCAGATCACATCCAGCAGATACGGGCCATCATAGGCCAGCATTTCTGCCAGAGCAGCCGGGTACTCGGCACGACTGCGGACCTGTCGAGCCTTGATGCCGTAGCCTTCGGCGATCTTTACGAAGTTGGGGAAGGTTTCCATCGGCATTGTGCCGTCGCCTTCGCCCAATGCTTCCGGATGATCCACCGGTCCGAGATACGTGTGGGCCCGACGACCCGACATGAACCGATCTTCCCACTGGACCACCATGCCCAGATGCTGGTTGTTCAGCAGCAGAATCTTGACCGGCAGTTTTTCGCAGGTCAGTGTTCCCAGTTCCTGAATATTCATCTGGAACGAACCGTCACCGTCGATATCGATGACCAGCGAATCCGGGCAGGCCGTCTGCACGCCCATTGCGGCCGGCAGTCCGAAACCCATCGTGCCAAGTCCAGAACTGCTGAGCCAGCGACGGGGCTTGTCGAACTTATAGAACTGAGCAGCCCACATCTGGTGCTGACCAACACCCACGGCGACGTAGGTGTCGCGGTTCTGAGTCTGTCGCCAAAGCTCTTCAATGGCGTACTGCTGCAGAATCCTGTCGCCAGCGTCGGCATAGCCCAGCGGGAATTTCGCCTTCCAGCCGGCAATCTGCTGATGCCATTCCGTCAGGTCCGGAATGTCTTCGGCCGTCAGGGCAGCGTTGAGTGCTTCCAGGGCCTGACGCACATCACCATGAACCGGAATGTGCGCCTCTTTGTTCTTGTGGATCTCGGAGGCGTCGATGTCGACATGCACGATCTTGCCGTGCTTGGCAAACTCTTCCAGTTTGCCTGTCACTCGGTCGTCAAATCGAACACCAAAGGCCAGCAGCAGGTCGGCCTGATCCACTGCATAGTTGGCGTAGACCGTGCCATGCATGCCCAGCATGTGCAGGGACTGCGTGTGAGTACCCGGGAAGACGCCCAGACCCATCACAGTCATCGTGACCGGGATGCCGGTTCGCAGGGCAAACTTCGTCAGTTCTGCTGAGGCTTCGCTGTTGATGCAGCCACCACCGACATACAGGACCGGACGCTTCGAACGACGCACCGCTGCCAGAATCTGCCGCACCTGTTCGGGAGCAATCGTGCGAGTTTCAGGGCGGTAACCGGGCAGGTTCATCGGAGGATCAAAGTCGACTGCCGACAGAGGCAGCGTCTGCAGCTGTACGTCCTTCGGGACGTCCACCAGAACTGGTCCGGGACGGCCCGTCATCGCGATGTGATACGCTTCCTTCATCACTCGCGCCACATCACGCACGTCAGTGATCATGTACTGATGCTTGGTAATCGCCCCGCAAACCTCCACCATCGGAGTTTCCTGGAAGGCGTCACTGCCAATCACCGCCTGCGGAACCTGACCGGTAATGCAGATCATCGGGATGCTGTCCAGCTTGGCATCCGCAATACCCGTCACCAGGTTGGTTGCCCCCGGACCACTGGTGCCCATCACGACACCAATTTTGCCGGTGGCACGAGCAATTCCCTGAGCCGCAAAGCAGCCACCCTGCTCGTGACGCGGCAGAATGGTCCGAATCTGTTCACGCTGCTCACGCAGTGCCTGATGCAATGGCATGCTGGCACCACCAGGATACGCATAAATCGTCTCAACACCCAGACGCACCAGCATCTCAACCAGAATCTGAGCACCGTTGATCGTCTGAGTCGTATTTTCGACATTCGTTACCGCAGTCACCGTCTTCACCCTTCCTCAACTTCAACTACTTCAGCGATCAGAAATCGCGGAAACATATCCTGTTACTGCCTGAACCCAACACCCGATCGCAGACGCCTGATTAAAGCGATGCTGTACAAATGTTTTGGGTGCAGCCACGGCGCGGAATTCCTCCGCTGCCCAAGTCTATTCTGCAGACGGCCCCGGATCGATGCAGAAATTCGCACGATTCGCCCGAAACCGGAAAGTCTCAATCGGGGAATCAGAAAAGGCTGAGCTGCACAGTTGTGGTGACTGGGGAAAAGGGGCATTCCGGAGCCGCAGGTCGGCATTTGCAGGCAGGGTTCAACCCCGGTTTGTGTCCAGTTCTGTCGATGATTCCTCAGGTTTCGATTCTGCCGGGCCGGTCAGGGATCCCCACTGCCGTGTCCCGGTTCAACACAATTCAATGAGATACCGCTGGAACATGGCCGTCTGCCGACCCATGTTCGTCGTCCGTGCCGACCGGTAAACCAGCGGCGAACCACGGGTAAATGGCCGGGACTACCAGTGATGTCAGCAGCGTCGATGTGACAAGTCCTCCGATCACCACCGTGGCCAGTGGCCGCTGCATTTCGGCGCCGTCACTGGTGGACAGAGCCATGGGCAGGAATCCAAGGCTGGCCACGAATGCGGTCATCAGCACCGGTCGCAGTCGGGATAGAGCTGTCAGCAGGGTCGCCTCAGACAGGGGCATGCTGGTGCGTCGCAGGTTTTCGGCGGCGCTGACCCAGACGAGTCCATTGAGCACGGCCACACCGAACAGGGCGATGAACCCCACCCCGGCGGAAATACTGAACGGCATTCCTCGAATCGCGAGAGCAAACACCCCGCCCGATGCGGCCATCGGTACTGCCAGAAAGATCAGCATGGCCAGGCTGGCCGAGTGCAGACTCGTATGCAGCAGCAGAAAGATCAGCAGCAGCACGATTGGTGTAATCAGCATCAGACGGGCCTTGGCCGACTGCAGATTCTCGAAGTCGCCACCCCAGCGGACTTCGTATCCCGTGGGCAGCGGAACCTGCTTTTCGACTGCGGCTTCAGCGTCAGCGACAAATGAGGCCACGTCCCGGCCTCGCACATTGGCCGCAATGAACGTTCGGCGTCGGCCCGATTCATGCTCGACGTTGGGGGGAGTCTCTTCGATGCGAATGTCGGCCAGCTCGCCCAGCGGAAGCCAGGGGAAGGGGTTGTCCAGCTGCCGCGCGACCTCGTCCTGCAAGAGAGATGAATTGAGTGAGTGAGTGGGTGGGTGGGTAGGTGAGTGAGTGAGTGAGTGAGTGAGTGAGTGAGTGAGTGAGTGAGTGAGTGAGTGAGTGAGTGAGTGAGTGAGTGAG
>CAXBSH010000297.1:0-7098 GCA_963977705.1 uncultured Planctomycetaceae bacterium
GAAGTCCCCAGTGTGTTTTAATGGACGGGGCCGAGCAGGAATGCTCGGGCTACATTTTGTCCCCGCCGGGCACGAATGCCCGGGCTACGGCTGTTAACGAACAACGACAACGGAACACGGACAAGTGACTTCGGCTCGGCGGGAGCCTCGCCCTCCCAGAGGGGATGATGGCATCGAATGGGAGGCCCCTCCAGCGCGGCCGCACCCAAAAGACGCCCTCATACCGCGCACAGTATTCTTCGTTGAGCCATTCTTCAGGCGAATTCCGATGTTCTGAACGCCGCGGCTGTCAACAGCCTGCACAAACACTGTCCCTCATCGCAGCCCCAGAACTCGCTCGGCCGCCTCACGACCGCTCTCAATCGAATCCGGAATGCCCACACCCCGATACCCACTGCCCGCCAGCTGCAGCCCCGCGTGCTGCCCCACACCGCGTTCAATGGCCGCAACACGATCAAGATGCCCCACATGATACTGTGGCATGGCACGATCGTATCGCATCACCTCCGCAAACATCGGCTCCTGAGACATCCCGAAGATCTGCCGCAATTCAGTATTCACGATGGCCAGCATTTCCTCATCACTGCGTTCCATCAGTTCCGGCTGCATCGCACCACCAAGAAACGTTCGCAGCACTATCTGCCCCGCCGGAGCACGACCCTCAAACTTGCGGCTCGAAAAACTGACCGCCAATATCTGCCGACGCTCGCAGGCCGGCACCACCATCCCAAATGCGTCCATCCGATCCTGAAAATCACTCAGCTGATGGCCACTGACAACAATCGCACTGGATGCATACTCAATCGCACTCAGATGCTGACGCAGATCGGCAAACTGAGGCCCCTGCAGCACCCGCGCTGCCAGCCACGTTGGCAACGTCAGAATGACCGCATCAAATACCTGCTTCTGATCCGCCGTCTGCACACACCACTCAGCACGCCCCTGCTCGGACAGCTGAGACGTAATCGACTGAATCGACGACCCCATCTGAAATCGCACGCCATTCGTCGCTCGCA
The DNA here is from genome assembly GCA_963977705.1 of uncultured Planctomycetaceae bacterium. Classification (GTDB taxonomy): domain Bacteria; phylum Planctomycetota; class Planctomycetia; order Planctomycetales; family Planctomycetaceae; genus SXXK01. Next base: position 1,017 of record CAXBSH010000297.1, read on the forward strand.
GCCGCCGCTCAAGTGTCGCAACCAGATCACCCAACCCGCGACGCGGTGCAGCGAACAAGCCGTATCGAGCACCACTGCCGGAACCTTTGGGATCAGCCGGCCCCGCACGCTTCTTCTGTCTCAGAGCATCGCGAATGACACTGCCCGATCGAGCCTCCATTTCGGGAAATCGCGGCAACGTCGCCTGCAGACTAAGCTTCTCTGGGTCTGATGTATAAATACCGCCCACCAGCGGCTGCACCAGACGATCCAGCGCCTCACGGCCAAATCTTCGCCGCACAAAACTGGCCAGACTCTCGTCGCCCGCAGGAGCCCGCCCAGGCAGAAAATACTCCCCCAGCAAACGCAGACGACCCGCCACCGACAACACCGGACTGCACATCAATGCCCACGGATTCTCGGGGACCATCAGCATGAAACCTTCCGGCACCGATACCGGACAGCCACGCGACAGCACCAGCGAGCGACGATAACGCCAGTCCGTCGTAATCAGCTCCTGCGCATATCCCAGCTCTTCACAAAGTCGCACACCACCCGGCTTGTTCGTGATAAACGAATCCGGACCCAGCTCCATCAGAAAACCGTCCGCCTCTTCCGTGCGGATAATCCCGCCCAGACGACGCGACGCTTCAAACAACGTCACCTCAACCGGACACCCACCAGCCGTTGTGGCACGCGTCAGAGTATGCACGGCCGAAAGGCCCGTAATACCGCCACCAACAACAGCAACCCGCAGGCTGCGTTTGTCAGAATCGGAATTGACGGGTTCTGCAGTCATTCAACGCTGCCCCAACTCATGCACAAAATCCACCACCGCCTTCACATGATCCGGATTCATGTCCGGCATCACTCCATGACCCAGATTGAATATGTGACCATCACGCCCCTCCGCCAGCCGCAGCACATCACCGACTCGCTGCTTCAGCACCGGCAGATTTGCATAAATGGAAACCGGATCCATGTTCCCCTGAATGGCCACATCATGACCAAAGGTACGCCATGCTACGTCCAGTGAAGAACGCCAGTCTGTACCCATCACCTGACCACCCGCCTGACGCTGCAGCGACAGCAACGCCGGATTGCCATTCAGGAAGTTGATCACCGGAGCCAGAGGTTCGACCGCCTGAATCAGACGTCGCACATGCGGCAGCACATACCGCTGATAATCCGACGGACACAGACAACCCGCCCAGCTGTCAAAAACCTGCACACACTGACAGCCCGCCTGAATCTGATGCTGCAGATACAGAATCACCGTGTCCACAAGACGACTCATCAGCACATTCCACGCACCTTCGTCGTTGTACATCAGCGATTTCGTGTGCACGTAGTTCTTCGAACCACCGCCCTCAATCGCATACGATGCCAGCGTAAAAGGAGCACCCGCGAAGCCAATCAGCGGAATGTCGTCCGGCAGAGCCGCCCGAATCATGCGGATCGCCTGAAAAACATAGTCCACAGATTCCATCGACGATAATGCCTGCAACCGATCCACGTCCGCACTGCCTCGCAGCGGATTGTGGATCACCGGGCCCTCGCCCTTCTGATACTCCAGATCAATTCCCATCGGCTCAAGAATCGGCAGCAGATCCGCAAACAGAATCGCCGCATCCACCCCAAGAACCTGCCGAGCCGTCACTGTGACTTCACAGGCCAGCTCTGGAGTCTTACAGAGTTCCATGAAAGAAACACGGCTGCGCACCGCCATGTATTCAGGCAGATAACGACCCGCCTGACGCATGATCCACAACGGAGTCGTATCGACGGGGCGACGATGCACCGCCCGCATAAATCGACTGTCCGCCAGCCGCGCCGCTGTTGCCTCACTGATCACACCCATGCTGATATCCGAAAAATCGGCTGAAAAACTGGCCCCGCCTGTGGACATAGTATGCAGGATACACGCGGAAATCGCCAGATATTTGTTGCACTCAATCCATAACCAGACCCTGTTCCGTGATGCGATATGGCAATATGTCCTCACAACACGCACTTCCGCGATGCTTCGCCACATACATCGCTCGTCCAATCCGATCCCCCTGCCGAACCTTACCCATCAACAGAATCGTATTGGCATTTGAAAGAATATCGCCCGAACGAATCGGTCGAGCAATCAGATCGTCCAGCAAAACCTCATGGCTGGTGTACAGAAACAACCCTCCGATGTCACGGCAATCATACGCCCGCTGCTCCACCATCGGCTGCTGAGCCCGAAAATTCACACGAAACAAATCTCTTGCCAGCCAGTCGTGCTCTTTTCGCAACACCTGATGATAAATGTAGTCAAACAGATGAAACTGGAAGGAGTCCGAATCCTGAGTCGTTGGTTCCACGCCGTCAATCACGACCCGCCGCACACCATGCACGAAATTACCGTAAAAATACGCGATTGTCTGGTCCAGCCGCCGCATCAGATCAGACTTGAACTCCTGCCACTCCTCAGGCTGCATGTCACCAATCGTCACCCGCCGACCATTCCGCGAAAACACATGCAGATACTCGGCCCGCGCCTGCTGACGATCCCAGACCACCAATGGATCAAAACGTTCAACCAAACCACTGGAACGCAGCTTCCAGCCAAACATCCGATCTGCATACTCTGACTGGTTCTGCGAATCACCCCGCGTCGTCAGATCAAACAAAATCCCCGTTTCACCCTCCTGAGACAGCCCGGCGTGCGCATAACTGAGCCCCAGCTGCGTTTTGCCAATCCCCGTGGCCCCCATCACGACCGTCAGAGTCCCCGGAATCAACCCACCACCCAGCGCCTGATCCAGTGCCGGAATTCCCGTCGATTGTCGCTTCGTTGCCATTGCTGCCCGTTACCCCGCCTGTTCACTTGCCTGTCTGCTGTCCCGTCTTCAGAATTCAGTCTCGCGGCTGTCTGGTCGCTTGTCGCTCCCCACCGCAGTCCTTTTCCGGATTTCTTCCATGACTGCTGCTCAGTTCCCGTACCACCTGCTCAACTCGCTGCAGCACGCCGCACTCTGGGCCCTGCTGGCCCTCAACCTCGTCGCCACCACCACCGCGGCCGAAATTCGATTCTCGACACAGACCGCACCCCTGCTGCAGAAGTACTGCATCGGTTGCCACAATCGAGTCACTCGCGAAGGTGGCCTGTCGCTCCAGTCCGCCGACGAAATCGAAGCCGGCAGCAGCTCCGGACCCATACTGGATCGCAACACCCCCGCCTCCAGTCGCATGCTGCAGACACTCAACAGCACCGGCGACGAACAAATGCCACCCGCCGATCAACCTCAGCCCACAGCAGCCGAAAAGCAACTGCTGACAGACTGGTTGCTGGCCGGTGCTCACTTCGACTCACGACAACCAATCCTGCCCAGACTGCCCGCAATCAAACCCACCAAGGGTGGCCCCGGCCCGGCACTCGCCGCCACTGTCTCCAAAGATGGAACCCGCCTGCTCACCGGACATTTCCGACACGCCAAGATCACACAACTCACCGACAACAGCCCCCAGTGGCAACTCACAATCCCCGATGGCAAAATCACCGACGTACAGTTCACGGCCAGCGAACAGCAGGTGCTGCTGGCCACCGGTACCCCCGGTGTCTCCGGACGCGCACTCCTTGTCAATCTTGCGGATTCCCGCATCATTCAGGAATTCTCCGGACACAACGACGCACTCTACGCCGCCGTCCTGTCCCCCGATGAAACACTTGTGGCCACTGCCGGCTACGATCGAATCATTCGACTGCACAACGCCCACACCGGACAACTGCTCCGCGAACTGCCCGGACATAACGGCTCAGTCTTCGATCTGCAGTTCAGTCCAGATGGCTCACTGCTCGCCTCAGCCAGTGCCGATGCCACGATCAAAATCTGGCACGTCGCCTCAGGACAGCGTTTCGATACTCTCAGTCAGCCTCAGGCAGAACAGTACAGCGTCGCCTTCAGCCCCGATGGTCGCTACATCTACGGCACTGGTGCCGACAGTCGCATTCGCCAGTGGCTGCTGACATCCCGCACACAACCCGAAATCAACCCGCTGCAGATCTCAAGGTTCGCCCACGAAGGGACCATCAGCCTGCTGAAACTGAACAGCGACGGCTCGCTGCTGGTCACCACCGATGAAAACGGAACCGTAAAATTCTGGAACGCTGCCACCGTCGAAGAATTGGCCGCCGAATCATTGGCCACTGACCCACCCCGCTGCGCTGTCGTCAACACCAGCACCAACAGCCTGCTGCTGCCCGCTGCAGACGGAACTGTACGAAAACTGGCACTGCCCGCACCGACTCAGACGGTCGCAGCCAGCCCGCCTGCAGCAACAGCGATGACTAACACCACTCAGCCAGCCAGCATGCATGAACTGACCGAAACCGAACCCAATGATTCACCAGCCGAAGCTCCGCTCGTGGAAGTTCCCGCCAGTATCAAAGGAATCACCCACCAACAAACCGGAAATACTCCCGACACGGATCTTGTCCGCATCAAAGCCACCGCCGGACAAACACTGCTGATCGAAGTTAAGGCTGCCCGTGACAAAAGTCCGCTGGACTCCATTGTTGATGTACTGACCGCCACCGGGCAGCCAGTACTGCAGACCAGACTGCAGGCCGTACGAGACTCCTGGTTCACCTTCCGCGGCAAGGATTCCGACACCAGTGATGACTTCCGCATGTTCAACTGGCAGGAAATGGAACTCAACGAGTATCTCTATGCGGACGGCGAAGTTGTCCGTTTGTGGTTGTACCCCCGCGGGCCGGACTCCGGATTCAAAGTCTACCCCGGTTTCGGTCAGCGACAGACATGGTTCAACACAACTCCCTCAACCCACCCACTGCAGGGCCCCGCCTTCATTGTCGTCCCGCATGCGCCTGATGCCGTCCTGCGTGATACCGGACTGCCCGTATTCCCGATCTACGCTGAAAACGATGATGATCCTCAGCGGCAGTGGGGCGCTGACTCACGACTGATGTTCACCGCTCCAGCCACGGGCGAGTACCTCGTGCGGCTGCGGGATGCCCGCGGATTTCAGGGGCCCGATTACAACTGGACCCTGCTGATTCGCGAACCGCAACCGGACTTCAGCATCACGGCCAGCACCAACGAGCTGAAAATTCATCCGGGAACCGGACGGGAAATCAATTTCACCGCCACCCGTCTGGACGGATTCAGTGGCCCCATTCGCATCACTGCCGAAAACCTGCCCCCCGGCTTCTACTTCTCAGACCCCGTCGAAATCCAGCCAGAGCAGCGGCAGGCCTTCGCTGCCGTACTCGCTGCCACCGACGCCACTGCCCCCACAGCCGAAGCTGTGGCTGCAATCCGCTTCTTTGCCGAAGCAGACATCCACGGCAAAGTCATCCGCCACGAAATCGCCGGCCTGAAAACTCTGGAACTGCTGCAGGATCCCAAAATCCGAGTTGTCCTGATCACCGACGAACAACGCACCGCCGGGAATTTTGAACAGACTCCCGAAATCACAGTGCACGCCGGTCAGACCACTCGCGCATGGCTCAGAGTCGAACGCATCGCGCATGACGGCATCGTCGAATTCGGCAAGGAAGATTCCGGACGCAACCTGCCTCACGGAGTCTTCGTCGATAACATCGGACTCAATGGACTGATGCTGCTGGCCGGCCAGACCGAACGCGAAGTCTTCATCACAGCCGCTCGCTGGGTCCCCGCTCAAACGCGCCCGTTCTTCCTGAAATCCAGCATCGACGGAGGTCTCACCACATTGCCCGTCAACGTCCGAATCATTCCTCGCACCCCGGAATCCCAAACCGCCAACCGCTGAACCCGGCACGGCAATACCCGTCTGGTTAGGCCCCCGGGACCACCGAGCACCAGCTCGGTAACGGCAGCACGGCACCACCCGTCAGCTTGCGGTTACGGCTCTCCTTTGGGTGACTTGCACCCGGTGGACGACACGGGCTGAAGCCCATGCTACGACCACCGAGCACCAGCTCGGTAACAACAACGCAACACCAACCGTCCGGACACGAGTCCGTTGCGGCGTGTGTTTGGTTTGTGCCGGGCGTATGTTTGCGATTCAGGCCTGAAGGGCCGTTTTCTGATAGCCAGGGTGCAGCCCTGGGTCTGGTGCGCACCCC
>CAXBSH010000298.1:0-7096 GCA_963977705.1 uncultured Planctomycetaceae bacterium
ACGGAAGTGCCGGGAGAGCTCTGCATGTCCAATCATCTGCCCATGGCCAACATTCAATCGATCGAAACACTGCACCGTGCCGGTCATTCGAACCGGGAAATTGCTCGAATTTGGGGGTATTGATCGAGGTGCTGCAAATAAATACGTGCAGCGGCTGCGAGCTGCGGAGGCTCCACCTGCGATGCTTGACGCAGCGACAGCGGACAGTCAAAACCGGCCAAACCCGCGCACCGGGTCTGCCGGCGAAGTGCCCGCTGACGGGTCCCAAAACCGGCCAAACCTGCACATGCCGCGAACCGGTCAGGAGACGTCAGGTTGCCGTACGACCTTTCCCGGACGCAACACAGCTTTCCTGGAAGCAATCACAGCGTCCGCCGATTCATCGAACACCTCGGCGTCGACCGTTGCCGTTGCGCCGCATGGAAGTTGAACCCGGCCAGGAAGCTCAAATCGATTTTGGTACCGCTGCCTCTGGCGGTTTTACTTCCCCGCAACGCGCATCTCGGAAATTTCTTTCGTGGCAATCCCGATGGGACGGTCCAGGGGAACTCCCGCACATGACAACAGAGTTGTCAGCAGGTCGCCCTGATTTCCACTGACATCCGACAGGAAGCGTCCTGTATTCAGTGTTCCGCCGCCGCGACCAGCGATGATAAAGGGAAGATTCTGTCGTGTATGACGGTTTCCGTCCTCCAACCCCGACCCCCACAGCATGATGCAGTTGTCCAGCAGTGTGCCATCACCTTCCGGCAGTCCTGCCATCTTCTTCACCATGTAGGCAAACTGATCGATGTTGAACTTCGTGATGGCGGCCACCTTACTGACCATCTCTTCACGATTCTCGTGATGCGTCTGGGAATGATGCTGATTCGTGAAACCAAGTTCCGGATAGGAAACGCCATTCGGGGTCGATCCAATGTACGTGCTGACTCGCGTGGTGTCTGTCTGGAAAGCCAGCACAGTCAGGTCGCACATGACCTGCATATACTCACTTCGTTTGTCACCCTCAGGGATGCGGATTTCAATGGGGGCTGCAGCCGTTGAACTGTCTGTGCGGCGTCCGGATTTTTCCTGTGCAGCCGCTTGCTGCCGCGATTCAATTGCTGCCACCCGCCGCTCCACAGCGCGCACACTGTCGAGATATTCATCCAGTTTCAGCTGATCGTTGCGTCCCAGAGTGCGACGGAGATCGCGAGCCCCCCCAAGGACTCGATCAAGCATCTGGCGATCCAGCGGATTCGCTCGAGCCATCTGACCAGGATTGTCACGGCGTCCAAACAGGCGATTCAGCACATTCCTTGGATCGATTTCAGCAGGAACAGGCTGCGTCGGAGACCGATAGCTGCAGTGGGAATAATACGCTTCATGCAGCCCCTCCTGGTTCTCCTTCCACGTCTGTGGCATCGTCGCCAGTTCCAGCGATGGCAACAATGTCTGTGGTCCGACGTAGTTTGCCATGATCTGATCGGCTGAGATCGCTATGTTGACGCGACCACGAGTGTCTGCATCGGGCAGCGTTGCCGTCAGCCATGTTGATAACTCCAGCGCGTGGGGGGCCCCATTAAATGGAGAAATCGGCACCCCGGAAATGCCCTTGATCATCAGACATTGATCAAGAATCGGCTGCAATGACTGAAGAGCAGGTGGTGGCGACGTCAGAAACTCGCTCGCCGACTTTGGCCAGAACTGGTCCATGATCACCCCGTGAGGCATATACATGAAGCCCAGCCGTACAGGAGGTCTGGAGGGCAACGCACTGGCTGCAGACGCAGATGACGAAAGCCATGGCAGCCCCAATGCAACACCAGCACCACGCAAAACCGAGCGACGAGCAATCAGTGGACTTTGACCCATCACACAAATCTCCTACTGCTGAACCCGCCGATGAGTGAATAAGTCACTGCAGACGATCTCCGTGATCATCGTCCGCATTCGGTAGCCATCTTTGCCGATCTTTTCCATCAAACGGTCAATCACTAATTCGTCATAGCCTTCAAGCGGACGGCCCACGGCATAGGCCGTCAATCGCTCAATCACGTTGCGAGCAATATCGTCACGACGACTGGACAACACCCGCTTAAGCTGGGCCGGATTCGAAAAGGACTGGCCGGTTGGCAGAACCCCGGCTGAATCAATGAGCACTCCCGACGCGTCCGTCTGACGCCAGCGTCCAATGCCGTCAAAGTTCTCAAGACCAAACCCAATTGGATCAAGCACTTTGTGGCAGTTTGTGCATGACGCCTGAGACTGATGTAATTGCGTCAACTCACGCAGCGTCAGATCTTTTCGGCTGGTTTGATCCTGAGTCTGCAGCTGGGGCACATCAGGAGGCGGAGGCGGGACTCGCTCTCCAAGAATCTGTTCCAGTACCCAGACACCACGACGCACCGGGCTGGTGCGAGTGGAAAACGAAGTGCTGGCCAGTACTGCTGGCATCCCCAGCACCCCGCCTCGATTGGGGTCCTGCAGTTTTACACGACGCATCGCTGACCCAGAGACAGGCTGCGACAGGCCATAGATTTCGGCCAAAGACTGATTGACGAAGGTGTAGTCACTGTCAACGAATTGAAAAACCGTCTGATTCTCCTGCACCACACTGAGGAAAAACAGCCTTGCTTCATCAAGCATTGCTTGCCGAAGCGTGGGAGTCATCTGAGGATACACCTGTGGATCAAATACCTGGTCCTTCAACCCGCTCAATCCCAGCCACTGTGCACCAAAACCGTCAAACAGGGCGCTCAACCGGGTATCAGACAACAATCGCTGCACCTGGGCCCTTAATACCTCAGGTTGCTGCAACTGGCCACGGTCCGCCAGTCCGGACAATACGGCATCCGGGGGCTCAGACCAGAGCAGATAAGACAACCGAGATGCCAATTGGTAGTCATCCAGTGGTGCAATCGGGCCGGCCGATGAAAGCGGCGTCGCCGGGGTAATGAAAAGAAACTGAGGTGAGACGAGTATCCCTTTCCACATCAGGATCAAAGACTCTGTGTAGCTCAGGCCATTCTGCCGGCCCAGATCAAAAATACCCACCAGTACATCAATCTCAGCATCTGTCGCCGGTCGCCGGTAGGCACCTCGCGCAAGATTTCTGGCGACACCCCGCGCCATGGCTCTGGGATCATCCCGACGCCCGGGAGCTCGGCCAAGGACTGGAAGTGGCCGTCGAGTCTGCTTGCGGCATTCCGGAGGAAGCACCTGATTGACAACGCGATTGGCTATTTCGAGGTACAGTTCAGACTGCATCGGCGAGATCGAATTCAGATAGCCCTCCCCTGGAACTTCATCCGGAAGACCGGCAGTGATCGATTCATCAACGCCGTACAACACACGGAGAGTCCTGCCGTATTCGATCTTGCTGAGACGACGGATGACGAATGGGCCTGGATCGCGAGGAGCCATGTATTTGAGGCAGCGGATCGCCTCAAGAAATTGCTGACGCTCCTCGTCCGAAGGCTGCTTGTCCGCATGCTCAGGGGGCATGTCGTGCACCTTCACACTGGATACAGCTTTTTGAAAGTGCAGAAACGAAGATGTGGCGGATGGGTCCTGCAGTGCAGAATCCAGATTAATGCCCGCCTCTGGACGACTGCCGTGACACCCAGTGCAGTATTTCCGGATAAACGGCGTCACTTGCTGTTTGAATACCCCCCGAGCCTCGGCCTGCAGCTTCGCTTCGTTCGCTGAGATCTCATCAGCGCTGACCTGCGATGCCGGCAGCAGCAACAGACAGGCAAGGATGGCCCGACGAACAAAGAAAACAGCACCATGCAAGGGAAACCGCATCATATCGCCCGAAGTAGATCCGAAAACTGCAGTGTGGAGTTGTCACAGTATGTGGATTCCAGAGCAATCTGACAAACACAAAAACGTCGACAACGGCAAATAGCAGCGACTACGGACATTCCATTCGTGAACGCTGGTTGTGGTAAAACCGGCGGCGTACAAGCAATCACACCAGATCCACCGGGGCAAAATTGTCCCCGTTTTGCGTGCTTTTGAACGACTCAAGGTACGTCCACGGTGCCTCGGGCAGGAGCTTTACGAGAACTCAACCATGATCCGGGGGCAGAGCGCTGAATCCCACGTCCAGCAGCACTGTGGTTTCAGCAGGTTCGTCAGATCGGATTCGCTGGGCTGTACCCACGATGCGGCCTCGGACCACATGCCGTTCGGGCGAATGATCCTGATTCCAGAGATAGACAAGATACGTGAGGTACCGTGTGGGAAACTGAGGTCTTGCGCTGCTGGTCGTTTCCAGAAAATATCGAGCGCGATACGACTGATGGAATCTCTGCACTGTCAGTCTTTCACCGCCTGTAATGTCTGAATTGATCAGATCCACCGTGCCTCCATCCTGCAAAGTCGCCTCGGCTGAAAAACGATACGAAAACTGCGGAGTCTTTGAATACATGGACCACACCGCGTTCCACCCGATCAGCGACGCCACTCGCTCCTCTGTCGGCAGTAGACTTTTTCCGAAATTTGCAACCTGCACAGCAATTACTCCGAAGGCCAGAGCAGCCAGCCCTGACCACCAAAGAATCTGCCATGGGTGAGCTCGCCGTGATGATGGTTCGCCCTTCTCTGTTGACTGCTGAGATGCCGGAGTGGGATATGGCCAAATAATCGATGACAGAAAAGGGATGGTGGCAGCGGCTGTAATCAGCGGGAAAATATGCAGCCAGAAGGTCGAGGCAAGGCTGACCTGAAACAACCAGAATGCGGGAATGACCAGCATTCGGATCTTCCTCGTTCTGATCGGAACGAATAACAGCAGCGGTGCCAGTATCTCAAACCAGACGACCGACCTTGTCAGGTACCGCAGCAATTCCGGATACTGCCTGAGAAAATGTCCGGCTGGGCGAATCCACTGGGTCTGCCCAAGTGCCATTTCAATGGCGGTACCGTCTGACCAGCCCTGATCGGTCTTGAACCAGCCCGCAAAGAAGTAGAGGCAGGCGAACTGCAGCAGCAAAGCAGCGCTGGCCGGAGACACGACAATCTCCTGCCTTGTCAGGTTTTTGCCTCGCGCGTCAATGGAGAATCGAGCACCGAGCGGCAGAAACAGGCTCCAGAACATCAATGAGCGTAACAAATCATCGCCAGCATCAAGCAGGAACCCGTTCCTTGCATGCAGAGAAATCGTGAGGATCCAGCAGAAAAACAGGGCAAGCTTTGTCTGATAACCAAACAGCAGTAACAGAGACGAACATCCGGCCGCCACGAAATGCGCGACCTGAAAACCAGGAGATCCATCCAGCATCTGCAGAGACATCCATGAATCTGGTTCCAGTACAAGATCACGGGGCAGGAAACCGTCGTCGGTGTAACACTGCACCAGAAATGGCCAGCGGAAGATCAGGTCTGTCAGCAGCAGCAACGCAATCGCGATTCTCAACGCTGCAAGGCACCGCACATCGATACCAAAGAGTTGCCGAAAAGGATGTCTGAGTGAGTTGAGCATGGGTTCAGACACGAATCTGGAGAAACAAGCGGATGTAGAGACCCGGACGCCTCGGCGAGCATTCGCCGATTCTGGGTCCCGGGCTGTGGCGTGTCAAGCAGTCTCTGGGGCGGGTCAACCACTGCGTCACACAGGAACGCGATTGCACGTCAGATCAACGGGGGCAGACATTCGCGAGGTTCAATCGCTGATCTCTGCGCAGCCAGGCAGTTGGAAATACCAACGGAATGCAGCGACCAATTCGGCGGACCAGAAATCCATATCATGCCCCCGGGTTGGTCTGAGACTGTCACGTCGATCTGTTGTCTTTCCAGCCAGCGAGCAAGATGCAGGACATTTTTACGAATTTTCCGCTCTGGTCCATCACGTCCTGTCGCCAGATAAATTCGCGGCATCAGTGACCGGTTGAGGATCCTGGGAATGGTTGGGAGTGGTGGAGCGGAGAGAGGAAATAGGGCGCCGAAGCATTCCGGGTTGCGAAGTGCTGCCGTTAACGCAAAAGCCCCACCATTCGAAAACCCGCACACGATTGTGGACGATTTGACGACTTTTCGTCAAACCTCGTGAACTGCCCCGTTGTTGTGGATCAACGAAAAATCCTGTGCGCAGCTGAAGGTTGCAGTTTGATGGGGCTGGCGAAACACGCATAGGATACTGCTTCCGTGCAAGGAACAAAACAACTACTCAGATGCAAATGATGGCACCCAGTCAGCTTACGCTCACCGGGACTTGGCCTTCTTATTGCGTCGTGGAATTCCTGTGTCACCGCGGCATGAGGGGCGCGATCGGAGAAGGGGGAGGGGGACGAGTTCGTGGTCGGTCATGGGTCGAGTATCCCGCAGAGACGCTGAGGCGCTGAGGGGTTTCCTTTACGTTGCTCTTCCTCCGCGTCTCTGCGCCTCTGCGGGAGTTACCTGTTGTTATTGCGTCGTGGAAATCCTGTGTCACCGTGGCGCGGGGGTCGCGATCGGAGGAGGAGGAGGGGGCAAGTTCGAGGTCGAGTATGGGTCGAGTTCCCGCAGAGACGCTGAGACGCTGAGAGGTTTGGTCTATGTTGCTTTTTCTCCGCGTCTCTGCGCCTCGGCGGGAGAAACCGGTTGTTATTGCGTCGTGGAAATCTTGTGTCACCGTGGCACGAGAGTTCGCGATCGGTGGAGGAGGAGTGGGTCGAGTTCGTGGTCGGTCATGGGTCGAGTTTCCCGCAAAGACGCTGAGGCGCAGAGAGGTTTGCTTTGTGTCGCTTTTTCTCCGCGTCTATGCGCCTCGGCGGGATTTGGCTTTCGTTATGGATCGACGAAAGCCATGTGCGCACGTGGAGGTGCAGTTTGATGGGGTTAGCGGAAAACGCAATGGATACTGCTTGCGTGTCAGGAAGGGCATGACCGCTCAGATGCAATTCGCAACACCCGTCAGCTTACTCTAACGGATCGACGGTGCGGGGCGGCAGGTAGGTGTTTGGGTGGGGTGAAGGCGGCCGGGCAGGAATGACGCGAAGGACAACAGTCGTAGTCTGGGCTTTAGCCCGGGCACGTAATCCTCGTCAGCCTTGAAATCCCCAGTGTTTTTTATGGACGGGGCCGAGCAGGAATGCTCGGGCTACGGTTGTGGGTGAATAACGACAGCTGA
>CAXBSH010000299.1:0-7096 GCA_963977705.1 uncultured Planctomycetaceae bacterium
GGATTTTTGGCCAGGTACAGTTACCGCTCTAATTGGTCCATCTGGTTGCGGTAAATCAACTTTTATAAGAACACTCAATAGAATGCATGAATTTATTCCAGGTGCAGCGATGGCAGGAGAGGTTTTGCTAAATGGTGATGATATTTATGCACCAGGTACTGATGTAACCAAGATTAGATTAAAAGTGGGAATGGTATTTCAAAAACCAAATCCTTTTCCAAAATCTATTTTTGAAAATGTGGCCTACGGATTACGGGTGCAGGGAATAAAAAATGAAACCGAAGTAAAGGATAGGGTCGAACAGGCCATCCGGAAAGCAGCGTTGTGGAGTGAAGTGGAACATATCCTGTATAACAGTGCCATTCATCTTTCCGGTGGACAGCAGCAGCGGGTCAACGGAAATGTCCATGACAATGCGGGGCATGACCGGCACCCCACAGATCGCGGTAAATGAGGACTCGGATGAGATTGTGGTTGTGGGTCGCACGGCGGGCGGCGGAGTCGCCATGGCGATGATGGACGTCGACAGCAGAACTCCGCAGCAGATCACACGAAGAACACTGATCAGTGACCGGGATGCGCGAACATTGCAGCGACAGAACGGCACACTGACCAGCATGACGCTGTCAACGGCGGACCTGAACGGGGATGGGGTCACAGAAGCGGTCGTGGCAATGACTTTTCGCAACGGGGCAGCACGAGTCATGACTGCAGGCGCCACGGGCAATCCGCAGACGATGATCAGCAGTCGGGTGAGCAGCGGAACCCGCAGTCTGATCCTGCCTGCACCAGTGCTGCTGACCAACAGTACCCAGATGGTTGGATGGTGGTCGAGCACGTCTCTTGGCATGCTTGACTCTCCAGAGACTTCATTGCGGCGGCGGCGCATCATCGGTGTCGCGCTGGGCTGAACATGGACCGTATTCTCATCATGAACGGGTGCACCCCCGGTTAAGCGAGCGGAGTGCTGCCAGCCGTCGGTGCACATCAACACAGCAACAATGCAGCAAAAAAACAATCACCCGCTTGCTAGCGCATGTGGCTTACGAACAGATCAGCACCATAACGAACTGGCCTGATACGGGCCGGACGTGCGGTGCCGAATACAGACTGCCACTTGTCCCGGAAAATCGCAAGCTGCTTGACGCCGACACGGCAAAGTAAGCCTCGACACCGGCGCGGAATCCCAGCATCGAGCATTCCGGGAAATATCAGGTTCTTCAAAACAGCCGTTCGCCCGGCAACCTGCTGGCCTGTAACGCCCAGTCCCCGATTTGCTGCCAATCTATCGCCTCAGTCTCACTCAGATGCACATAACGCACGCTGGGCTGTTTCGACGACACCGGCGGTACCGGGTTGAGAGCGACTCCCTGAAAAAAAGCCACCTTGATGTACTTCGTCAGACAGTGAAACGCGAGAAACCAACCATCGTTCGGGCGACCATAAAACGGAGTATTCCAGCGGATTGCTTTCCGCACATCCGGTACTGCAGCGACGATCAGCCGATCCAGTTCTCGCCCGATGTCCTGCTTCCAGCCAGGCAGCGCAGCAATCCACTGCTGCACTACAGCATCTCCGTCGCCTTTCGCCAGCTGCGGGTTGCCGCCGGAAAGAAGTCGTGGACCGGTGGCAGCAGACGAACGTCGCTTCGCCATAAGAACATCCTTCAGCAGAATCACGTCAGGCCAGCACAATACAGTCCGGCCGTGGCTCGAACAGGCGATCCGAGATACTGTGGCCAGTGGTACGATAATCGTAGCTGAGTCGCTTCTGCAAACCTTCCCGCATCGAAGGATCTGCGGTGAAAGCCATCATCGAGTCGCGTGACGGTACAGCCACCCAGGCCGGCCCGCGAAACACCCGCTGGAGCGATTTGTATAAATCCGGGTGCAGGATCCAGCAGGACCGTGATGGCAGCCCGTTGTCCGTCACTTCAGCCACAAGAAAATCGGCATCGCCACTGCGCATCGTACTGAACACCGGTCCTTTGACCTTTGAGAGGTTGTGCATCGCCTGCCTTTTCACGACATCGGCGTCCAGCCCCCACCGTTCCAGATCATGATTCTGGACAAACCGCAGAGTCTTTTGGCTGTCGATGGCATAGCAGATGACCAGATTGCTGAGCCACGGTGTCGACATCATCTGGACTCGCACCTGATCGGCAGCAGACAGCTCCGCGGGATCCCGGGGCACTGACTGATGCAGAATCGATTGGGGACGCACCATCGGATAGATACTGTTTCGTACGGACCGCCATGATTCTGTGGCCAGAGTTTCGCATGATTTGTACGTGTGGGCAGTCGTCAGCACAAATTCCCGGATCAACTGCGACCTGTGATTCGGGGATCGGCGGATCATGGCCGCCAGATTATCGACGCGGACCTGCAGAGAGCCCATCACGAGATGGTCACCGTCAAACTTCGGATTGGACCCGGGCACCGCCCTTGCCAGCTCATGCAGAACCTCACCCAGCAGCATCGCCACTTCGGAATCCTGTGACAGGTGCAGCCGAAACGACTGCAGCATTCGCTGGAACACCGGCAGAAACCGCTGTAACTGCGATGCTTCTCCTTCGGTCAGAAAAATGACGACCCTGTCCATGTGCATCGCGGCCCACAGGAGAATCCCGTTGGAACGGCGAGCCGCACAGGCCGGATAGACAAAAGCATCCGCACGCCCAAGCATCTGCGTATCAGGCTCAAACTGCAGGCAACGTTCCAGCATGGAAAGCATTTCTGCCTGACTGGTATACAGAGAGCCCGGCAGGGAATACGGCATAAACACGGCTTCCAGCCACACGTTATCATCTGCTGGTGCCGTAAAACGCACCGCCCCTTCAGAAGGCGAATCGGCTTCGGCAGTCCAGTGTGCCGGAACTTCCATGGAAGCCGTGCCAGCGTGCCGCGTCCATTTCCGAAAAACCATGCCCTCAAGAATACTCATGGAACAGACTCCGCAGCTGTGAAACAGGACCGAAGATTGCGATACCAGGGTGACTAATAGTAACTCCTGTACCTACAAAAAACGTCATACCACTGCATGCGACGGCAAAAAACGTTAATCGCCGAAATTAATGCCGGAAATTCCGTTACAGCCGATACGACCAGATCCTACAGCCCCCCCGCTTTATCAAAGTCCTGCTTCCGAAACACCAGCAGCGGATTGTTCCCCACAATCACAAACGTGTCCTCAACCACCGCATCTCCCTGCAGCCCGATTCGCACGCGAATTGTCGGACGGTTCTCCACCAACTCATACCCCAGAATCTCATAACTCTCAAGCACCTTACCGTCGCGCCAGCGAGCATCAAATGTGTCCACGGGCACAGAACCAGTGGTAATCGTCGCCAGCTTCGCTCCCGACTTCCACGACGACAACGCAGCCTCCAGCGCTACACGTGCAGCCTGCTCTTCAGGCAGAAAACGACTTTCATCGTCTGCACAACCGGCCAGCATCAGCGTTAACAGACCCAGCTTCAGCCACCAGCGACGACACGTCCCATCCCACATCTCAATGCTCCTTACAGCCAGCACTTTCCTGCAACTTCCGCAAACGCCACAACCGGACTCGATAAAACAAAATCGGCAGCAGCAGATCAATGATCTCATCCGCAATCAAGACACCACCCAGTACAGGCGCTGCCATCGGGCGAATCACATCTGCTCCGGTACCAGTGCTCCATAAAATCGGAGCCAGACTCAGCAGCGTCGTGGCTTCTGTCAGCAGTTTGGGACGCAGACGCTGCACAGCACCCTGAAAAACGGCCTCACGCAGCGTCTGCTGAGTCATTGCAGCAAGACCTCCGGCCGCAGCCAGTGACTCCCGCAGATACACCAGCATCACAACTCCCGTGGATGCTGCCATCCCGAAACAGGCAATGTAGCCAACACCCACGGCGACCGAAAATGGATACCCAAGCCACCACTGACACAGCACGCCACCCGCCAGGGCCCCAGGCGCCGTCAGCAGCATGATCAAAGCATCTGCCAGATCCCGATACGTCCACAACAGAATCAGAAAAATCAACGCCAGCACAAGCGGCACAAGGAACAGGAGCCGCCGGCGAGTCATTGCTGCGTGCTGAAACTGGCCAGTCCATTCCACCACAATCCCGGAACGCTGTCCCAACCGACCTGCCACCACCCGCTGAGCCTGCTGCACAAACTGCTGGGGATCCTGCCCGCGCACGTTCAAACGCACATAATTCCGCAACCAGCCATTCTCACTCTTCACAGTCGCCGGGCCCTCAATCGACCTAACGTCCGCCACCGCATCCAGAGGAACTGCAGCCCACCTCGCTGTTTCTGAACCCGTGGATCTGGACGGTAGCGGCATCCGCCGCAACACCGACTCATCGGCCTGCTGACTCGCGCCCAGCAAACACAACCTGACGGGCAACGCCGCCGCACCCAGCTGCACACTGCCGATCACTCGCCCCGTAAACGCGTGTTCCACACACTGCACCAGATCCTCCTGCGTCACACCCAGCTTCGCCGCTGTCTGCAGATCCGGCTCAATCTCAATCGCCCCCTTACCACGAACCGGATCAGCAACCACATCGGTCGCTCCGGGCAAATCCCGCAGAATCGCCGCGATCTCCTCCGAAACAGCGACCACCTCATCCAGCGAATGCCCGAGGATTCGCACCCCCACCTCGCTGTTCACACCCGTTGCCAGCATATCCACTCGATTCTGAATCGGACGAGTCCAGACATTCGTCCAGCCGGGCATCTGCACGGATAAGTCCAATTCACCACCAAACCCAGTCAGCGAATCAGGCGAATGTGGTTCCAGCCGAACCTGCGGTAACCAGCGATCTGCAATCTCTCGTTTCAGCTGATCAAACGCCGGAACCGGATCGGCAAACGGGAGATCCCCATACCCCGCGAGCCCATGATGCTCGTCGGCACTATGATGCCCGGATGGTCGCTTCTGCCGAATCTGCAGGATCTGTTCCCGCATCCGTCTCAGGTCGGGATCCCGCACCACAACCCCTGCAAAAATCTCATCAGAAACAAGATGCAGAAACGCGGGCACAGCTCGTTTCTGCAGCGTCTGATTCAGACTGGCGGTGAAGTCCACCCACGCATCCGCAGCCACCTTCGTCGTGTGTTCTGCAACGACCGCAGCATCTTCAACCGCCAGACTTTTGTACTGCGTGGCGGTCCACAGAAATGCGGCTGGCCTGCTGCGCGCCAGCGGAACGTCCGGTATCAGTTCCTGCTGTTTCAGGACATCCCGCACAGCCCGCAGCCAGGACGCTGCCGTCAGTATTGAAGGGGTCATTTCCAGATCGATCAGAAACTGAGCGGGTACTCGATTCTGAACCAATCCAAACTCTACCGGCAGCAGTGGCCTGACCAGTTCGCCCCGCTGCAACCAGCGATCGGCCGCCAGCTGCAATGCCGATGCTGTCAGCCGTTGCCGCAGTCCCATCCGAAACGTCTGCTGCAGCTGCCACGCTGTTTCACGCTGGACAGCATCAAAGCGACTGTGCGCCGCCTCTGCAAAGCCCTGCACCTGCTGACGTTCCACCGCCTCAATCAGACCGGCCGACTGCATGCCGGATACCAACTGCTCGGTGATCTCGCCAGCATCCTGCACGGCTAACCGTCGACGCGGCCACCACTGTGTCGGCAGAAACTCCACCATCGACTCAATCATATCGAGCGGTGCCGGATCAAACGGAGTATCGGCACGGCCAGCCTTACCACTGACCATCCGCACTTCCGGAAACCGGCACAGCACCATATTCCGCGCTTTCATATCGTCAACAGACTGCGTGATCGATGCCCGCGGGACTGTGATCGGCATGTCCATCACCATGCCTTCGTCCAGCGGCATACGCAGTGATGTGCTGATCGGTCGCATCACGTTGCCCGCCACGGCTCCCAGCAGCACCAGACACACACTGCATACCACGGACATGCGCCATGACCCCGCCGTCAACACGCAGGCAGCCACAGCCAGCAGCACCCCGACACGCAATACCAAAGTTCCCAGCGGTGCGGCGGCGAGGACCAGTGTACTGCTGAGTACAATCACAAGCGGCATGGGGCGATCCAGCAGGCGATTCAGCAGTGGCTGATACACCGCCAGCAGCGTTCTTACGACACCGCTGTCAGTTTCCTCACGCAGTCGTCCCCGTACCAGCACACTGGCCAGAGCCGGCACGAGGGTCACAGCCAGTAAAGCAGCTGCCAGCAGGGCCAGCGACTTGGTCCATGCCAGCGGACCATACATCCGACCATCGATACCTCCGAGCGCGAATACCGGCAGAAACGACACCAGCATCACGGCAATCGAAAAGAACACGGGGCGTCCAACCAGAATACACGCAGCGATCACATCAGCAGAAATATCGCCCGCTACCGGTTGATCGCCGAATCGCTGCTGCAGCCGATGCATCACATTCTCGGTCATCACAATCGACGAGTCCACCAGCACACCGATGGAAATCACAATCCCGGCCAGTGACATGATATTGGTCTGTATCGACAGCAACCCGGCCGCATTCAGCAGCAGCATCGCTGAGAACGTACACAGCACGCACATCGGAAGCGTCAGGGCAATCACCAGCCATGATCGAAAATGCCGCAGCACAATCAGGACACACACCGCGGCAATCACAAGGGCCTCAATCAGTGTTCGCGACACCGTACGAATGGCGCCCCCGATCAAAGGTGTCCGGTCATAACAGGGTACCAGCCGAATGTCAGCGGGCAGTGCTTCTGCAATCTCCACAAGCTTACCGGTCACAGCGGCCGTCACGGCAGGGACGTTGCCCCCATGACGCATGTGCACAATCCCCGCCACACACTCGCTGCCGTCCTTCTCGAACGCGCCTCGACGAGGCATCACATCGAGTGAAACCTGAGCCAGCTGACTCAGCAGCACGCGACTTCCATCTGCACACTGCACAACCCGATTTCGCCAGTGTTCCAGTAATTCATCGGAGTCGGCAGCGGGCGGAATTCGCAGTTGCAGCACATATTCGGCTCCGCCCTTCTGCAGAACCTGTCCGCCCGCGGTCCGTGCCGTCTGCAGCTGCCGCGTCAGTTCCATGATGCTTAACCCGGTCTGCACCAGGGCAGCG
>CAXBSH010000300.1:0-7086 GCA_963977705.1 uncultured Planctomycetaceae bacterium
CCCATCGGGTTGTTGGGAATTCTGCTTTGCGCTGCTGTGCCCCAACCACTGTGGGGACGCTGGCTACCACCGGGACTGATTCCCTGCCTGTGTACTGCTGCACTTCTGCTGACGACTGGTGCCGGAACAGGTTTCGTATCGGGACTGCTGCGGCTGAAACCGCTTGTGGGAGTGGGCAAAATCTCTTATTCGTTGTATCTGTGGCATTGGCCTGTACTGGCCTTCCTAAAACATCTTGAAACGGATCTGCAGTTGGAAGTCGCAGGAACACACTACCGGATCCTGGCCCTGCTGTTCTCGTTTGCAATGGCAGTCGGAAGTTATTTGCTGATTGAGCAGCCGATTCGGAAGAAAGAACTGCTTGCCACGTCGCGGGCCCTTGTGGGCGCAGTCAGTGGCGTCGCCCTCGCATGCCTCACAGTCAGCTGCGCCCTGATTGGATTTCATGGTATGCCTGGACGCTTCGATGGCGAGGTGTTGAAGTATGCCGGCGCTGCCGAGCAGGATGCAGGAAGATTTGTGCGTACGATGAAGGCAGCCGATCTGCTCTCTCAGGAGCTGTACGCCTGTGGGCCGAAGGATGCCGATACGACCTGTCTTGTCTGGGGTGACAGCCATGCAATGTGTCTGCTGACAGGGTTGGAGGCATTGGCGGATCGTCATGCCGTTCGATTGGACCAGGCAACCCGGTACGCCACTGCTCCGCTCCTGAATTTTGATCATCTCGCAATCTGGAGAAATGATGGTGCCTCAGAGTTCTGTGAAAAAACGCTGCAGTTGATCGAAAAGCGACGGTATGACTGTGTTTTGCTGGTGGCGGCTTGGGAGTCTTATCTGAACTGGCCTTCGTTTCAGCCCTCTCTGCAGGCGACTCTGGATCGCTTACATCAATACCAGGTGCCTGTGGTGTTCGTGCTGCCGATACCCGATCAGGGTGTCGATGTCCCGATGGTTCTGGCGGGTTCTGTTCGCTGGGGGCGTGCTATTGACGGCATCGGCGTCACTGCCAGTGATCGACAGATGCGGATACAGCCACTGTTGCAGCTCCTGAAACAGCAGACTGGTGACCGCATCGCCGTGGTTGATCCTGTGTCGGCCCTCACCGACAACTCTGGCGTGATTCGTGCGGCGCTGAATGGCGAATCGCTGTATAGCGATCATCAGCATCTTTCATGGGCGGGCAGTCGTCGGGTGGCGCCCATCATCATGGATCAGCTTTTGCCGCTGATTCGCAAGTCAGGATCGTACATGTGACGAACACTCCAGAGGTCTCCGGACTGGTGACGATCTTCAATCGCGAGAAGATTCTGACGGAAACGGTCGCCAGCTTTCTGAATTCCGGGTTCACCGACTTCGAACTGATCCTTGTCGATGATCGTTCAAAGGATGGCTCGTGGCAGGTTGCTCAGGATCTGCAGAGGCAGGATCCGCGGATTCAGGCCTTCAGGAATGATCAGAATCTGGGGGATTATGCCAATCGCAACAGGGCGGCGTCGTACGCCACCGGCACCTACCTGAAATACCTCGACGCTGACGATCTGATCTATCCACATTCGCTGCAGCTGATGGTGGATGCGATGCAGCGTTTTCCCGAGGCTGCTTTGGCGCTGTCGGCAAATGTGATTGATCCGGAGGTGCCCTATCCAGAACTGGTGCAACCGGCCGATTTTTTCCAGCGACACTTCTTCGGACGCAGTCCCATTGGCGTGGGACCTTCAGCGGCCATCATCCGACGCGATTGCTTCGAAGCCGTCGGTGGCTTCAGCGGGCGGCAGTTTGTCGGTGATACTGAACTCTGGCTGAAACTGGCAGAACGCTGGCCGATCGTCCTGTTACCGCCGGCATTGGTCTGGTGGCGCAGGCATGAAGGCCAGCAGATGGCACTGGAAATGAAACGCCCCGAAGTACTGAATGTGCGATTCAAACTGGAACTTGAAACCCTGCAGGCGACCGCGCATCTCACGCAGCCGCAGAAAGCGCAGGCTGAGCGACGTCTCCGCAGCAATCATGCTCGGCGATTGCTGGCATTCACCATCCGACAGAATGCACGGGCCGGACTGCAACTGTTAGGTGATGCCCGATTATCCGCAGGCGATATAGTGCGCGGGCTGCGCGGGTATGCCTGACGGCGGTGGCAGATTGCGATTATGCATTTGAGGACAGACGTGTCGCCGCAGCCACCGCGTATTTCCGTGATTATGCCGGTCTACAACGCCGCGGCCTACGTCTCCGCTGCGGTACACAGTGTCCTGCAGCAGCAGTTTCAGGATTTTGAGTTGGTGATCGTCAATGATGGATCGACAGACGAATCAACTCAGATCATCGCAGCCATTCAGGACTCAAGGATCCGCCTGATTCACCAGCTCAACCAGGGGCAGTCTGCAGCGATCAACCGTGGGGTGCGTGAGAGTTCGGGGCAGTTCATCAAGATCGTGGATGCCGATGACTGGATCAATCCTCAGCATCTGGAGGCCCAGCTGCGCTCTCTGGAGGGAACCAGCGATTGTGTCTCCGCCTGTCGCTGGGGGTATTTTCGTGATGATTTCCTGCACCCGGACGTTCGTACTGAGCACGCTGATCGGGATTATTCGGATCCGCTGGAGTGGCTGGTTGACAGTCTGAGTCTGGATGAGGGGATGATGGGTGGGTGGAAATGGTTGATCCCGCGAGCAGTCTGGGACCGCGCCGGTGGCTATGATGTTCGGCTGAGTCTGAACAACGATTTTCATGCCAGCATAGCGATTCTGCTGGCTTCAGGGGGAGTGCGTTTCGCACCAGAGGCCGTTTACAGTTACCGTCAAGCGGGTGACGGCAGCCTAAGTCGTATATGGACGGAAAAGACGCTGGGTTCTGCTTTTTTGACGACGGACCTTGGTTGTGGCCTTCTGCTGGCACGTGAGGATTCCACCCGGATTCGCCAGGTGTGTGCGGATCGATATCAGCGGTGGGCTTTTGACCTGTACCCAACATGTGCACAACTCGCGGAATTGGCCGAATTGCGGGCGCAAGAACTCGGTGGGGGCAGTGTACCATTCCCGGGGGGAATTCTGGGCCGATCACTTGCGAATCTGTTTGGGTGGCGAACTGTGAGGCGATTGCAGGAGTTGGCAGAACGAGCCGGCTGGAAGAAAATTCAAAGAGTGAAACGTTCTCTGCGAGAAAAGCTCCGTGCCGCGAGGCGTGTGCGAGGGTAAAGTATAGTGAATAAGCGTCGGACAGTGAATCTGAACAGGCAGAAGTCCATTCAGGTGTGTGGACAAATCAAACCTTAAATCTGTTGCAAAGTTGGAACGAAGCGGGAAATGGCTATGTGGAAAAATGATGATCAGCAGAAAATGAGCACATTGGTTCGAATCGCTGGCAGGCTCGGCCTGATGACAGGATATTTTGAGACCATGATTCGGGCAAAGCGATTACAGCAGAGGCAGGAAGCGGAGGCCGTCGCGTTAGAGGCAATATCTGCGATGAGCAACAGCAGTTTCTTTGACGTGCGAAGTCATGAAGGAATGCCGAATGACCGGGTGTCAGAATCGACAGTCAAAGATCTTCAAAAGCTGTTCGAGCAAAGAGGTTCAGACAAGTCGACACGCCATAACTATCACGAAGTGTACGGGCGCATTCTGTCGGTCCGTGGTTCAGCGAAGTTTAATTTAATGGAGATCGGTCTGGGGACAAATAATCTTCGCATACCTTCAAATATGGGCAAGCAGGGATCTCCGGGAGCCTCTTTAAGAGCATTCAGGGATTGGTGTGCATCATGCTATGTCTACGGGGCGGATGTTGATCCGGACATTCTGTTCACAGAAGAAAGAATTAACACAAGCTTTGTTGATCAGAGAGATAGT
This sequence comes from uncultured Planctomycetaceae bacterium, assembly GCA_963977705.1. GTDB lineage: Bacteria > Planctomycetota > Planctomycetia > Planctomycetales > Planctomycetaceae > SXXK01. Next base: position 3,846 of record CAXBSH010000300.1, read on the forward strand.
GAATCGTTAAGGGTGTTGTTTAAGCAGTTTGTTGGCCCATTTTACTTAATTATTGATGACGGTTACCATCATCCTGTGGCGGGTTTCCCAACACGGCCAGCGCGCACTCTGGGGGCTTTGCGTTGAGTTGGTAAATTTGCGCCACGCACGCTGATCTGCTATGACTTCCTCTTTCGGATCAAGGATTCTGAGAGGAGGATGAACATGGCCAGTAAGGCGCAGTTGGCGACTCTTGAAGAACTGGTCGCGTGCTTTGAGGATCTGGAGGATCCACGTTCGGAGGTGAATCGGAAGCATCCGCTTGTCAGCGTAGTGTCGATCAGTATTATGGCTGTCCTTGCTGGCGCTGACGGACCGACTTCGATTCATCGCTGGGCTATGAATCTCGAGGAACAGTTGCCGCAGGTTCTGGATCTGCCGAATGGTATTCCTTCTCGCGACGTGATTCGTCGCGTCCTGTGTGCGCTGCGGCCAGAAGTTTTTCAGCAATGCTTCAGTGAATGGATTGATCGGCTGATTGGAGTCAGCGACGGTCAATCGCAGCGGCATGTGGCTGTTGATGGCAAGACGCTTCGTGGAAGCTCTGACACAAACAAAGGTATCGGGCCACTTCATTTGGTCAGCGCATGGGCTTCTGAGAAAGGACTCACGCTGGCTCAAGTGCCAACTGATCAAAAATCCAATGAAATCACTGCGATTCCAGAGCTATTGAAGTTGATCGACCTTGGAAAGTCCATCATTACGATGGATGCTATGGGAACCCAGAAAAAGATTGCTCAGCAAATCGTCGACGGAAACGGCAACTACATACTCGCGTTGAAAGCCAATCACGAATCGACTCATACTGCTGTGATCAACTACGTTGAAGAACTTCTGAATGACAACCCTTCGCGAACCCCTCATCAGCAGTTGGACGATTCGCCGAAAAAGCAGATTCACGGCAGAAAGGAATCACGCATTTACATGCAGTTTGAAGTTCCATCGGACTTCCCGAACCGTGGTCACTGGGCGGGTCTCAGGACAATCGGACTGGTCGTCTACACAGTTACCCAGGGCGACAAAGAGCAAACAGATATTCGATACTATCTCAGCAGTCTGCCACTGGATGTCGGGGTGTTTGCAAGATGTGTCCGCAATCATTGGGCGATCGAGAGTACTTGCCACTGGAGCCTTGACGTAACGTACAATGAAGATGGATTGAAGTCCCGAAATCGCCTTGGAACAGAGAACATGGCATGGCTCAGGCGGTTCACATTGTCCCTGTTGAAGCAGCATCCAGGGAAGATGAGCCTCGTGATGAAACGCAAATCCTGTGGCTGGAATTGGAAGTTCCTGCTACAAGTCCTTGGTGTGAAAAGGACTTAGTGTGCGCTGGCCGTGCCAGCCGAAAGACTAAGGGGAAGCAAGGATCCGGTATCAGCGAGGGATAAGCGATTTGCACAGTCGCTCGATGTATCCGACTGACGGCTGTCCTGAGTTGATTCCAATGGCCATCACGATACTTCTGATCTCATGCGAAACAATGCGCGCAGGATTCTTATTGAACGCGACCCCGTGACAAATCTGCGACAGCAGGAATGGTTCCGCTGCAACAACCCTCCAAGCCTCTTCAATCGACAAAAGGGTACAGGGCTCTTCTGGGCGGACTGGCCACATGCGGCAGATATAAGGTAGGCTGGATGGTTGCTCGTTGTCGTTCTGCTCATTGCTGTGCATTTATTCTATTACTGCGTGAAAGGCGACGCATGATGGCGTGGTAGCCCAGTCGCAGCGGACGCGGAATGAATGGGTAGAGTGCACCTGCAGCACGTTGCAGGTAGTGCTGAAGTTCTGCGATTCTGGCACTGATGTGGGAGTTTCCGGAGGCTTCCAGCGCTCGCAACTTGCTGCATTCGCGGCTATATTCAGGCCACATGCGGAAGTAGCCGCAAAAGTGAACGATTGCTGGGCGACAGTTTTTTCCATACACCTGAAAATCGGCCACACCGGAAATCACGTCAATCCGGAATGTTCCCTGCAGCCCCAGCGGGATCTGCAGCAACTGGTGCCAGCACGGTACCACCGGGGCCTTCAATTCCGCCATGGCAGCGGCAAGAATGTATTCGTCATTTGGTTCGCCGTCCCTGAATTCGAGGATTCCATACTCAGAAAAGTTGTTGGCGATTTCCCGCCCTCTTTGAAAAATCTGCTGCGAAAGTGTGCCCTTTTCAATGTAATACGCGCCACCGTTGAATCCATAAACCCACGGCTGACCTATCCGGCGCTGCATTTTGGAAAAATCAATTTCACGCGGATTGCGAGTTGACAATTCGTAGATGTCCGCCGGAATGATACTGTAACCTCCGGTAAAGACGTCGAACACGTAACTGACATCCCGGAATACCAAACAGTCACAGTCGATAAACAAGGTCCGCTGGAAGGGCGTGTAAAGATCAAGGTACATTTTCTGCAGCACCCCGCGCCCTCTGGTCCAGTCCACCGGAACGACGATGTCGAAGTGGGAAGCAAGCTGGGGATCATCTGTCACAACAGCAAGCCGAAGGCCTGGGGAAAACCTGCGCAGGCTGCGGGCTAGAGCCCGTGCCATTTCCTTGTATTCCGGCGCCCCCGTGGCAATGGTCAGCACCCCGTAATCGGCCCCATTCAACTGCATTTGCTGGCACCACGACAAAAAAGACAGCGGAAAATTGCTCTGCAGCAGAGTTGCGGTTGGATCATAACCTGTTTCTGTGGGAATCGCCCAAAAAATTTGGTGGATTGAGCCGTTGTCGCGGACAGTTTTCTCTGTGAGTCTACGGAATCAACGCTTGCGGTCAGGTTGCGCGGAATCTGCCGATTTTGACGGTGCTGACTTTGCCACGGCGTCGGATTTTGACCTGTGTGCTGCCGCTGAAGCTGATTTTCACCCTGCTTGTAGGCTGAGTCGCAGTTTTGCTTGACCGCCGGGCCGATCTATTGCAGGGTGTCAATCGCATCGGATTGCTACCCACAGGGGCGGAGCGCGCGCAGTGAGCGTGCTGAGTGGCCCCGCAGTACAGCACTTCCTGACATTGGCCGCGGATGTTGCTGTATTCCCTGGCTCTTTTTGTGACACGTAAACCTAAAAGTCTGAATTCCCATGCGTAAAATTCTGATTACCGGTGGTGCCGGTTTTGTCGGTCGTCGTTTCTGTCGTCGTTTTCTGGAAGCTGGCGACCTTGTGGTGTGCGTGGATCCGGTGGCACCGGATACCGGCGGTATC
>CAXBSH010000301.1:0-7084 GCA_963977705.1 uncultured Planctomycetaceae bacterium
GGGGTGGATGGTGGGTTTGCGTTACCGAGCTGGTGTTCGGTGGTCCCGGGGGGGATGGTGGGTTTGTTTTACCGAGCTGGTGTTCGGTGGTCCCGGGGTGGAGGTTGGGTTTGCGTTACCGAGCTGGTGCTCGGTGGTCCCGGCGGGTGGGATGTTGGGTTTGCGTTACCGAGCTGGTGCTCGGAGGTCCCGGGGTGGGCGGGGTGATCAGTCGACGTAGAGGAATTCGGAGCTGTTGAGCAGTAGTCGGCAGACGGCGGCGAGGCCGTGATCGCGGGCGAGTGAGCTGAGGGTGTGCAGTTCAATCTCATCCGGTTGGCGTTGCCAGGTCCATCCGACGGCGGCAGTGACATGGTCTTCGGGGGTTGTGCCCTGCTGTACGGCGCGGGCGGCCATTTTTTCGGCGTGGTGCAGGACGAACCGATTATTGAACATGGTCAGTGCCTGCAGCGGTGACACGGATTCACTGCGGACGGGAGCGAGCAGTCCGAGGTCCGGGAAGTCGAGTGGTTCCAGCAGTGGATCTGCGATGCCGCGCCAGACCACGCGATAGATACTGCGTCGTCCAGCTCCGGGGCTGTCCCAGTTGTAATCTGAGTAATTGAGGATGGGTGTCAGCTGGGCTCCGGGTCGTGTTGAGAAGTACGAGATCCCGGGGCCACCCATTGTGAGGTCGAGTTGTCCGCTGGCCTGCAGGATGCAGTCCCGCCAGCTGTCAGCATCCATGCGTCGTGGTGAGCGCGCAGCGAGCAGTCGATTCTGCGGGTCGATTTCACGCAGGCTGGGTGTGTGGCTGTCCGCGCGGGCCCATGTCTGGCTGCTGCAGATCAGCAGGTGCAGATGTTTGAGTGAGCGCGTGTCGCGAAGTTCGCAGGCGAGCCAGTCCAGCAGGAGTGGGTGATCGGGCGTGCTGCCCATGCGGCCGAAATCGCCTGAGGTTTCGCAGAGTCCTCGTCCGAAGTGGTGTTGCCAGACTCGATTGGCGATGCTGCGCCACGTCAGTGGATTTCGGGGGTCTGCGAGCCAGCGTGCGAGTGCAGCGCGGCGAGCGGATTCGGGCTGATCGGGTGCGATTTCAAAGCGTCCGTTGAGTTCGGGCACCGCCATGAGAGCTCCGGGTGGCACCAGTTCGCCCGATCGTTCCACATCACCGCGGGTCAGAATATGAATCTCGCGCGGTTTGTCATAACGAATCGTGCCTCGTTCATTCTGAGCCACGGTTGCGGCGGTATACAGTTTGCGGGGTGCGGGGAGAGCAGCGAGGCGTTCGGTAGCCAGTTGTCGGACAGCGAACGCGGTGAGTGTGAGTTGTTGTTCGGGGCTGCGTGCGGTGGCGGGCAGCTTGCGGATGGTGGCGATATCGGCCGGGATTGCGACAGTCAGATCACCGTTGGCATCGGTCACGCTGAGCTGCAGACGCCCGATGATATGGCTGCGTCCGTGCGTCTGTCGCAGGACAATCTGCAGGGAGCAGTCGGGAGTGAGGCTGACGGGCTGATCCAGTTCAAAGATGGCGAAGTGAGGCTGTCCGACCTGAGGGTGAATGCCCCACGCGGATTCCGGGTTTCCGTCGATGGCCTGCTGAATGGTCCAGTCGGTCTGGTTGAAATCGGCCGATGCTCGGCGGATGGTCAGTCGCTGGGGTGTTGTGGCAGCAGGGCGAAACAACAGCAGTTCGACTTCGTTGAGGTGCAGATTGCCATTTTCCGCGCGGCCTGGTCCCTGGGCTGGCAGGGATTCATGTGTCAGGACATCCAGTCGGACGGCGGTGAGCTGCTGCAGTGCGGTGGTGCCGTTGATCACGGTGGTTTCGCGATCCGGGCAGGGACCTGCGGAGAGGATGGAGCCATCTTCGAGGAGGCTGAGTTCTGCGGCATTGACTGAGAGGAAGGACTGCAGTCTGAGTGGGGCCCAGGTGGCTGGCTGTCCCTGCTGTTGTTCCCATGTGTCGGCAAGCTGCTGCTGAGCGGGCTGCATCAGGACAGCTGGATCACGATTTTCGGCGGCTGTCAGCAGGTGCTGCCAGTGTCTGCGATCTGCTGCGACCTGTGAGTCTGCGTCGTAGCTGATTTCCCCTTTGCCGATCCCGGCGAACACTGCCTGCAGGCTGTAGTAATCGGCCTGGCTGACGGGGTCAAACTTGTGATCATGACAGCGGGCACAGCCGACTGTGGTACTGGTGAACGCGGACATGGTCTGGTTCACCAGATCATCGCGATCAAGGTTTTCGAAGTTTTTGGGCGCTGTGGATGCGGCACTGTGATCGTAGGTGCCGGCACCCAGAAATCCGAGTGCGGGTATCAGGCTGGTTTCGTCGGGAAAGAAGACGTCAGCTGCCAGCTGTTCATGAATCATGCGATCCCACGGCACATCGCTGTTGAAGCGTTCGATGAGGTAGTCGCGATAGGGCCATGCATTGGGTCGGAAGACATCATGTTCGAAACCGTGGCTGTCGGCGAAGTGGACAGTATCCATCCAGTGTCGGGCCCAGCGTTCGCCGTAGCGGGGCGACTGCAGCAGGCTGGTAATCAGTTTCTGCAGGGCATCCGGTTGTTGATCGGCGGAGAATGCGGTCAGTTGTTCGCTGTCGGGCAGCAGTCCGTGCAGATCCATGGTGAGTCTGCGGAGCAGAGTGCGGCGATCAGCAACGGGGGCGGGTTGCAGCCCGCGTTGTGTGAGTTCGGCAAGGACGAAGGCATCGATGGGGTTGATCGGTGGTGTGTCGCTGGTGTTATCAGTGGCGATGGAGATATCGGGTATGGGGGGGCGGTGCAGCGGGCGCCATGACCACCAGTCGGCCGTGATGGTTTGTTTTTCCGGGGCAACGGAGCGCGGATCAGGTGCTCCGGAGCGAACCCAGTCTTCGAGGATCCTGATTTCTTCCGCAGGCAGCCTGTCATCCGGCATTTTCAGTTCGGCGGACGTGTGTCTGATGGCCTGAATGAGCAGGCTGTTGTCGGGCTGTCCGGGAATGATGGCGGGTCCGCGGTTGCCACCCGTCTGCCAGCCGCTGGCCCAGTCCAGCGTCAGGCCGGATTCCATGGTACCGGCATTGTGGGAGTGGCAGCTGTAGCAGCGGTGCTGCAGGATGGGTTCCACCTGACTGCGAAAAAACGCCGTTTTTTCGTCATCTGCGGTGACTGTCCGGTGCAGTCCGGTCAGCAGCAGGCTGATGAGCAGCAGATGGACGAAGGGCATGCGGAGCATGATGGCGAGCAGTCATGGGTGGGAGTGGCAGATGGTGGCAGGGCCGTACAGCATACAGACGGCTGGCAGGGATCTCAATGGTCTGTTTTCCCTGGGTACCGCTCGTCCTTTTCACTCACGGGCCATTTTGACTATGATCCTGCATTGGAAACAGCGGCAATCCTGCAGCCGGGCGGACCCGGTGCCCCGCAATGAATCATTCGACCTGGTGGCGAACTGTCATGCAGCCGGAACTGATTGCTCATCAATACGATTTTCTGGAGTTGTGCGAGCATATTCGGGATGTCGGTCTGGTGGCGTTTGACACCGAATTTGTCTCGGACGCGGGTTACCGTTCTGAACTGGGTCTGCTGCAGTTTGCGACTCGGGAACGCTGTGCGGCAGTGGATCCGCTGGCGATTCCCTCGCTGGGTGCGTGGTGGGATCTGATGATTGACGATCGGACCACGGTGGTGGTGCATGGTGGTCAGGCGGAGGTGCGATTCTGTATTCAGCGCAGTGGTCGGATTCCGCAGCGGCTGGTGGATATTCAGATCGCCGAGGGGCTGCGGTGTCGCAGTTACCCGTTATCGTACAATTCGATTGTGGAGCGTGTGCTGGGGATTTCGATTCAGAGTAATCAGACGCGTTCTGACTGGCTGCGACGTCCGCTGACTCGTGAGCAGCTCACGTATGCTCTGGATGATGTGTCGCATGTGCTGGACATCTGGCAGACTCAGAGTGGCTGGTTGAAATCCCGCCAGCGTCTCAGCTGGGCGTGTGCTGAGTTTGATCGGATGTGTCGGGACGTGTGGGAGGACGAGCAGCTGGAGCCGTGGGAGCGGCTTTCGGGCGTGCATCGTCTGTCGCGACGCGAGCTGGCGACGCTGCAGAAGCTGGCTGCGTGGCGTGAGGAAGAGGCTGCGGCTCGCAATCGCCCGGCGCGACGGGTCATGCGGGACGATCTGCTGCTGGATCTGGCCAAACGTCGGCCGACGACTGTGCAGCAGGCACTGGCGGTGCGGGATCTGAATCGTCCGGAGTTCAAGAAGGGATTGTCTGAGATCGTGCAGGTGATTGCGGAAGCCGGCCGGATTCCGGAGGACCGTCTGCCATCGCGTCAGAAGCAGCGGGATGATGCGTCATCGGACGATCAGATCATTTCGCGGCTGCTGGGGCTGGCGCTTAGTAATGTCTGTGCAGAGCACGACGTAGCTCAGGCTCTGGCAGGCACCAATCGCGATCTGACGGAGCTGGTGCGGCATGTGCGGTGCGGCGAAAGTGGTGAGCTGCCGTTGCTGCTGCAGGGCTGGCGTGGCGAACTGTTCGGGGACCTGTTGCGCAAGGTGCTGGATGGACGTGTGCATTTCCGGGTTGCTCCGGAAGGCTCGGCTACTCCTTTGATCTTTGAACACAACTGACATCTGTCAGTCAAACTTCACCTGATAGCCGGCAACCAGCATTCCGCCATCCACGACCAGCGTCTGTCCGGTGACCAGTCGGCTGCCGGTGATCAGGCTGAGGATTCCATCGGCGATGTCACTGGGCTGACAGACCTGCTGCAGTGGCAGCGAGCGTTCCCAGGCGTGCACAATGGCATCGTAACGGTCTCCCAGTCCATTCTGAGTCCAGCGGCCGGCGATAAAGCCGGGGGCAATTCCATTGACTCGAATGTGAGGCGCCAGAGTGCGTGCGAGTGACACGGTGAGGCTGTCGAGGGCTGCTTTGGAGCAGCAGTAGGGAATGGAGCTGCCCTGAGCGAGGCGGGCGGCGACACTGGACACATTGATGATGCAGCCACCGCCGGATTGCTGCATGGGTTCCACAACGGCGCGAGCGCACTGGAAGGCGCCGATGACGTTGACCTGATACAGTCGCAGCCACGTGTCGGTGGAGACCTGTTCGAGTTCGTGGAACGGGATGAAGTCGGTGGTACCGGCACAGTTGACCAGCACGTCGATGCGCTGGAAGGCCTGCAGCGCGGCGTCTGCCAGTCTGCGGCAGTCGGCATCACTGGAGACGTCGGCCTGCAGGCACTGGACGTGGCCACCGAGCGCCTGAATTTCAGCCGCGGTGGCTTCCGCCTCTGTTTGTGAGCGGGAGTAGTTGATGACGAGGCGATAACCGCGTGCTGCCAGCTGCAGTGCGGTGGCACGACCCACGCCGGTGCCGCCGCCGGTGACTATGGCGACCGGCGGGGCGGAGGCGTTGTCAGTGGCAGCAGAAGAGGAATCTGAGGTGGTCAAAGCGTGGGGGTCCGAGAGGGCTATGTTGGTGGTGCGGTCTGTTGGTACGGTGTGGCGGGAAGTCAGGTCAGTTCGGGAAGCGGTCGACCGCCATCTTCCACAAGGTACTGCGGTCGTCCGGTATTATCCATGATGGTGGTGGAACTGACAGGGATGCCGAGATGCTGGAACAGTGTGGCGTAGACTTCGCCCCATGTGACTGGTCGAGCGATGGCTTCACCGGCGATGCGGTCGGTGGCACCGATCACCTGTCCGTGGCGCATACCGCCACCGGCCATGAGGGCGCAGTTGACCTGAGGCCAGTGGTCGCGTCCGACGATATCGCTGATTTTGGGAGTTCGTCCGAATTCTCCCCAGACAATGACGGCACAGTCTTCGGCGAGGCCGCGTTCGTGGAGATCGCTGATCAGTGCACTGAGGCAGCGATCGAAGATCGGGAAGTCTTCCTTTTCGCGATTGAAGATGGTGTTGTATGAGCCGCCGTGCCAGTCCCATTTGCTGTAGTTCAGTGTGACCACTCGAACTCCGGCTTCGATCAGTCGGCGAGCGGCCAGCATGCTTTGCGGCACACGCGGTGCGCCGTTGTCGTCGATGAACACATTGGGGTTGCCGGTGCCGTAGCGTGCGACAACAGCGGGATCTTCGCGGGACAGATCGAGAGCTTCGGCGAGGCGGGATGAGGTGAGCAGTCCCATGGCCTGCTCTGTGAACACGTCCATGCCGGCCATGGTCATTGAGGAATCGATATCGCGGCGCAGCTGATCGACGCTGCGAAGCAGTGCGCGGCGGTCCTGCAGACGATCGAGGGTGATGCCGTTGAGCACCATATCATCGCGGGTAGAGCCCATTGGGCGGAAGGGGGCATGGGCAGTGCCGAGGAATCCCGGGCCAGGTTCATTGTAAGGGCCGTGGCTGCACTGATAGCAGAGGCTGACAAACGGCGGAGACGTGGGGGTGATGGGACCCAGTACTCGCGAAACCAGTGAACCGAACTGTGGCCAGCCCCCCAGTGGTTTGGGTTGTTTGGGGTTCCGACCATTAAACACCTGAATGGCATCGTGATCCGCCTGGTTTCCGATGAGCGAGCGAATCACGGTGAATTTGTCGGCCATCTGTGCCAGCTGCGGAAATGCTTCGCAGATTTCGAGGCCCGGAACATTGGTGTGGATGGGTTTCCACGGCCCGGCAAATTCCTTTGGCGCTTCGGGTTTCAGGTCAAACATGTCCTGATGGGGCGGACCTCCAACGAGGTAGATCATGATGACGGATTTGGCCGACCTGCCCTGCCCTGCGGACTGTTCGGCCTGCAGCAGTGATGGCAGAGACCAGCCGGTGGCTGTACCGAGGGCTGCGAGGGTGCCGATATTGAGCAGTCCGCGACGTGAGATGCCGTCGCAGAAGGCGGAACCGGAGTTGGCAGGTCCGAGCAGTTGCAGCATGGCGGAGGGCTTTTCTGCGAAGTTGGGAACAGGGCCGTATTTGAGGGAACGGGGAGTTCCGGGGCCGTTGAGGGAGGTGAAATCGGGAGGGCTGGAGCAGAGAGCATACAGATTGTGGGCGGGGAATGCAGCAGAGAAAATCGGCAGATCGGAAGAGCGTCGTGTAGGGAAAGAGTGTAGATCTCGGTGGTCGCCGTATCATTAAAAAAAAAA
>CAXBSH010000302.1:0-7047 GCA_963977705.1 uncultured Planctomycetaceae bacterium
CTTTACGGCGAGCGGGCGATCGCGGAGGCGGAACTGATCTGCTTTGACAATCCCCGCCCGGGCCGCAGCTACGAGATCGCGATCGAATTCCCTGAGTTCACCTGCCGCTGCCCCTTCTCCGGTTACCCCGATTTCGCTGTGCTGCGGCTTCAGTATCCTGCAGTGCCAGCTGTACTTCGGCCAGTTTCAGCACAACGCGACTCATCTGTGGATAACGCCGCAACGTTTGCTCCAGCAGGCGACGAGACTCAGCGATACGCTTCAGATCGCCCGCATTCAGGACGAGGTCCGAAAAGTCCAGCAGGGCTTCCGGTGCGGATTCGGAGGCTGCACGCAGTCCGATTTCCAGCCACAGGATGGCATCTTCCGCCTGTCCCGCCTGCTTTGCGATCCGTCCCAGCAGCAGCCAGCAACTATCACTGAACCGATTTTGAATCCGTCGCTGCAGCAGAAAGTCCTCGACAGCCTGCCGGCAGGCCGAACTGTGGTTGCGCAGCGCAAACAGTCTTCGCGCCGATCCGGATCGCAGTGATGGAAGATCCAGAGCTCCCTGCAGCAACGACAGCAGACGACCAATCGATTCGTCGGAGACAGGCCTGCCAAACTCCTGCAAGCCCGCAAGTTCTCCGGAATAATCTGTGAGCGAATCAAATTCCTGCAGGTCAATTTCCGCCGCAAAGATCGTCAATTCCGGTATCGACTGAGCTGCACAGTGACTGCGAGCTTCGACAAAGAAACCGGCCGCTGCCTGCAGCCTGGTAAGCCGCCGCACTCGGTCTGTAACGGACATGTCCGACAGCTCATGCACCTGCTGTATCGCTCGGTCCAGGACAGCGGCGGATTCCGCTTGTCGCCCCTGTTCCCGCAGTCCCCGTAAAAGCAGTGCCTGCTCATGCTCTGCCAGAATCACGCCAGCCTGTTCGGCCAGCAGCAACTGCTCAATCGCCTGCTTGCGATCTCCCTGCAGCAGACTCAGCAGAGCCCTTCGTCGTGGTGCTGAGGCAAGCGAACCCGACAGCGTGATCTGCTGCAGATCAGTGACGACGTCGGCGGCCGGTTGCCAGCTATAAGCTGACGCCAGCTCACACGCAGTGTCCAGAATTACCGGCAGATCGGGCACCGGATCCCGCACCTGCACAAGTTCGCGAGTCTCGGCATCAAGCAGCAAGCGATCGGGCATCTTCATTCGACGGCGCAGGTCATACACACGCAGTTCCGCCTCCAGCGTTCGCAGAGCAGCCTGATCCAACTGCCCGTGATCCAGTTTCAGTTCCCGCAAAGCGGACTCAGCCTGCCCGAGCAGGACCTGCAACAGACGCAGGCTGCGGATCGTTGTCAGTTCCGGCGATTGCTGATCCCGCTGGGATCGCAGAGCATCAATCTGCCTGAGATATCCACCGAGGTCCGTAACGGGCAGACCACACTCGACCTCAGATCTCAGTAATTCGACGCTGTGCCGCGGTTCCGCCCGGGCAGCCTTTGCCAGACTCAATCGTGCCTGAGTATGACTTCCGAGTACTCCGAGCGTCTGTCCGAGCAGTACAGCGGCCTCCGCAGCAGCAGGATCGCTATCAGGAATCTGCTGCAGCAGAGCGATCACAGCGGCCGGGCTGTGCAGCAGCAGAGGGCAGTCTGACAACCGATTCTTTGCAATCCAGAGATTGATCAGCGCCTGATCACCGGTGTTGCCGGCACGCAGATCCTGCAGTCGTGCCTGCGATTCCGCACGACGCTGCGTCTGCCACAGCAACTCAACCAGCTGCAGACCCGTCTCAGGATTCTCAGGATGCAGAGCATTCAGCGTGTTCAGTGCCCGCTCCATCTGCTGCGAGTCACCATCGTTGCGAGCCTGCTCAAGCATCTTCTGCAGCTTAGACACCACAGGAGCATCTCGCCACACAGTGGTCAGACCTGACTGCAGCAGCACGCCGGAAAAAATCAGCAGGATGCAGATCGGAGCGAACCCGGGCAGATAACGAGTCTGACGCCAGGCCAGAAAAGACTCCCGGAACAGGACCGAAAACGACAACACACGCAGTGGCTCAGGCGGACGTTTGTCAATCATATTCCAGCCGCTGACCTGCCGATTCCACCATTCCGTAACGGGATTCTTCTGCGGGCTGTCCGCGCGAGACGCATCTTCAATCGGTGCAGTAAACCAGAACACGGCGTAATCCAGCGCAAATGTGCAGGCACCGACGACCACAAATGTGCTCCACGAAATAAGCCACGGAAACCTGCTCCACCAGCTGTCGTTCGCAAAGCCCAAAGCCACCAGCCAAACAGCAGCCACAGTCATCGCCAGCGCAGCACAGACTGTCCCGCTCAGGACCAGCAATGCATGAATCAAAGTTGTACGACGCCATGCCTGCAGCCACCAGCAGACCGCCAGCATCCCGCCCAGCCCCCAACTGCCAGTGCAGAATGCTGCCACGTCAAAGTATTGAGCGGATGACACCACCCGCAGCCCCTCCAGCCAGACTCGTCCACCAGCCTGAAGGCTGCGTATCACCAACAACCGAGATAGCCACCCGGTGGCAGACTCGGCCAGCCACTCAGTCCATGCGGGGGGCAGTCCCGCCAGCAGCAGCCAGACCAGACTGATCGTCAACGAAACGGATCCGCCACGCCGATTGACGGCAATGGCCGCGAGGTACGCCATCAACAGCCAGAGCGCAAACAGAGACAGCCACGCATCGTCACGAATGATCGTCGCCGGGATCAGCAGCACGGCACCAGAATACAGGGCAGCCGAAAGCCGCCCCGTCCGGTGGTTGCCCCGGCTGCTGCGATATTGCAGATAACACCACCCAGGCAGACTGTACAGAATCGGCCACCAGAACGGTGACTGCATGCGAGTCCACAGCAGGGGCAGTGCCAGACAGACGTGAATGCCAAATGGGATGCAGAATTTCAGCGCGGGAATGCGAACGACGGAATGCATGGAGAACTTAGTCCGGTGTAGTGCAGCCAGGACGCCGCTCGTAGGGCCTCTAAAGATTCGACCACAGGCTAACACCACTGTCGGCACAAGCCTCGGTCAGCAACGCAATCGCTGCGCACTTGTCCGCAACACCCCACCGACTGGCACGCGATTCAGGGGTTTACCCACATCTCCCAGACGAAGCACTAATGCGCCGTCGCCCCCCGCAACTGAAATGATCTCGGGAAGCTCAACGCCGGATCGAAGCGGGGACAATAGGCGCGAATACGGCGATAGTGGACGGGCTGAAGCCCACCCTGCGATTGAGCAACTGGACAGGGTGCGGACACTGCACCTCAAAACAACACCCGTCAGCATCCACCTGGGACCACCGAGCGATAGCTCGGGTCCGTTATTCCACGGACCTTCGGTTCGACAGGAGCCTCACCCTCCCAAGGGGGACTTCACTCGCCCTGAAAACTAATCACTGATCACTGATCACTGATTACTGATCACTGATTACTGATCACTGATTACTGATCACTGATCACTGACCTCGCCCCTCCGCCGCTCCGCAAAACCCACTCCGCAGCCGCCAGAATTTCAGACTCCAATCCCGCTTCCCGCAGCTGACATACGGTCCTGTCCACATCATACGCCACCCGCCGAAACTCCACACGACCATCCTCAATCACCACATAGGATGCTCGAGGATCACCGTCTCGCGGCTGACCAACACTGCCAGGATTCACCACCTGCACAGCACCCAGCTGCAGATGCATCGGCACATGAGTATGCCCGACACACAGAAAATCCGCCTGCACACCCTCCAGACGCTGCCGCCACTGCTCCGCATCTGCCTCCAGATACTCGTCCAGCGGATCGCGTGGAGTCGCATGCAGCAGCAGAAAGCGATACCCGTCCAGCTGCACATACCGCTGTACCGGTAACTCCGCCAGCCACGTCAACTGCTCGTCCGACAGCACCCGGTAATGATGCGGCCGCAAGGCAGCCGAGATGCGCCGAAACGTACCCACCGGACGAACACGCACTCGCTGCGCCAGCGAATGATCGTGATTGCCCCGCACAGCCACTGTGGCAAACCGCCGCAGCCACTCAATACAGGGCGCCGGATCCGCCGCATAATCCACCGCATCACCCAGAAACAAACACGCGTCAAACCGCTCCTGAATGGCAGCCAGAGCAGGCCAGTTCGCATGAATGTCGGCGATCAGCAGAATTCGCACGCACGAATCTCCTCACATCAGACACAGCTGCCATCAGTGTTCGCTGCGAGTCCTGAAGGAATGGGGCTTACCGTCCGGCCCGATCTGAATCGTGTAACTGGCCCCATCCGGTGCCACTCGAGCCAATACCCACTGACCCTGACAGTCGGCGGTCGGAACCGTATTGGCAATGAATTCCGCCGGCGCCTGCAGAGATCCATCCAGGTCCACATTGCGATGCAGCTGAAACCACTGCTGCATGGACTGCACTTCCCGCAGCGTCTTCAGCGTCGATTCGGCACCACCCTTCTTCGGACCGTTACACATCACAGCCGATACCGGGTCCAGTGCCAGCACCAGCGCCGGATTATTACTCACCGCCAGACCGTGATGAGTCACCATGAACAGGTCAATGCGACCCGCCGGATTTCGCGGTGTCACAAGTTTGGCCTCCATATTCCACGTCAGATCACCACACGTCACATAACGAAACTCACCAAACCGCAACAGTACCGCAATGCTGGCCGAGTTGTCTGTCGGATCGTCAGGCTGCGGCTGATGCCGAGCAGCAAAGGAGTTCTCTGGGCCTTCACCCACCACCGCCTCACGACTGGCACATAAAACCTTCAGGCTCAGCGGAGTCTTCCCGGATTTCAGAGGCACCAGTTGTCCGGCCTGCAGCGCCTTCGACTGATTCTGCGATGCCGCGCGGTAAGCCGCAATCCGATCCGGAAACCCCGGATCCTCGGACAGACTGTCCGGAATGCCGCGGTCCCAGAATGTCCCCACCCCGAACTTCGCAGCCAATGCCGCGTGATTGCCAAAATGATCCAGATGCCAGTGCGAAACCATCGCGTGATCAATTCGCTTCAGACCGGCCACCTCCCCGGCCACCGCGATAATCCGATTCAGATCGCGTCCCTGATTGTCCGGATAACCCGAATCAATCAGCAGCGATTCACCCTCGGGGGTCACAATCAAATTGGCCGCCCCACCCTCAACATCAATGAAATAGATGTCCAGAGTTCCCGTTTTCTGATCCGCCCGCAGGGTGGTCACCGCAGGGACCTGCACCAGACAACACGCTGCCACAGACAGCACCACCGATTTCAGCAGCCGCATCACAACCTCCGATGACACTCGCACTCAAAAACGGGCCCAAACACCAGCCCCGACATTAAATCTGAACCCTCCTTCACACAAGCACACTCCCCGAAACAAGTCCGACTTTTTTCTCCGAAATTGCCAATTCAGCGGAAATTCCGCCCTTTCACCGATCTTCCACCACGCGCATCGGGTTATTCTCAGCAGACAGTCCGTCTTCGCGGTCCCGCGTCAGACCGCTCAGCAGCGCCGCTGCTGCCTTCCCTGCAGACCTTGAAACAAGGCCCCACCATGAAGCCTGTAAACTCCGCAAAATTCCTGCTGGCTCTCGCCATCGCAGCTCCCGCCTCAGCACAGCCCCCCGAAGAAACTCGACGGGACTCGGACCGACCCGCCCCCGAACAACGTGACCAGGCACCCGCAGCAGACCAGCGCCCTGACGAACCACGTCGCGAAGGTGAACGGCAGGGTGAACGACGTGAAGGTGAACGCCCCGAAGGCAATCGACAGGGCGGACGCCGTGAAGGTGAAGGACAGCCACCAGGCCGACCGGGGCAGTTCGGCGGACAAGGCCCCTTCGGCGGACAGGGCGAAGGGCGTGGTTTCCGTGGCGGGTTCCCCAACCCGCTGCTGGCAGCCCTCGACAAAAACGGCGATGGTGAACTGTCTGAAGAAGAAATCGATGGTGCCGTCAGTGCTCTCAAGTCACTGGACCGCAACCGCGATCGTCGACTGGACGCCTCGGAACTGCGTCCCAACATGGAAGGCATGCCGGGACAGTTCGGACGTGGTGGTATGATGCAGCCGGGCGGACCGTTTCCGGGTGGACCGGAAGGTGGCCGTGGCGGAATGATGCAACCGGGTGGACCGGGCGCAATGCTTGAACGCATGCTGGGCATGGACACCGACAAAGACGGAAAACTGTCGGCCGAAGAACTGCCCGAACGTATGAAGCCGATGCTGGAACGCAGTGACGCCAACAAAGACGGCTTCCTCGACCGCGCCGAACTTGAAGCTATGGCCTCGCAGCGCATGCAGCAGCCTGGCCAGGGTGGACCGGAAGGCGGACGGCCCCCGGGTGGAAATCCCGCAGAATTCATCGGGCAGATGATGGAACGCGCCGATCAGAACAAAGACGGGAAACTCGGCGGTGAAGAACTGCCGCCGTTCCTTCGCGAACAACTGGCTGCACTGGATAAGAACGGTGACGGTGCAGTCGATCGGGAAGAACTGCAGTCCGGTATGGCCGCTCGCATTCGCGAAGGTCGACCACTCGGTGGACAGCAGGGCAATCGCAACGAAGGTGGCGCCGTACGGCCACGACGGCCCGCAGGTGAAGCAGAAGGCGAACGCGATCGACCGGCTGAAGAACCACGTCGGGAAGAAGACGACAAAGAAGAGCGAGAAGAGGGTGACGAAAAGCCCACACAGAAAGATGACGAAGACGACGACAAATAAGTCACCTTCGCAATCCATCAACGGCTCGATCACTCACCCACAGCCGTACTACAAAAACCCCAACCGCGGCAGACAGCACCCTCACCGGTCGTCTGCCGCGTTGGCATTTCCAGACCCACCCAGTACTCACGCCTGGGCCCTCGTAACGAACCCACACCACTATTGGCCAAAGGCCATAGACAACGTAGCCTTGGGCAACGCCCAAGGGAAAAACGCACCGCCACCACACACCACTATTGGCCAAAGGCCATAGTCAACATAGCCTTGGGCAACGCCCAAGGGAAAAACGCACCGCCACCACACACCACTATTGGCCAAAGGCCATAGTCAACATAG
>CAXBSH010000303.1:0-6998 GCA_963977705.1 uncultured Planctomycetaceae bacterium
GGGCCGGAATGACGCGAGGGACAAAAGTCGTAGTCTGGGCTTTAGCCCGGGCACGAACTTCTGGTCACCTTTGAAATGCCCGGTGTTTTTTAAAGGATGGGGCCGGGCAGG
The DNA here is from genome assembly GCA_963977705.1 of uncultured Planctomycetaceae bacterium. Taxonomy (GTDB): domain Bacteria; phylum Planctomycetota; class Planctomycetia; order Planctomycetales; family Planctomycetaceae; genus SXXK01. Next base: position 112 of record CAXBSH010000303.1, read on the forward strand.
AATGCCCGGGCTACATTTTTCCCTCGCGTCAGGAATGCTCGGGCTACCTTTTGTCCTCGGCGTCAGGAATGCTCGGTCGAATGGTTGGTCTGTTGCATCAGCAATGCTGCGGTTGCGGCACATTCCTGATCGTCGTGCCGGGTCCCGGCGGTCGCCTCAGGCATACGTGATTCCTGACAAAAACTGGGCTGTTTGATGACTCGGACGAAGCGTTGCCCCTCGTGTCATACTGGAGTGAAGGTTTGTCGGGTTTATTGCAGCCGTTGAGTCGATCCATCGGGGCGGGACTGCTGCTGGCAGCGGTCTGGCTGCTGGGATTTCAGCTGCTGTTTTATGCGCAATCGTTTGTGGATCCCGATGTCTTTCGCAGTCAGTTGTGGTTGATGCTGCTGGACGAAGTTCTGGGCGCGGATACGACCGAGGTTGCGTCGACGGTGCCGTCCGGCTGGCAGTTCGCTGCTCAGCGACTACCGCTGGTGAGTGCTGCGGGACTGCTGCTGGTGCTGGCCACCGCCCATGGCTGGTGTCTTGATCGCTGGCTCATCACACAGCTCCCGTTGCAGTTTGGCGAGCGAATCAGTCTACTGCTGGGCAGTGGCCTGGCGGTTCAGTCGCTGGTGATGCTGCTGGCGGGTTACTGCGGCTGGATGTCTGCTGCACCATTGGTCGTGGCCGCTGGTATCAGTCTGATGCTGGGGTTTGCCGGACAGCGTCTGGCGCAGCGTTCGATCGGGCTTATCAGTCTCAGTGACGGCGACGCTCGTGCTCCAGTGACTGCTGGTCGTCAGGATGCCCGAACTGAACGACTGCTGTTCTGGCTGATTGCCGTGCCATGGTCCGTGTACCTGTTGTGGGGCGCGATGACGCCGCCGACGGATTTTGATGTGCGCGAGTATCATCTGCAGGGGCCGAAGGAGTGGTTTCAGTTCGGACGCATCCATTACCTGCGGCACAATGTTTACACCAGTTTTCCGTTTCTGACAGAGATGCTGAGTCTGTCCGGAATGGCGATTCAGCGAGACTGGTGGTCCGGGGCACTGACCGGCCAGCTGGTGCTGGCAGTGTATCAGTTACTGACGTGCGGCATCGTGGTTTCGGCCGGTCGCCGCTGGTTTGGCCGCGGGCCGGGCTGTCTGGCCGGTCTGATCTGGCTGACAACTCCGTGGACGCTGCGAATTTCGCTGATTGCTTACGCCGAGGGATCGCTCAGTTTTTACACCACGGCTGCTATTGTGTTATCGCTGATTCTGGCGCGTGTTCCAGCAGGTGGTGTGCGTGGTCGAGGTCTGCTGCTGGTGGGGTTTCTGGCGGGCAGTGCGATGGCCAGCAAGTATACGGGGCTGTTACTGGCCGTGCTGCCGATCGCAGTGGGCTGGTGCGTCTGGTGGCTGCGCACGGCAGGCAGTCCGCTGGCGTTATGGCGGTCGACAGACTGCCGCCGCGGATTTCTGCGTGAGGCCGGGTTGTATACCGCTGGGGTCGTGCTGGCAGTTGGACCGTGGCTGCTGAAGAATGCGGTCGAGACCGGCAATCCCGTCTTCCCGCTGGGCTGGTCGGTGTTTGGCGGGTCCGAGTGGAATGAGCCTTTGAATGTGCGCTGGAAGCACGCCCATGGTGCTCCTGAGCATTCACTGTCGCGTGTCCCGCAGCATTTTCTGGATGCTGCCGTGCGGAATAAATGGACCAGTCCGCTGCTGTTTGGACTGGCGGTGCCGGTGCTGTTGCTGTGGCGCCGCAGTGTTGAGCTGCGAATGCTGCTGCTGGCCACTGGCTGGGGGTTCCTGACATGGTGGGCATTGACTCACCGGATCGACCGTTTCTGGGTACCGCTGGTGCCGTTGCTCAGTCTTCTGGCGGGAGTCTGTGTGCTGTTAAGCAGTGCGATCTGGTGGCGTGGTCTGGTGCTTGGCAGTGTGATTGCGGGCACGGTTTTCAATCTGCGTTTCAGTACACTGGCACTGGTTGGTTTTCATGCGGGTCTGATGGATCTTGAGGGGGCAAGGCAGCTGACAATTCGCAGCGATCTTCAGTTTCTGAATCAGCAGCTGCCGAAAACAGCACGAGTTCTGATGGTGGGTGAGGCCGAGGTTTTTGATGCGGATTTTGCTCTGCTGTACAACACGGTGTTTGACGACAGTGTGTTTGAGCAACTGACAGGGCAGGCCCAACCGGACGAGATTCTGGGGCGTCTGCGGTCTGCCGGAGTGACGCATGTGCTGGTGAACTGGCGTGAGATTCTGCGCTATCGACTGCCCGGTTCGTATGGGTATGCCGAGTACGTGCAGCCGCAGCGTTTTGCGGAACTGCAGTCTGGGGGAGTGCTGGGGATTCCGCGTGTGCTGGGGCAGACGTCATGGAGTGAATTGTCAGCGCTGGAGCGGGACGTAGTCCAGCAGTGGACTGGCTGGCAGCAGCTGGTCAAGGGTGATGCATGGGAAACGGTACGCCTCTATCCGGTTCAGTGATTGAACGGAGTGGTTGGTTTGGGGGCTGCAGATCGGTAAGATGATAATTCAGTTCCGGGGTGTGCAGGTCCGGATTCCCGACAGATTTGAAGGCGGGTGGTGCAGCATGGCAGAACAGTTAGAGCAGAGCGGTGATCGTCTGGATCCGCTGGTGCGTTCCGCATTTCGTGAAGCGCTGGTGGTATCGCTGATCTGGCTGTGTGCGATGGTCTGGTCTGTGGGAGTCAGCTGGTGGCTGGGATATGGCCGTACGGCTCAGGATCTGCGACTGGTCCTTGGTTTTCCGGAATGGGTATTCTGGGGCATTGTGGTGCCGTGGGTGACGTGTGCTGTGGTGTCATGGCTGTTCGCTGTCTGGTTTGTGCGGGACGGTGAGCTGGGCGAGGACGTGGCAGACGCTGACGATCTGGGACTGGGGGGCTGAGTCATGTGGCAGGTATATCGGACGGGACTGCTGCTGGCTCAGACGGCAGACGGTGGGACTCAGGTGGGCGCAGGTGCCATGCTGATGCTGGTGCTGTTCATTCTGGGGTCACTGTGGATCGGAGTCATGGCGAACCGTGCTTCCAGTGCCGGCGGTTTCATGAAGGGATTTTTTCTTGGGAATCGTGGTCTGGGTGTCTGGGCACTTGCACTGACAGCAACAATTCAAAGCGGTGGCACCTTTATGGGGTTTCCATCGCTGGTGTATTCACACGGCTGGATTGTGGCGCTGTGGATCGGCAGTTACATGGTCGTGCCGATCACGGGCTTTGGAATTCTTGGGAAGCGTCTGGCCCATCTCAGTCGTCGTACGGGTGCGATCACTGTGCCGGACATGTTTCGAGTGCGATTCAACAGTCCCACGCTGGGGCTGATCAGTACGCTGTTCATTCTGTTTTATCTGTCCTTCCTGATGTTTGCTCAGTTCAAGGCCGGGGCGATTGTCCTGCAGCTGGCGTGGCCGGGTGGCAGTGATCTGGCGCTGACAGAGGATGCGGCAGAGATTGCAGAAGTCCGTTATCACATTGGGTTACTTGTTTTTGCGACCACCGTTGTGGCTTATACTCTGGCGGGCGGTTTTCTGGCGGCCGTCTGGACCGATTTGTTTCAGAGTGTGCTGATGTTTGCCGGTGTCATGCTGCTGCTGGTGGCCTCATTGTCCGCAGTGGGTGGGCTTGAGCAGGCAACGCTGAAATCCCTGCAGAACACAGGCCCTGGATTTGTATTCGGTCCAGGGTATTCAGCGGCGGACAGTGATCATCAGTTCCTGCCACTGTCACTGGCCTTTTCGTTCTTTGTGGTCTGGATCTGGGGTGGCGTCGGAGCACCTGCCGGACTGGTTCGACTGATGGCCAGTCAGAATACTAATGTGATCCGCAAATCTATCTATGTGCTCAGCGTTTATAATCTTGGAATCTACCTGCCATTGATTGTGATCTGTGTCTGTGGTCGGGCGCTGCTGCCCGATCTGGCGAAGTCTGACGAGATTGTCCCCAGACTGGCACTGCTTACCACGGCCAACTGGCCGGGTGGATCACTGATAGCCGGTTTGATTCTGGCCGCACCATTCGGGGCGGTGATGTCGACCGTCAGCTCCTATCTGGTGGTGCTGTCGTCGGGAATTGTGCGGGACATTTATCAGCGTCTGCTGCGTCCACAGGCGCAGCGCGGTGAACTGCGACTGGCTGCGTGGGCGACCATGATTCTGGCCGGCCTGATTTCAGTGGCAGTGATGTGGAGTCCTCCGAAGTTTCTGCAGGTCTTCATTGTCTTCAGTACATCCGGAGCAGCAGCCACGTTTCTGGTACCCGCCATCATGGCCTGTTACTGGCGCCGAGCGACTCCGGCTGGAGTTGCTGCCGGCATGATCAGCGGTGCAGCAGTCGTGCTGCTGCTGTATGTCTGCGGTATTATGGGTTGGTCTCCGGAACAGAAAGTGGGCGCCACCGGCGGGTTCAAGCCATGGTTTCTGCTGGGGCTTGAGCCTTTGATCTGGGGATTGCTGATGTCCAGCACCAGTGCCGTGCTCGTCAGTCTGCTCACAAAACCTCTGGCGGCCGAACACATTTCTCGATTGTTTGATCGACAGACAGGTACGGCTGGGAGGGCCATCTGATGTTGGGGTCAGGTCTGAGTCGGCGTGGTCTGCTGAATTTCTCCGGTTCATCGATCACGAGTACGGCGCTGGCATCAATGCTGCTGCGAAGTGGCGAAGTACGGGCTGATCGTGTGCCTGGTGAATCATCGTCCGCCCCGCAGCATCCGCCTCGGGCTACGCGAGTCGTCCATCTGTGCCTCTGTGGTGGCCTCAGTCATCTCGATTCCTTTGACTACAAGCCGCAGCTGGAACGTCTGCATGGAAAATCCCTGCAGGCCAGTGAACGACCGGAAACGTTCTTCAACCAGATCGGGCTGCTGCGTCAGAGCGACTGGAAGTTTCGCCAGCGTGGCCAGAGTGGCTTGTGGATTTCGGACCTGTTTCCGAAGCTGGCGGAACTGGCCGATGATCTGACAGTGATTCGTTCGATGGTGGCTGATTCCGCCAATCATACGCCGGCCACCTTCGAAGAGAACTCGGGGTTCCGCCTGAACGGATTCCCGGTCATGGGCTCATGGATCTCATGGGGGCTTGGTTGTGAAACGGACGAGCTGCCGTCTTACGTTGTGTTGCCGGACGTGCGTGGACTGCCGGCTGGTGGCACCATCAACTGGTCGAACGGTTTTCTGCCCGCACAGCATCAGGGCGTGGCATTCCAGTCTGCCGGGGCTCCGATTCGTGACCTGTTCCCTGCCCGTGAAGTTTCAGAACGCCAGGAACAGGCCAGCCGGCGACTGCTGGCCAGCATGAACGAACGCAACATGGAACTGGAAGGCGAAGAGGATGCGCTGAGGGCTCGCATGAGGTCCTACGAACTGGCTGCAAAGATGCAGCTGACTGTACCGGAAGCTGTCGATCTGTCCGGCGAAACCGAATCGGTCCGGCAGATGTACGGAGTAGATCGCGAGGAAACGGCCGATTTTGGTCGTCGCTGTCTGCTGACGCGGCGATTGCTGGAACGCGGTGTCCGGTTTGTGCAGTTGTTTTCCGGGGGATCCTTCGGGTCACCTCGCATCAACTGGGACGGGCACGAAGACGTCTATGAGAACCATACGCGTGAGGCCGTTCGCATGGATCAGCCAGTGGCTGCTCTGCTGCGTGATCTGAAAATGCGTGGGATGCTGGATGACACCCTTGTACTGTGCACGACGGAGTTCGGTCGGACTCCGTTTACGCAGTCCAGTGAATTTGTCGTAGGTGCTGGTCGAGACCATAACATGTATGGGTTCTCAGTCTGGATGGCCGGTGGTGGCCTGAAGCCGGGCATCGCATGGGGTGCCACGGACGACATCGGCTGGAAGACGGTGGAACAACCCGTGCACTGGTACGACTTCCATGCCACAGTACTGCATCTGCTGGGAATCGATCACGAGCGTCTGACGTTTTATCACAACGGAATTCAACGCCGACTGACCAACGTTCATGGCGAAGTGCAGCACGGGTTAATCAGCTGACCGCGCCGAAGCCGAGTCCACGACAGTGTCATGGACCGTGGTCGTAGCATGGGCTTCAGCCCGTGTCGCCCACCGCATTCAAGCCCCGCAGGCGAGCCGTTAGCGTCAGCTGACGGGTGTCGCCTTTGGTCGTCACCGAGCTGGTGCTCGGTGGTCGTAGCGTGGGCTTCAGCCCGTGCTCGCATCGCTCACCGCCGTTGAAAGCCTCGGTGTTTTTTGAGGTAGGGGCCGAGCAGGAATGCTCGGGCTACGGTTGAAGGGTGTTCCCGGGCTGAAGCGCAGGCTACGGCTACGGTACGCTACAATGAATATGACCGCGGGTGGCTTGGCCCTCCCAGTTCAGCGTGACCGCCGAGCCTGTCTTCAGCTACACTGCTCATTCGTGACACTCAACCATACGCATTTACGCTTCTGAGCTGCGTGGTACCGTTCCTGGAAAAGCTTCTCATGAATTCGCTCATGATCATGTGCGTTACGGCGGTCTTGATGGCCAGTGTTGCTGTTGCCTGCACGGTTTTGTGTTGTATGTGGTCGGTGCCGTCGTGGCGACGTCGGCTCGCGCGGCCGCAAGAGTCCCCAGCGGCAGGTGCAGTTTCCACTGCCGGACTGACCGGCTGGTCCGCGCGATTCAGTAGTGCCCTGATCTCTTTGGGAATTGCAGCCTGCGCTGCGATCAGTTGGTACGGCTGCTGGTGCGTGCTGAAGGCCATCGAAGGCGCCCTATAGCCGGGTACGGCCACAGTTCGCTGTGCCGTTTGTCGAGTTGTCTTCCGCAGGTGTCGAAGCGGCCAAACGTCGAGTCGCCGAGGGACCACTACTCGTAGCGTGGGCTTCAGCCCGTGCGAGTAGTCCTCGTCGCCGTTGAAAGCCTCGGTGTTTTTTGAGGTA
>CAXBSH010000304.1:0-6968 GCA_963977705.1 uncultured Planctomycetaceae bacterium
GAACGACACGGGCTGAAGCCCATGCTACCAACACCGAGCACCAGCTCGGTAACGCAGCCGGACGACAACACCCCTCAGCTTACGCCAACGGCTCGCCAGCACAGCGAATGGCGCCGTTCGGCTCGGCAGGAGCCTCGCCCTCCCGAGGGGGTGTTCAGCTCGGCGGACGTGTCAACGTACCGGCTGGGAACACCGAGCGGCCGAATTGCCGGGGCTGACAATGCCATTACCTGTCCGCGTTACTGATTTCCGTTCCGCACAGGCGCACGCACCATCTCAACGCACACGCACGCCCCCGGCCCGCGAAACCTCAGCCACCGGTCCAGCCAAGAGAGTTCAGTGTCAGGATCCAGAACACAATCCCGACAATCGTGGCACCCAGTGAAACGAACATCAGACCATCATAAATGGTGGGATCAGAGCTTTGTTGTGACATGGTCCCCTCGCTCAATCGATGCGTTACGGGTCTCTTCGATCACGCGTCCGACAGACATGTCCGGATACACGTCAGTGATTTCAATTTCACAGATGAACTTACTGCCACGGTAGACAATCAGCCGCATCTTCTTTTCGATCAGGTCGTCGCTGCCAATCGAGATTTCCACAAGCTCGGCCGAGCGTGATGCGTTCTTCTTCGCCTGCCGAACAACGCCGTCCACCTTTTCAATGGCCGCTGGGACCGGGCCGGCGAATGCTTCGTTCGGGTCAATCTTGTTCACTCGACACAGATCACGCAGCCGACCAATCTCTTTCAACATCTGCTGCTCACGCTCAACCGCTTCGTCAATCTTCCCCTGGCGGTCCAGATTCTGGTCTTCCAGAGCACGTCGCTGAGCAATCCCCTCGTTCATCTGGTCACGCAGAGCCTTGATTTCGCTGCGAGAAGCATTCGTTTCGGTGATTCGCGCTTCGGATTCCTGCTGAGCAACCTGCAGATCAGCCAGATGCTTGTCTCGCTCCTGCTCGGCACTGGACCGCCCCTGATTGGCCAACGCCAGATCACGAGTCAGGTCGCCCAGTTTGCCTTCCGCAAGGTCCGCGCGGTTCTTCTCTTTCAACAGGTCCGCATCCAGCTTCTGCTTCTCGTCCGCACGAGCCGTCTGCTGGTCAGACAGATTCTTCTGCAGGTCAGAAACCTCCCGCGCAGACGCAATCGCCTTGTCCTTCCAGGTCTTCTGGAAGGAATACACGGCACCAGCGAAGCACATAAAGCAGAGGCTGAAAACCAGCTGCAGTACGATCAGAGTTTTTGCAACGACATTGTTCATTGAGTGCTCCGCACACACCCGTGTTCAGAGAATAGTTTGTACGTTTGTCGAAATCCCGGGGGCTGCGTCTGAGAAGTATTGGTCAGGTCCTGAGGAATCCGTCTGAGTCCGGCAGCTGCAGGTCCAGATGCGCGGACTGAAACACCGTTACGGGCTGCCAGCTGACCCACCCGTCAACTGCGCCTTCCGGTCAGACAACTCCTGATTCTCGATCTCCACCCGCAACAACCTGTCAGTCAGGTCACGGCGAATGGCTGTTAATCTGAATAAATCCGTCCGCAACTCTTCCAGTTCATGCCGCAATCGCAACACGTCCGTGCGGCGAGCCGCGGTTTCGTCACGAATCGCTTTGGACTGAACAGACAACGCCTGCAACTGCTGTGATTTCATCTGAACTGCGTCTGCGATCGTTGTGGATTGAGCCGTCAGTTCCTGAATTCGAGCGTTCAGCGCGGCCGCATCCTGCGCCTGCGATGCCTTGTAACGTTCAGCATCCGCCACCTGCTTCGCTGTGTCATCCGTGTATGCCGTCGTCTTCGTTCCCAGCTGCTGTCGCAGGTCCTGATGCGCCTTGTTCACGGCTTCAATGCCCGATGACACCGTCCCTACACTGCCACGCTCGTCAGGATCCGCCGGGTTGGTGGAAAATCGCCGAGTCACCGTCCACTTGGGATCTTCGCCGGAAGATCGCTCAAAGGTGTAGTTCTGCATCGCCGGAGTATTCATCTCGGCACGCAGATCCGGCGCGACTGTGAACGTGGAAATGGCTATGCCCATCAACGCCACGGCAACCACCGTGACGAACACAGACAACACCTTGAAGAAATTCACCATCGTCAGACCTCACGCGCTACACAACCACCAGATCCACACACAGCACGCCGGCTACGGCCGTTTCACAGGACTGGAAGGACATGCAACAGAGTGCTTGCGATCAGAAATTACTGAAACTGCAGGCCAGAACTTCACATACAGAGCAAAACACGCCACCGCAGAACAGACAGCCAGAACTGTTGACAAGGCCCACTTCGACCCGCCCAACAAACCCCAGACAACCCAATCCCCCGGATTCACGCGTCTTTGCCAGACCCCATATAAGAAACTCTTGGCAAAACAGTGTCAAACGGAAATCCCATAGCCGGTGCGAAAAGAGCGAAAACAGTGTCCAATAATGGGCACGTACACCCCCAACGCCACTCCAGGCGCATTCCCACTCACCATCTGCATATCGGTCGATTGACAGACCTCACACACTGCCTCGATCAAAACTGCAACGCCAATCTCGTCCTCCCACTGGTCAGCGTTCGATACAAACGGTATATCCGGGAATGCTCAAATCCCACCAGTTACACCGAGCACTGATCAAAGGTTCATACTTCAGTAGGGAAATTCGCGTTCGGACACTTCCAACCGCACGACAACGCCCCTGCAGAATCCAGGAACAGACAGATGACGGACTGGTCTCACTGTGACGTCCCAACCCCCTCGCTTACCCATCCGGGCACCTGCCGCATAGCTCGCGCTCACCGTGGCCAACCGTCCCCGCTGGGGGCGACGTGGGATGGGGCCGGCGTCAATTTCGCCGTTGCCTCCGAATTCGCCACCGGGGTCACGGTTTGTCTGTTTGACTGCCCCGACGCCGTTCACGAATCCGTGCGAGTCCCGCTGCGGGAACATACAGACGGAATCTGGCATGGCTATCTGCCCGGTCTGAAACCCGGCCAGCTGTACGGTCTGCGAGTCAGCGGGCCGTACGAACCCCACGCCGGACACCGCTTTAATCCCCACAAAGTTCTGCTCGACCCGCACGCTCGCGCGATCGGACGTGGCATTGGCTGGTCAGACGCCATGTTCGGATATCGAGTGGGTGAGGATGATCTCAGTTTTGACGACCGGGACAATGCGTGGTGCGCGCCTCTTGCCGCCGTCGTCCACAACAGCTTCGACTGGGGCCATGACCGGCCCCTGCGGACACCATGGCACCGCACACTGATCTACGAAACGCATGTCAAAGGGCAGACACAGCTGCACCCCGGTGTGCCGGAACCACTCCGCGGCACCTATGCGGGACTGGCATCCCGCGCCTCCATTGAACACCTGCTGCGACTTGGCGTGACAGCCGTCGAGCTGCTGCCCGTCCACGCGCATGTCGATGATCGCAACCTGGTCACTCACGGTCTTCGCAACTACTGGGGCTACAACACGCTGTCATTCTTCGCCCCGGAACCCTCCCTGTCGTCAGCCCGCTGCCCCGCCGGTGTGCTGACGGAATTTCAAACCATGGTGCAACGACTGCACGCTGCCGGAATCGAGGTCATTCTGGACGTGGTCTATAATCACACGGGTGAAGGCAACGAACGTGGGCCGACCTTATCCCTGCGCGGCATCGACAACAATTCATGTTATCGCCTGATGCCTGGAAATCGCCGCTACTACCAGGACTTCACCGGCTGCGGCAATACTCTCAATATGCAAAGCCCTCGAGTGCTGCAGCTGATCATGGACAGTCTGCGCTACTGGGTCCAGGTCATGCATGTGGACGGATTTCGCTTCGATCTGGCCAGTGCACTTGCTCGCGAACTGCATGATGTCGACAAGCTGAGCGCCTTCTTCGATATCATCCTGCAGGATCCCGTGCTGTCCCAGGTCAAACTGATCGCTGAACCATGGGATCTGGGGAATGGTGGATATCAGGTTGGCAACTTTCCCCAGCTGTGGTCGGAATGGAATGGCCGCTATCGAGACACCCTGCGGCGTTTCTGGGCCGGTGACCGCTGGCTGATGTCGGAAGTGGCCACACGACTCAGCGGCAGCAGTGATCTGTATCAGCCCGGAGGACGCAGTCCTCGTTCCAGTATCAACTTCATCACGGCTCACGATGGCTTCACACTGCGTGACCTTGTCACGTATCAAGACAAACGCAACCACGCCAATCTGGAAGAGAATCGGGACGGTGAAAGCCATAACAACAACTGGAACTGCGGGGTTGAAGGGGAGACTGATGACGCGGCCATCCGCGATCTGCGTCTGCGACAGCGCCGCAACCTGCTGGCCACACTGCTGCTTTCCCAGGGAGTCCCCATGCTGCGCGGTGGTGACGAACTCAGCATGACTCAGGCAGGCAACAATAACCCCTACTGTCAGGACAATGAGATCAGCTGGCTCAGATGGACGCTGACTGCCGAAGAACAGCAGTTCCTCGAATTCTGCCAGCGACTGACAACGTTCTGGAAAACACAACCCGTCCTGCAGCGCAGCCGCTTCTTCCAGGCCCGCTGGGAATCCTTACCGGCAAGTCACCATCAGCAGCAGATCGATCAGATCGTCTGGCTGGATCAGGATGGAGTGGAAGTGTTGTCCGACCGCTGGCATTCAGCCGGGCTCAAAGCACTGGGCATGCGACTGAATGGTGATGCCACCGGCGAAGAAAATGACCTTGGTGAACCGGTCTACGGTGATACGCTGCTGGTCATCCTGAATCCTCAGGATGAACCAGTGAACTTCTTATTGCCGCTGCCGCAGGGCCACAATTCACCGGAACTGTGGCGGATCGAACTGGATACGTTTCTGGGGAGTCGCGGGGAACTGCTGACTTCCGGGACCGCCTGCGTCGTACGCGAACGCACCGTGTGTGTCCTTGTGCGTCAGAATCCCGCAGAATCCGACAAAAACTGAACCATGCATCGAAAAACCCGATGGAGGCTTCTGCCCGTTGGCTGATCCCGAGCAAAACTGCCCATTTCGCTCTGGGAAAAAACACCACGCCCACTTAGATTCCTTGCCTCAGGCTGTTGATTTCCATCTGCACTGTTCGTGCAACTTTGTCTGAATTCATAATTCCTGTGCCAGGGGCTGAAGTGATGCTGCGTCTGAATTGTCTGTTGCTGCTGGGTTTTGTGTGCCTTTCAGGTGCTGTGCTGGCGGACGAGAAAGTCGCTCCCAAACCTGATGAAAAGCCACCCGAACCGGCTAAGGCAGATAAGCAGCGTCCGGAAATTCGGCAGCGCCACACGTGGGCCGAAATCCAGATTTCCGGCAGCCTGCCCGAAGCCGTCCAGCAGGCCGGGCTGCTGGGAGACCCGGCCGACTCCATGCCGTCCATTCTTGAACGCCTGAAACAGGCCGGCAAGGATCGCGGCATTCGCGGCGTGATTCTGCACATCGGAACGCTCGACGGCGGCTTTGGACGACTGCACGAGCTGCGTACGGCCATCGCTGCTGTCCGTGAAACCGGCAAACCTGTCTGGGCTCGAATGGAAGATGCGGGCAACAAGGAATATCTGCTGGCCACGGCCTGTGACCGCGTCCTGATGCCGGAATCCGGCACCCTGTCACTCACCGGTCTGCGTGCGGAGGTCACGTTCTATCGTGGCCTGTTCGATCTGCTCAACGTGCAACCGGACATGCTGCGAGTCGGTGCGTTCAAGTCGGCAGCTGAACCCTATACACGTTCAGAGATGAGTCCTGAGTTTCGCGAAGAGATGGAAGCCATTCTGGATGACCAGTACGGCATGCTGGTCAGCCAGATCGCCGAACGTCGGGGTCTGACTGCCGACAGTGTCCGTGAAGCCATTGATGTCGGATTGATCTCAGCGAAACGGGCTGTCGAACTGAAACTGATTGATCGCCTGACCTACGAAGATGAGGTCCCTGCCCTGATTGCGGAAGCTGCCGGGGCTGGCATTACGACCAATGAAGTGCGCATCATGGACGACTATCGGAAAGAAAAATCCAGCGAAGAGCTGGACCTGTTTTCCTTGTTGAAATTGCTGTCCGGCCCGGCTGAAACCGAAGACAGTACAAAGCCGCGGATCGCTGTCCTTACACTTGAAGGCTCAATTACTGCCGGGGCCGATCCCACATCACTGCTCACCGGAGGCGGCGGTATTGATTCCGACCGCATCGTGCCGATCATCCATAAGCTGGCAAAAGACGCCAACGTGAAAGCGATTGTGCTGCGAGTTGACAGTCCTGGCGGCAGCGCTCTGGCCAGCGACCTGATCTGGCGTGCTCTGGAAACCAGCGGCAAGCCGGTTGTCGCCAGTATGGGTGACGTCGCAGCCAGTGGTGGCTACTACATTTCGATGGGAGCCGAACGCATCTTCGCCGAGCCCGGCACTGTGACCGGGTCGATCGGTGTGTTGGGAGGCAAAGTGGCGATTGAAGGCCTGATGAAGAAGGTGGGAGTTACCACATCGGTGATCAGTCGCGGCCGCAACAGTGGCGTCATGAGCATGACAACCGGCTTCAGTGATTCCGAACGCGCGGCGATGCAGGGCATGCTGGACGAAACCTACGTTCAGTTCACCAGCAAAGCGGCTGCCGGCCGCAAAATGGAAGTCGCCAAACTGGAAGCCCTCGCTCGTGGGCGTGTCTACACCGGACGACAGGCACTGGAAATCGGCCTGATCGACCAGCTTGGCACACTTGCCGACGCAATTGCTCACGCCCGCAACCTTGCCGGTGATGAGCAGGGTGAACTGGAGCTGGACCAGTTGCCGAAGGGCGGCTCACCGCTGGACGGATTACTGGGACGCAGCGAGCAAGCTGCCAGCCCCGTAGCCCAGCTGATCCAGCAGCTGCCGGAACCCCTGCGCCCCGCGATTCGCTACCTGCCCATCCTGGAACTCATGACACGCGAAAACGTCCTGCTGCTCCTGCCCTTCGACCTGCAGTTCTAAGCCTCTCGCAAGGGCAAGG
>CAXBSH010000305.1:0-6948 GCA_963977705.1 uncultured Planctomycetaceae bacterium
AGCACCCGCTTCGCGTGCTGTTGGCCGATCACGTACTGGTCGAGGTGACCGACGATCTCACGCGGCGAAGGAATCGACGTGAACAGCTGCTTGCTCGTGCCGCGGCGGCGCTTCTCCTGGTCGAGGATCGACTGGCACAGGTCGATGCATTCGCCGCAGATGTAAACGTCTTCCGGACCTTCCACCAATGGTCCAACTTCACGATAGTTCTTGCGGCAGAATGAGCAGTTGGCGTTGCGCTTACCCTGCTGCGACGTTTTGCCGGAACCGAAATCCTTGCCCGATACCATCGTTTTGCCTTTGAATGCTTCAGTCACTCTGCGAATTCAACCGCTCTGCATGACTCTGGAGGCAGGAGTCTTTGAGTTGTTGTTACGCCCGAGTGCACAGATCTCTGGAACCTTCGCTCCGTGGTGGCCGGCATCCCTGCCGACGTTGATCAGTCTGAGGGTTCAAACGGCGAAAACTGCTGACGCAGTCTGCACCGTCTGAACCCGTCTGCAGGTGCCGCTGCCAAAGCCCGGTAGCCCACAGCGGCACCTGTTGTTTTTCCCCATCAGAATTCTGCTGGCTGCCGGCCATCAGTTTCCCAACGGTTTTTCGTGCCCTTTCTAATTCGGATTCTCAAAGCTAAGGGTGTGCATCGAGTTGCTGCAGATCCGTAACAAGTCTGGGAACGTATTTCGATCTGCCGTTTTATTCCGGCTGAACTGATTCTTCCTTTGAGCCAGAGATCAGTTCGGTGTTTTTGGGTTCTGGCGACAGCTTGTTCACAAGCGACTGTGGACTGCTTTCTGCGGCATTTTCCGCTGATTTTGCCCGAGTTTTTTCTGCGGGTTGGTCTGCAGTCGGCAGAGTGTTCAAACGGTTCGACAGTTTCCCCCTGATGGATCGGAATTCATCTTCGGTCAAGTCACCTTCACGCCGCAAATCACGCAGAGCCTGCAGCATCTCACGGTCCGCCTCGGCAGGATCTACGTCTTCGTGCATTTTCGAAAGAAACTTCAAAATCGCCCAAATCAGCAGAATCAGAACAACCGCTGCAATCAGCAGTGGAAGCCACGATTCCAATGCCTGAAACGGATCGTATCGCCTGCGTTTTACAGACAGTAGAAATCCTACGCTTTCCATCACTTCGTGTTCCTTGCCCTGCTGCGTGTCACCTGAGTTTTGAAATGCAATTGCAGTGCCAAATTGCAAAAAAACATCCTGACATGGCTGCCGTCTGCAAACAAGCGACACAGACGCATCAAACGCCTGAAATATCGGCAGAAATTGCTCGCTGAGCACGGTTTCCAACCTCCCGCGCGGTCGCCATCCATCGCCAGCCATTCAAGTGGGGGATTTTTCGGGATCTGAACTTTGTAAGAGTTACAAACTGGCAGAATCTCCGACTGCCCGGTGGCAGGTGTTAAGCTGCCAGTGGTGAATCTGCGGATTTTGTGGACATTCAGCCAAAACTCGTGCATTTCAGTCGGTTGTCGCGTAACAAATCGTGACAGCCTCGGACTGTACCCTTAGTCTGCCGGATGTTATGTGATCTGGGTCGACTTTCCTTGGTCGGGGGGCGGGGCAAGTGTCGTGGCTACTCAGAGCGGGTCTTGTCCTGCTCATCATGTTACCGTGTCTTGCCGGTTCTGCGGCCTTGCCGACGCAGCTGCTGCAACCGCAGCATTGGCTGCATCTGGCGGGTACAGTCGGGCTAGCGCTGTGGCTGCTGCGATCGCTCTGGCAACGGCCAGTGCCGAAGGATCGCGTCACAATTCTGCTGACGTGCAGTGCCGTCGTTCAGATCAGCCTCGCCTACCTGCGCGCTTCTGGCTGGTTTGCTGCGGCATCGCTGTGTACGGCTCTGGCATTAGCCTTCGGTGCGATGGCTCCGAATCTGCGAATCCGACTGCTACTGGTCCTGCTGCTTACTGGGGCCGGGCTGCCTCCGGCGTACAGCAATCCCCTGCACTCGCTGCTGTCCGACCGTCTCAGCAGTCACGCCAGTACGCTGGCAAGTCTGCTGGGCGTCTGGAATGCGCGCACTGGTCTGACGATGACAACCTCGCGCGGGACGCTCGACCTGACTCAGATCGTGCAGTCTCCGGCGGGAATTTCCGGTCTGTTACTGCTGCTGGGTTGCTGGCTGTTGTACCGCAACAGAACGCTGCTCCAGATCCTGTTGACACTGCTGCTGGCGCTGCCAATTCTGGGGATGCACACTCTCGGTTGCCTGGTGCTGGCGATTGTGCTGACAAACGCAGGCTGGTCGCTGCTGCCTGTCTGGTTGTACCCCATTCTGATGTTACCGATCGCGGCACTGCTGCTGCTGTCCACCGAGCAGTTCATGC
Organism: uncultured Planctomycetaceae bacterium; assembly: GCA_963977705.1. Lineage (GTDB taxonomy): Bacteria > Planctomycetota > Planctomycetia > Planctomycetales > Planctomycetaceae > SXXK01. The sequence goes on from CAXBSH010000305.1 coordinate 2,340, forward strand.
TGCTCCTGACTGGTGCCATTATTCCATTGGACCGTCGCACTGTTGAATCCACCTCACAGAATGCCTTCAACCGTTTGTGGGATCGCGCGTTTGCTGGTCGCACGGTGCAGCAGGTTGGCGAGATCCGCCTGCTCTCCACGCGCGGATTCGGATTGTCACCACACGCGGTCATCACGGAATTTCTGAAGGACTGGTTTCTGTCTCGACGGAAGAAGCGATTCACACGCTCGCTGCCGGTCGTGCTGGTCATCGTCGCTCTGCCACTGCTCAACTCGACTCTGGTCGGCCGTCATGAATCCGTGGGGATCCTGTATCAGCAACAGCTGCAGCAGGCGATTCAGCAGCAGGACACCGACCGACAGGAACTGCTGCTGCGTGCTCTGATCTCGCAGTTTCCTTCGGATCCACAGCGACGGCTACGGCTGGCGGAATTCCTCTGGAATCAACGATCGCAGCAGGCGGGCTGGGCCGAATACGAATCGATTGCCCAGCAGACGGTGCTCGGGGCAGCCGATGCTCAGCTCTGGATTGTTCGAAACTCGATGTCAGCTGAAGCATTTCGGCGATTGCCGGATGAGCAGATGATTCAGTACCTGCAGCGGGTGCTGCAGTCGAGTGGCGAAAACGCAGAGGCTCATGCGTTGCTGGCGCAACTGTATTTTCGCAGCGGCGAACAGATGATGGGGGAAACTCAGCTGCGGAAAGCTGCCAACTCAGATCTGCAGTACGTGGATGACCTGGTGTCTTACTGTCGCCGCAGCGGACGTCCGCTGCCGGATCAGCAGCTGCTGGCCAGTCGCGTGCAGCAACTTTCAAACGATTTACAGCAGCGGCCCAGCGATGACGGACTGCGAACCCGACTAAGCACACTGCTGAGACTGACAGACCGCACGGCTGAGGCCGAGCAGTTGCTCAGAACGGGACTCAGCCTGCGTGATTCATCCAACCTGCGGAAGGCATTGGTTGAGGTGCAACTGGCTGGTGTCCGTGCTGAGCTGTCGGGGGCACAGATGATCGGGGACAGCAGCCTGCTGGCAGTCCGCGAGGCTCTGACACTGGATCCGACCAACGAACAGGCTCCTCCGCTGGCGGCGCTGCTGCGGCTTGAAGGTGCGGAATTCGGTGAATATCTGGTGGCGGCCGAGCAGCACTGGAAATCGGTGGCGGAAGCTTCAAAGGATCCCGAGGCTCAACGCAGGCAGGCCCTTCTGACATTTGCTGCAGGCCGCCCGGCCGAGGCAGTCGAGCTGTTCGCTCGGATCTCGAAACAGCGTGCTGAAGACGCGATCATCGTCATCGTTGCTTTGATGCAGTCGGGGCGACAATCAGATGCTCTCGCCGAAGCGAAGTCTGCTGCGGCACCCCTGCTGGCCGTCGGGACCATTCCCGCCAGACTGAACGCCGCTGAACTGTTCTGTCGAGCGGCAGCTTTCACAGATGCTGAGGCCTGCCTCCCGGACGCCGCAACCAACACGACGGATACCGCACAGCAGAAACTGCTGCAGTACGGAGGTGCATGGATCGCGCTGCATGAGCTGGATTATCTGCTGAGTTATCCCGGTCACTTTCGCAATCTGCAGCAGGCCTGGAGTCCACAGATCCCCGATGCTTCCGTTCCTCGGATTCGAAAGTTAATCGTTGCCACGCTGCAGTCACCGCAACTTGCCGGCCGTGCTGCCGATCGACTGTATCTGCTGTCACTGGCAGGAGGCATCGTGGGGCGGGCGGCAGATGATGCTTTATTACAGCATCGTGCCACGGCCAGAGATGCCACACAGATTCTCGCGACCCTCGGAACTCGGGCTTTGCAGCACAATCAGTTCGAACCGGCAATTCGCTGGCTGGAAATGGCAAACGCTTCCGCTCAACAACCCAATCCCAGTGTGCAGAACAATCTGGCCATTGCAATTGTGAGATCGGGCCAGTCGGAGCGATTGCCAGAGGCTCTTGAGCTGGCGAACAAAGCTCTGCAGCTGCTGCCGGATAATCACGTCACACTGGCAACCCGCGGTGAAGTGTATCTGGCCATGAAAAATACAAAGCTGGCACAACTGGATTTGAAAGCAGCGCTGCAGCTGAGACCCGATTATTCGGAAACACTGCAACTGCTGGCTCAGGCTGCGACGGAACTGGGAGACACAGCCGGTGCTGAAGAGTACCAGCGACGCAGCCAGTCCCTGAAGTCGACGGATCCCTGATGGACAACTTACCTGCGACATCTTCAAGTTGCCAACACTGACGGTATGAGTGCCGACCATGTTTCAGATCCTCAGAATCGTCAGCCTGCTGCTGCCCTTGCTGACACTGATTCTGAATAGTGGATCTCTGGCCCGCAGCCTGCTGCTGCCACAGAACTGGCCAGCTGCTGTACTGGTGGTTGTGCTGTGCTGGAAACTGCGGCCAGCAATCCATGGTGTCTGGACGTGGAGGCTGCACAGTACGCTGCTGCTGCTGGTCGCTGTACTACTGCTGCCGGCCATAGCAGTTCGTGACTCGGACTGGTTGGCGGCTCTTGGTTTTGCAGTCGGGGTCTACCTGCTGACGCTGCTGGCTGGACTGCCGAACCGCGGTCGCGTGCTGCTGTTACTGATGCTGTTCACAGGCCTGCCGCCGATTCCAGGCGTTTTCACGCTGCAGCAGTTGTCGCAGCGACTGCTGCTGCATTCCAGCACGCTGGCCAGCTCACTGCATTACTGGCATTTTTCTGACGGCAGCACTGCAGGCACATTGTCTGCAACCGTGGATCTGAGTGGGATCCTGCAGTCCCCATGCGGGCTGTCCGGAGTGCTGGTGCTGACAACCCTCGTGCTGTTCCATGCCGGCCGGACGCTGCCGCAGGTCCTGCTGACGCTGCCCCTCGCGATCATCTGTTCGCTGCCAGGATACTTCTGTGCCTGTCTACTGGCCATTCTGGATATTTCGGATGGCAGCCAGCTGATCCCTGTCCAGGGCTGGCCTTTGCTGATGCTGCTGCCCGGTTGTCTGTTGCTTTGGTCCATGCAGTACCTTGTTCTGTTTCTGACTGCACCCGTCCTGCGAAACGACAGACCGGCCACTCCTCGCATCAGCGGTAATCCTCTCAATCGCCTGTGGGGGCGTGCGGTGAGTGGTGTGCTGCCTGAAAAGTGGTCCGAGATCAGACTGCGATCCTCAGATGGACATCGCCTGCCGATCTGGAGCTTTCTGCAATCGTTCCTGAAGGACTGGGCCCTGTCCCGTGAAGTCTCCTGCCTGTACTTCGCCATCCCCGGCAGCACACTTCTGCTGGCAGCTGTACTGGTGGAAAACCGTATTGCCGGCGATGTACTGACGGTTGGCAGTCTCTACAGCAATCGATTACTGCTGGCTGAGCAGCAGGGGGATCTGGATACGCAGCAATTGTGCCTGCAGGCGCTGGCTGGGTTGCAGCCGAATGACCTTGCACGACGGATGCGAGTCGCCGAGTTTCTCTGGCAACATCGCAGTCGGCAGGCAGGTTGGGAGGCCATTGAGCGGCTGGCAAACCCTGGTCCCAGTGGTTATGGCCCGGCTCACCTGTGGATCGTGCAAAATGCACTCTCAGATCAGCCGTTTCAAAAACAGACAACGGAGCAGCTGATCACTCACCTGCAGCGAGCGCTGGAAACGGGTCACACCACTGCCGAGGTACATCGCATGCTGTCGCAGCTGTATCTGACGGTCGACGAGATCGGACTGGCTGAACGGCATCAGCGGCAGGCTGCCGAAGCAGATTCAGAATACGCGGATGCATTAATCTATCTGCTGGCACGCAATGGTCGACTCAAGCCGAACGATGTGCTTGTGCAGCGCAGACTTGTCGACCTTGAATTACAGCTGAAGCAGAAACCGAAAGATTCGGAATTGCGTCTGCGGTTGTCATATCTGCTGGTGTTAACCGGCGACGCAGCGACGGCCGAATCGCTGCTGAACACAGGTTTGAAGTTGAATCCCACACCCGCGACGCAACGGGCCACTGCCGAAATGCGGCTGCAGCGCGTCCAGCAATTGCTGCAGTCGGATCGTATGGAGGGCGATGCTGGTCCGCAGGCTGTGCGCGAGGCACTGCAACTGGATCCGGAGAGTCGCCAGGCTCCGCTGCTGGCATCGCTGCTGCACATGCAGGGAGCACCCTTTACGGGATCCGCCGAAGCAGCTCTGCAATACTGGCTCGGTGAATCGCCTGGATCAATTCGGCACAAGCCTGAAACAATTCAGCGGTGTGTGGTCCATCTGTCGTATGCTCTGGGGCACTACGCGCAAGCCGCTGAGGCATATCGGCAACTGCCAGAACCCAGCGGTTTCGATTCCATGATCTGGCTGGCAGCGTTGGTGGCTGCCGACCGACAGTCTGAAGCATCACAGGCGGTGACCGAACTCACACGACCGCTGCTGCAGTCTGCTGATCTGTCCGCTCAGATCCGCGCGGCCGAATTCTTCAGTCTGGCACGCGAGTTCGCTCGAGCCAACAGCAGCCTGCAGCGGGAGGTGAAAACGGCATCTGAAAAGGAACAGCTCAACACCGCGCAGGCCAGCGTCGCCCTGCAGGAATTTGATGTACTGACCGGATATCCCGGTCTGTTTTCACAGCAGCAGGACCAATGGGTGCCGC
>CAXBSH010000306.1:0-6909 GCA_963977705.1 uncultured Planctomycetaceae bacterium
GTTGGCAGCGGCCCGGTCCCCACCAGCGCCGTCGACCTTGGCACAGTGATGCGACACGAACTGGGCCACATCCTTGGCCTCAGCGATCTGGATCCAGCGACCGCTGGTGACGACCTGATGTCAGGCACGATCCTGCCGGGCCAGCGACGAGCCGTTCCGGTTACTGCGGCCGAGGACGTGTTGCTCCCCGCGGGCAATCTTGCGAAACCGGTTGAGGCAAAACGCCGCGATGTGTTCGAGACTGCAGCCACGGTACAAACCCCAGCTACCAACCTGATCCTCATTGAACGCGAAGGTTTGCCCGCGGATCCGTCGTCCGAGGTTGTCACTTTGCCCACAAGTCAGCGATCGTCAGCAAGTCAACCTTTGTCGGTTGGTCGAGTTGACGTCACCGACGCAGCGGTGGATCTGGATTCACTGGACGACCTCTTCGCGAATCCTCTTGAGGGGTTGTTTGAATAGCACCGGCGTTGATTCTGCGATTCCATTCCCCGTAGCGTGGGCTTCAGCCCGCGTGCATTCTGCTTTGTCTTTCCGTAGGGTGGGCTTCAGCCCGCCTGCATTCCTTTTGCGCCCTTCGATCCCCCCCCTGGGACCACCGAGCACCAGCTCGGTAACGACCCCAAGGGCCCCGTTTTACCCCGTAGCAATCGCCACACGGTATGGCCGGGGATGGTAAGCGTGAGGTGCGCAGCAACTCTGTGTGTGCTTAAGATCTGCCGGGCAGGAATGCCCGGGCTACGGTTGCGGCGACGCGGGACACTTCTCGGGCTAAAGCCCAAGCTACAGTGGCCCGGCTCCCGGGACCACCGAGCACCAGCTCGGTAACGACCCCGCGGTCACAAACGTAGCCCGAGCATTCCTGCTCGGCCCCATCCTTAACAACCACCGAGGCTTTCAAGGGGCGCGTGCAGTGCGCGCCCGGGCTAAAGCCCAGACTACGGTAGCCCGCCCCCGGGACCACCGAGCACCAGCTCGGTCAACGCCATGCCCGCCACCCACTGACTCAACAGCAGCCCCGCAGTCCCAAACCAGGGTTTACCCGCAATTCACCATAGATGGGCGCCAGCAAGCATTTTCATGCACTGCGAAATTCAACCACTGGAAACGCGCTCGCTCGCCAATTCACACGCTTCCAACCCGAATTGACACACCCTCACCTGCAAGATGATTTCCTCCGAAGGTTCGCAATCATCGCGGTGTCTTTCCCAGTGACGGGAGAGTCTGCATGAAACCTGAGAACCGGAACTGCTGACGGCCAGTTTCTCGCCCAACGGCTCGAGTTTCAAAACCCCGCAAAAATTACGTCACTGTGCATCAACCCACGAAGAACATGGGGAAAAATACGAATGCCCCCATATCCCCTATTTTGCCTTTTTTACGCTTGATTCGGATGACTTCTGCCACCTGCCGACAGACAGTACGCGGTTCATGATCCAGAGCCATGGCCCCAACAACTCTCGGCAGGCGTTGCAAAAGCCTGTCCTTTGGGGTCCAGTCTGGTCACCTACAACACCTCGTCCAACAGCATGATCCGTACCTCGGCTCAGATTCCCCCTGTAGCCATTCCCTCTGCTCTTCCATTGAGGTCAGTCTGCTATGAGTCTGCGTCAACTCTGGAATCGCCTGCGGCTTGACCTCAACGATCGTTCAGTGCACGCACGCAGAACTCGCAGTCGCTCCTCGGCTGATCGCGGCAGATTCAGAACCACCGCAGATTTTGCCTTGTACTCGCAGTCGCTGGAACAGCGGTTCATGCTGACCAGCGATCTCACCGAGGTTCTGAATTACAGCAGTCTTCAGCTGACCGCCAATGACGCCCTGGAAATTGAGATTGGCGGTGCTGTTCCCGGAAATCCATCCGGAGGAAACAACATCGATGGATATGACCAGATCAACGTGACGGGTTCACTTCCAGTCAGTCTTGACGGCCTGCTCGATGTTCGGCTTGTCAATAACTACGTCCCCGAAGTCGGCACTTCATTCCAGTTCCTCACTCTGCCTTCGACAGCCACAGTCTCAGGCCGATTTTCCACTGCCTTCGGCCTGTATTCATTCCCAGACAATGATCGCTATTTCGATATCACTGTCGTCGATGACGGCCTCTGCCTTGAGGTGAAAGCCATCCCGAGTGGTCTGCGTTTTGCGCCTCCTGAATCTCAACGCGATGCTTTTGGCAGGTTTCTCAGTACTTACTTTGACGAGACCAACAGCAGTTTCAGCTGCACAGGCAGTGTTTCCCTGCCGGGATTTGCCAACTTTTCGGGTACTCTGGCATTTGCCCAGGGCAGTAACGAAACGCGAGTCGTTGGCACCGATATTAATGTCAACCTGGATCAGAACACGGCTGGGGTTGAGATCACAGATGCCAGCTTTGGGCTGGTCGTGACAAACACAAACACTTACGCACTTGAAGCAACCGGAACTGCGGCGTTGACCGGGATAACTGGATTTTCTCTCTCCGGGACACTGTTCGCCGAACGCAGCACCCTCTCAACGGACCTGCATCGCCTGGTCACGGTTGACGGCGTATCAATCTCCATTGATGTACCGGCCAATGCCAGACGGTTTGCCGGTGAGAATCTTGAATTTGACGTCAACGGTTTTGCTACGCTGCAAGGCGACTTTGCGTTTGACGTATCGGGCGAAAATGTGTCAGCAGTTGCGACCGATCTGACGGCCAGCATGCGCGCAGGCATCTTCTCGGCAGGCGTCACTAACGCCAGTCTCGGACTTGTTCTGACAGACTCAGATTCCATGGCACTCGAGGTTCAGGGCGCCTTTACACTTTCCGGCGGAGACTTTGCGTCCGCATCAGCCGAATCGGCAGTGCTGCGGTATAACACGACAGGCACTGAATACACCGATGAAACGATCGGCGTTGGCCCAGTCAACTACACATTCACGGACCTTCCCGCAGCTACGGACCTGATGGTGCTGGCAGCGCACGGATTGAACGTCGAAGTGGGCCACTTTCTGCATCTCGCCGGCAACACAGCGTTTCAGCGAGTCGGACAGGATATCGAGGCCGTCGCATCACAGGTCACTGCTGAACTGCAGGCCGGATCCGGCTTTTACGCCGGAGTCTCCAGTGGCACCGCGGCTGTGCTGCTGAACGCCAACGGCACTCGCCAGCTTTACGCATCCGGCAACTTCGTTCTGGCCGGCGATGGTCTGGGAGAAATCAATGGAATAGCCACCGTTGCTCAGAACACAGCCGGGACTGCGATCGATCAGCGGACAGTCACTGTCGATGGTATCACCGTCGTAATTCCCGATTTGAGCGCAAACCAGCAAAGCGCAGCCGCCACCGCCGAATTTACAATCCAGAATTTCCTCAGCCTCTCCGGAAGCATCTCGATTGAGAAGTCAACTCAGAACCTGTTCGTCAGCGGCAGCGAAACTCCTGTTTCTGTCGAGATGCTGAAACTGGGAGGTCACGATCTCAATGTCTTCGCCGGTACACATGCAGCCACCGACAACGCGTTCGGACTTTCCGTCACCGGAGCAGCATTTGGTGTGATGTTTGCTTCCCCCGCCAATGACCTCGATGGTCAGGATCAACGCACGTGGACGACAGCGTACGCCACTGCCGAAATCGCTGAACTCGTGGGCATTTCAGAACTCACTGCAACCGGCACCAACCTGACCGTCTCGCTGAACGAGGCAGGTGGCACACTACATGGAGTGCCAGCGACTGCAGTCGCGGACTTCTCAGACACTCCTCTGGTAATACCCACAGGCAGCGACTCACCGATTGTACTGGACCTGTCTGAGAAACTCCTGGAAGTATCAGGAACACTCAACCTGTCCGTCTCGCAGTTCCTTCACACAGAGGGAAGCTTCACCATTCAAAAGTCAGTCACAGAACTGGCTATTGGCACAGATACGTCAGCCACACCCGTCGACCTGCTGACAATAGGTGCTGCCGATATCGCGGCGTTTGTCGGAGTGAATGGAGGGCAGGAAAATGCGATGGGACTGGCACTTGGAAATGTCGATCTCGGCATCGCCGTCGCCACGTCGCAGACTGATAACAAGCTGCAGTGGACCGCACTGAAAGCGACCGCAGGAAACATCGCGGCTGTCGGGATTGCTGGAGCAACAATTTCGGCCACTGATCTGTCCGTTGACATCAGTCGAGCAGCTGCAAATGGTCAGTTAGTAAACTTCAGCGCGACTCCACTGGCAATACCAGGCACCGTCATTACGCTGGACTATGACGCTGCAGACGGTCCTGTTCTCCAGGCCTCAGGAACGCTGGACGTTGATCTGTTCGGCTTTGTCAGACTCGCCGGTTCCTTCGCTGTCCAGAAATCCAGCGATCAATTTGTCCTCGCAGATAATGATCACACTGTGCAGGACGTAAATCTGCTGACAATCGGCGGCAGGAATGTCGATGCGTTTGCGGGTGTGAACGGTAACAGCAGTAACCGAGCAGGACTTGTGCTGTCCGATGTCGAATTCGGACTTGTGCTGGCTACTTCCAAAGCCGAGCCAGATCGCCAGTGGACAGCTCTCTCAGCAACGGCTGGCAGTGTAGAAATCGTCGGAATACCAAATGTCACGCTGTCCGCCGACGACCTGACACTTTCCATAAATCAACCGGATTCACAAGGTCAGGTCCTCGATTTCGCTCGCAAAATGCTGTTCGTCAGGACCGGCACCGACACACTTGACGGTGTCACCGTGGACACAGGAGTAACACTTGACTTTGATGGTGCACGTGGGCCTGTGCTTGAAGCTGCCGGGACACTGACCCTCGGAGTCGGCGACTTCTTCCATGTCACAGGCAGCCTCGCCGTTACAAAGTCCTCAAAGACCTTGACTCTGTCAGATGAATCCACTGTCACAGCCGCTCTGCTGACGGTTGCCGGAAGCGACATCAATGCATTCGCAGGCGTCAACTACGACTCAGAATCTCCTGTTGGAATTCTGTTGAGTGATACTCAGTTTGCCCTCGCCATGGCTACGGACAGCCAGAATAACTTACGTAAATGGACAACGCTGCAGGCCAGCGTTGGAGCAGCATCACTGACGGGCCTGACCGGAGTCACGTTGTCGTCCTCAAACCTGAGCCTGCTTATCAATAGACCGGCCGTCGACGCGACACTTGTCAATTACAGTGTGGAACCACTGGAGTTGGCAACTGGAGGAAGTACCTCGCTGGTACTCGATGTCGATAGTGCCCTGGGACCGGTCCTCCGTGCTTCCGGCAGCCTGAATGTCGGCCTGTTTGACTTCTTCAGCGTCTCCGGCAATTTTGCCGTCGATAAACGACAGGAGACTGTGACACTCTCCGATGCCACCACGGTCTCCGCAGAACTGCTCACGCTGGGTGGTTCAGACATCACAGCCTTTGCAGGACTCAATGGCCCCGCTACCAACAGTAATGCCCTCGGCTTTGAACTCGGTGATGCCCGGTTCGGACTCGCTCTGATAACCGATCTCAAGACACCCAGCCGGAAATGGACCACGCTTCAGGCGACAGCCGGATTGGCACAATTCGTCGGTGGAACAGCATTTCAGGTGGAAGGAACGAACCTTGCCGTAGCAATTAACAGAGGTGTGCTTTCTTCAAACTCTGGTGTGCCCGCTTCATCGGCCAACACGCAGTACCAACTGCAGGTTGCAAACGACACAACAGGAGCCCTGACATTCACTTATCAGCCAGCCAGTGGTTCACCGGTTTCGGCAGCAGCAACCATTTCACGCGCCGACAGTGATACTGCTGTATGTACAAAAATCACAACGGCTCTGGCTGGTCTGCCCGGTATCGGAACTGGCAACGTATTGGTTACGGGATCGCGTCACCAGGGCTTCATCATCGAATTCACAGGATCACTCGCAAAACAGGATATCAATGGACTCACAGTCTCATCACCTGACCAGTCACCGGGGTCTGTCACCGTCTCGCAGATGACGGCAGCCAGACTGGGCATGAGTGAGGTCCAGACCATTACGATTACCGCCTCACAGCCCCCCGCTCCAACGATCACCAGCACAGTCACGCAGTTGTCAAATGGTGCACCTGGTACCAGTCACGTTCAGGAATTGGTCATCAACAAGCCGGTTGTCGCCACACCCTCCGTTTCTGCGATCGTCACGGAGACAACCGACGGGTATACCAGCACAGCCCTGATTCGAACTCTGACAATCAATAAGCCGACACAGACCACTCCTTCGGTCACAACATCTGTGGCAGAATTGTCACGGGGCGTTCCAGCTGCGTCAGAAATTCAACAAATCCTGATTCAAAAGCAAAGCCCACCTCCGACAGTCATTGCCACATCAGTCGAAGAGGTCACTCAGGGCAAAGGCGGTACCAGCAGCATCGTTTATTTCCAGTTCTACAATGGCACCACAGGCGGCAGTTACACACTGAGCAGCGGTGGTCGCACAAAAACGATCAACTGGTCAACCAGCGATCCCACAAATATCGGCCGAAAACTGCGTGAGGGTCTGCAGTATGTCACCCGCAAATCCGAGGTGACGGTCAAGTTTGTTCAGACATCAACAATCAGTCAACCCCGCTTCAAAGTCCAGATTCCGGGCTTCAATGGAACTGTTCTGGCAGACTCTTCCGTCGAATATGTTTTCGGCAGCTCATCCGGTGGTACCAATGAAGTGCAGCGTGTCACGGTACAACATGGCACAGCGACCGGAAACTTCCGCCTCGGGCTGCCATTCGAGGGAGCAACTCGATGGACCGGAAACCTGTCGCTGGCAGCCTCAGCGTCAGCCATCCAGACTGCTCTGAACACACTGCTGTCACCGGGTACAGTCGTAGTTGAACGAACAGACCAGACCAGTCAGTTCATTCTGAATATCACATTCACCGGAAGTCTCGCGGCCCGAAATACTGAACCTCTGCTGGTTCAGACCTCTGCCGACCCGTCTGCAGCCGGC
>CAXBSH010000307.1:0-6903 GCA_963977705.1 uncultured Planctomycetaceae bacterium
GGACTGCTGCGCAGACTTCAGCAACGCCGATTGCTGCCGGCCAGCCTCACGTGACTGCCGCAGATCCCTGACCACACCGTCCTCACCCGCCACCGCCCATCCCGCTGTCAGCACACAGGACAACAACAGCAAGACACCCGCCACACAATGCCGCACTGTCCAACCACGGCAACTTCGTGATCGAACGGGCAAAAGTGCAGACATCCTCAGCATCAGCAGGATTCCATGACAGACGGGAGGGAGGTGAGAATTCGTGGGGAAATCACAGAAGTGGACCTGCAGCCTATCACGACAGATAACTGCAGGCAATCAGAACCTGATCGACCAGACCCGGAACGTTGAGAAATCCAGGACTCATTACTTCCCAGCCGGTGGCTCCACCGCCAGCTCTGCTTCCGGCACCAAACGCACTTCAACCTCAACCCCCCGCAGGTGCCGGTCGAAAAAGTCGCCCATCAGAGTCATGACAGACGGCTTACTGAAAGCAGCACCACCATGCCCCGAGCCCGGCAGTGTCTGCAGCCAGACAGGAACTCCTCGCTCCTTCAAGGCCGCAGCAAACTCAACACTCTGAGCATACGGCACCAGCGCATCGTGAGTTCCGTGCAGGATCAGCGTGGGAGGATCATCCGGAGTGATGTAGTGCACCGGACTCACCGCCGCCACCTTCTCGCCATCCCGCTCCAGATGACCACCAATCAGCAGCGAATACGGATCCTTGTCCGTGTTGAACTGAAAAATGTTCCGCACATTCCTGTCGTCCGCCGCCTGCTGCATCACCGTCGCGAAATTCGCCGGACCAAAAATATCGCACACACACTGAACGTCGTCCGACTGATCCGTGTGCCCACCAATCACCGGAAATGCCTTCGCACCTCCCGCGGTACCCACCAGAGCTGACAGATGCCCGCCCGCTGAACCACCAATGACGCCCACCCGCTCCCGGTCCAGACCATACTTGTCGGCCTGACCACGCAGCCAGCGAATTGCCGCCTGGCAATCCTGAATCTGAGCAGGAAAGATGGCCTGCTGACTGAAACGGTACTCGATGCTGGCCACCGCATAGCCACGATTCACCATCCCCAGAAAGGGACACGGAAACTTACTGCCACCTCGCCAGCCGCCCCCGTGAATATGCACGATCAGGGGCAGTGGCTTACCTGTCGACTTCTCCGGCAGATACAGATCCAGCTTCTGAGCTGCATCTCCGCCATCCACATAAGCCAGATCCCGCTCCAACCGCACACCCGCAGGCAGTTTGACCGGCTTTTCATCCGCTCGCAGCTCACAACTGATACAAAACAGCACTGCCACGCAGCACAAAGAACACAACCGCAAAACACGCATCACCAGTGCCTCGGAAAGCAAACCAGCTCTTAACCCCATTCCTGCCTTCATCATCAAACCCTCTCCACCGACAGACTGACACAGGCTTGCCACAGGCGTAACGCACGAGCATAGCAGGGCGCAGCACAACTTCCCAGAGCAGCAGTCAACTGCAGTGCACTACTTCGGAGCCTGTTCCTGCTGACGTCGATAGTCCCAAGGTGACACCGCACCGTCCTCAGACCACAAGCCACGCCGCGCCGCTCGCGCACTCTGCTCCGCCTCCGCCAAAGCCTTGTTGTCCTTCGCAAAACGCACAAAATGCCACGCCCAGCCGCGCTCCACCAGATCCACATTCAACAGCGTCTCCGCTGCCCCCGGTGCCAGACTCACATACACATCACCAATCACCTGACCACCTCGGTCCTCACCCAAAGTCACCACACGCAACGGACGGTCTCGCAGCAACCCCGCCAGCAGTTCCTGAGCCTTCCTGCCATACGGCTGCTGCAGCTCCGGAGCATCAATCCCGTTCAGTCGAACCCGGTACTCACGCCCACCCGCAACCCGCAACAGTAACACATCGCCGTCTGGCACACCTTCCACCGCACCGGTCAGTTCGGTACCGCGAGCCAACTCGCGACGATACTCCACCAGCAGCCGACCAGTTGACACAGCAGACTCAAACCGCTCCGGGTATTCACTGCCATCCAGGTCATAACACACCCGTAATCGGTCCTCCTTCGTCAACTCAATAATTGACAGCATGGTGCGACCCTGATTCGGACCCACCGTTCCCTGAATCTTCATCCGCCACGGACTGACACTGCGATCCAGAACGCACGTGCCACGATCCGGAGTCCCATTCACCGTTACCGCATACTGCTCACCTGTCAGCTTGAGCACCGTTGACTCCCGCATCGACTGCGACGTGTCCGCGCCGTCCAGAATCGCTGTCACAGGGTGCCACGTGCCGTCCAGCGACGGCTCCACAGCCTGCTCTCGACGCTGTTCGTCAGCCAGCACACAGCCCGCCGAAACACGACCACCACAGGCAAGCAGCAGCGCTGCCACCACTGCACACAACACCCCCGGCACACCCCACACGCCTCGCATTACTCAGCCCCCCCCCACCAACACCAACAACCCTGCAAAACACATCCCCGCCACTCATCCATCACAGCCAGCAAAAAACTAAAGGCCCGCACTGCATCCGCAGCCGGGCCCTGGTCATTACCTCTCACAATACGGCGACGACAGTCACTGCCGACCACCATAGTCGATCAGGCGAGCCAGCTCTGAACGCAGATCCGATCGAGCCACAATTCGGTCAATAAATCCGTGCTTCAACATGAACTCACTGGTCTGGAAGTCGTCCGGCAACGCAATCTTGCAGGTCGCCTCAACCACTCGCGGCCCCGCAAAACCCACCAGAGCCTTCGGTTCGGCTACGATAATATCACCCAGCGATGCAAAACTGGCCGCCACTCCACCCATCGTGGGATTGGTCAGCACAGAGATGAACAACCCGCGAGCACGCCGGTAGCGAGCCAGTGCCGCAGAAACTTTCCCCATCTGCATCAGTGAAATGATTCCCTCATGCATCCGCGCCCCGCCACCGGAACCACTCACAATCACCAGCGGCAAAGACAACTCCGTGGCACGCTCCACAGCTCGAGTCAGCTTCTCACCAACCACCGAACCCATACTGCCCATAATGAAGGCCGAATCCGTCATTCCGAAAACCAGCGGACGACCTCGCATGTAGCCACGACCAACCGTACAGGCATCCTTCATGCCCGTCTTCTTCTGCTCTTCAACCACTCGCTCACGATACGGCTTGCGGTCACTGAACCCCAAAGGATCCCCGGACGTCATGTCCGGATACCACTCCTCAAAACTGTCCGGATCCAGCAACTGACGAATACGCATCGCCGTTGGTACGTAAAAATGATGGCCACACTCGGGGCAGACATTCAGATTCTGCTCCACCTGCTTGCGAAAGACAGTCGCACCACACCCATCACAACGCAGCCATAATCCCGCTGGAACGCCCCGCTTGGGACGCCAGCCTGTCTGAGCTGCTGCATTCGTGTTTTCTACTGCACTCATGATTCTGCACCCTGACCTGTCAACGGCACGAATTCACCACACGACTCTGTTAACCCGGCGAAACCGGCCGACTCAAAACTGCTGGACTGCAGTACCTGCACCAGCGCGCCCGACTCCTCACCACACAGACAATCCGTCATCCGCAGCCGCCGATGCTGCACAGTACAACGAATGACAGATGCCAACGGCTCCGGAGCAACCACAGCAAAGACGCGGTGACGCTTCAGAGCACGACTTAACACAGACTCCAGACGCTGACACGCATCCAGCAGTGTCTCACCTTCCGGCGGACAAATCGCCGTCGGATCTTCCTTTCCTGACCGAAAAAATCGAGGAAAACGACGCCGCACGTCGTTTTCCGGCAATCCCTGCCACAAACCCTGATTCACGTTCCGCAACTCGTCCAGCTCACGGACCTTAAGGCGAGGAAACGAACGAGCGACAGCATGCGCAGTACAGGCAGCCGGATCCTCAGGAGATGTCAGAATCACCTCCAGAGATATCGACTGCTGATGCAGCTGCTGCACAATCTCACTCACCTGCCCGGTTCCCCGAGCATTCAGGGGAACACTCAGATTCCCCAGCAGACGATGCGCGTCCTCATAGTCCGTGCAACACGCCCGTATCAGTACAATTGTTGACATACACAACAGATTCTCAGACAGCAGCCCGCGCTTCCATCGCCAGCCGCCGCAGCTCGGCCATCGCCGCCGAGTAGCAGGGTTCATCAAATACCGAACTTCCGGCAACAAACAGATCACAGCCCGCGCGAGCACAGTCTGCAATCGTGGACTTCCCTATCCCGCCGTCAACCGAAATCAAAAGCCCCGCACCAGCAGACAGTCGCGCTTCCCGAATCGTCGAAATCGCCCCGGGAATAAACTTCTGACCACCAAAACCAGGCTGCACACTCATCACCAGAAACAGATCCATCTCACCCACAAAGGGGGCCGCAGGAGCCCACCCGGTGGCAGGATTCACCGCCAGACCAGCCAGCAATCCTCGCTCACGAATCGCTCGCAGAATACCCAGCGGCTCAGGAACCGCCTCCAGATGAATCGTGATCGCCTCACAACCCACCCGCACGTACTCGTCCAGATAACGACCCGGATCCGATATCATCAGATGCGCATCAAAAATCGCACCCGAATGCTGACGCATCCGCTCAATCACCATCGGACCATAAGACAGATTCGGAACAAAATGACCGTCCATCACGTCCAGATGCACGACCTCTGTGCCAGCCGCACCCAGACGCTCAAACTCACGATGCAGATTGCCAAAATCACACTTCAACATCGATGGCGCAATCACCGGCGACACCGACCTGAGATGTGCTAACAATTGCTCACGACTACGCATCACTCGCCCCAAACTCCTGATCAACTCTCAACACAAAATCGCCCCCGCACCACCGTCCAACGCAGCCCCCAACATTCTGCACAGCACCAGACCCAATGTCCAGACTCGCACGCACATCACACAACAGAAACTGACATTGCGTTCACCACTAGTGCGTTTTTCTCTGGCAGTTTGTCAGCGCTGAGTGGCAGTTTTCTGAATCAAAACGTTTACGCCCTTCTTATTCGAGAGAACAATATCAGGGCGACCGTCCCGGTTCATGTCCATCATCTCAAACTGAGTCCCCACGCCAGTCCCCGTGCCCGCCACAATCCGATGAGGCACAATCTTCGGACCCTGACCCTTCGCACGCACCACCTCAAACCAGTACATCACGACCGGATCGTGCTCCCCCGGATCCGCACCGTTATGAGCAAAGAAACGCTTACCAGTGACGTAATCCAGCTGGCCGTCACCATTCACGTCCACCTGCTCCAACGCATGAGTCTGCGAGAAGGACTTGTCAATCTCATGCAGAGTCCACGGGCCTGAACCCGTGTTCTCAGCCCACCACACACCAAACGCATGCGCCGACGACAGAAAAATGTCCATGTCACCATCACTGTCCAGATCATCCGCATACAGATTCGCACAGGCCGGCAACGGTGACTCACCACCCTCCGTCTTCACCCGCACGGCATGAAACTTCCACTGAGCCCCATCGCCGACTTTCCCCGGATTCTGCCACCAGCCATGCGCGATCAGAATGTCCCGGTGCCCGTCTCCGTTCATATCACTGACACCCAGTCCATGATAATACTTGAACGTGCCGTTCTGCCCCGGATCACCACGCTCACTGATCGCATGAAACGCAGACTGCTCGAATGGCTTGTCTCGACCCGGCAGAAAGTTGAAGCCCATCTGAGCCTCCGGTTGAGACCCGATCACGATCTCACGGATCCCATCACCATTCAGATCCTCAAACTCGGGTGACTCGTTACAGGCACTGGTCCAGATCACATGCTGCT
The DNA here is from genome assembly GCA_963977705.1 of uncultured Planctomycetaceae bacterium. Taxonomy (GTDB): domain Bacteria; phylum Planctomycetota; class Planctomycetia; order Planctomycetales; family Planctomycetaceae; genus SXXK01. The sequence goes on from CAXBSH010000307.1 coordinate 5,808, forward strand.
TCCACAGCTCTTCCTTGCCCGGACCGGGATTCTGGTACCAATGGTAAGGATCACCGGGAAACCCCACGATGATCACGTCCATGTGACCGTCCCCGTTGATGTCATTCGCAAAGTTGCAGAAACTGTTGCTGTAGCCAATGCCCGCTACAAATTCCCCAGGCATCCGCACCTCGTGCAGCTTCCATTTTGAACCATCCAGCCACGCCTCGGAACCGGCCTGCGGAGCCTCATACCAGACGTCTCCGGCAACCACATCCAGACTGCCGTCGCCATTGAAGTCCCCAGCCGCAACACCCTCCGAACGAAACCGCTCGTCCAGCCGAATCCGCACCCAGTTCAGATCATCATCAGCAATTCCAGTCGCAGTTCCAGCACACATTGCCGCCAGACAACAGAGCAGTACAGAGTATTTCCGCATGAGCATTTTCCGTGGGAGAATCAGATTTCGAAGTCAGCCTGAACGACGTTGCAGCCCGTTCGCAGCAGGGGAATCCTACCAGCCCGCACAAGGGAAATCGAACGTCAGGCAGCCCCACAGCACCCCGGATCCCCGAATCCAGCCACCCAACCGCCCGCAAACTCCACCTCAAACTCGCAAATACCAGCGTTTCCACTGCAACAGACCACAACACCCGAACACCAACCCCACAAAAACCAGCCAGCCCGTCAGCACGACCAACACCCCGCTCTCCCGCGTTAACCACGGTGTCACCAGCCACGCAGCCACATCATGCAATACATAGGCCGCCAGAGAATTGGCTCCCAGTGTCCCAAACAGCCGGAACTGCCAGCCCCGCAGATCGCAGACCCCGACAGAAAAACCAAAGACCAGCAACGAAAGCCCCCCGGCAAAGGTCGTGTACGACAACGAACCGGCCCGCTGACTCATCATCCAGTAATTCAGCTGCCGCTGGTCCGGACCCGGAGGTGGCACCAGTGGCGGCTCCGGCAAACCACCACTCCACATCCGCCAGCGTTCAGCACGCGGAAATACCGGGTCCGCTGCATATGGCCCCGACACCGCCTGCCCCGACACCACCTGCCCCGACGCCCCCACCGATACGTCATAAAGCACGGTCGGCACCGACAACAGCCA
>CAXBSH010000308.1:0-6900 GCA_963977705.1 uncultured Planctomycetaceae bacterium
CCCGCCTTGGATACCGGCGACATCACCGTCCCGGTTTCCGACGACACCGGCACATCCGAAGAGCCCGCGATCGTTGTTCCCAAGGTCGTGATCAACGAAATCATGACCAACAACGCATCCTATGCCGACGATTATGGCGACCTGTCGGATTGGGTGGAGATTTACAACGGGGATACCCAGACCTTTCCCCTGTCCCAGGTCATGCTCACCGATGCTTCCGGGCTGGTGTGGCTGGGCCCGGCGGGAGACCTCGCCCCCGGCGACCATTACGTGATCTATGCCGACAGCGGCAGTGAGCAGCAGCCATGCAGCCAGTCTGCTGCGTCGCTGCTGCTGCCTCAGGGCGGTACGTTTCTGCCGATACTCGGTCAGTTGCAGGTCGAACTGAGCGTGTTCGAGGTCTTCCATGCCGAAGCCACTGACAATTCGGGCTTTGCCGAGTGTCTGCACCATCTGTCGGCGACTGCGTTCGACCTGATCATCCAGCAGCTGTTCAGCTGACTGGTGTCGATTTTTTTCGCGGCGGAGCAGGATGGCTGTCAGGATGACCGGGACTGCGGTCTGAATGGCGACGTGGCGAGCGAGGAGTATGGCGGCGACGATTGTGAGCAGGAGTTGTGGTATGGCGGTGCAGGCTTTGCCAAGCCATGCTGTCATGTGACGTTCCAGCTCCTCGGCTGATGCATGGAAGACTCGGGGGGCATCGTCTGCATGTGAGCCCGTGAGATCGGCTGGTTCCAGTCGCAGTGCTTTGCGATGGATATGCCTTCGGAGTCGTGTGATGATATCGGCAGCCATGGTTTCGCAGACCGACAGCGCGAATGCTTTCAGCAGACTGTGCAGGAGCCAGAAGGAAGCGATGGTGGCGATGGCAACCAGTGCAGCCGTTCGCGGCTGCTGCAGCCCCGGGGCATAGCGAAGGACCTGAGTTGCGGCAGCGGACTCAGGCAGCAGCAGCACCAGCGCAGCGACCGCGGGAAGAATGAGAGTGACAACAAGCAGCAGGGCTGAGAGGAGTGCGAGCAGCAGTGCAGCCAGCGCCCGGGCAGCAGGCAGGGAGCGAACAGAAACCAGCCGCTGGAATTCCGGTGACGACGACATTGGACATGCTCCTGCGGCACACGGGATCACTGTGAGGTGATCTGGAGGTGCCAGTGCACGCTGATTCGAACGGGAATGGATACAGACGCTGAGCCGTGAAGAAGATAACACCTGCCCCAGTATCGAAAACGGCGGGATGGTGTGTTTATCGGCAGAAATCAGCGGTGCAGGCCCGGAATTCGAAGCAGCTGGCTGTCGGATCAGGCCAGATCGCGGTCCTCGAACAGCAGGAATCCCAGAAGCAGCATCGCACCGATGTATGCAGTGGCGTAGATCAGGCTGAGTCCGAGATAGTCCTGTGGCACAATCCTGCCGGTGGCTACAGCGGATGAGATGTTGAAGGCGGAGAGCGATGGTACGACCATGGAGATCAGTCGGGCCGTGAAGATCACGGATTCGTTGGCCTGACCTTCAACGCTGGAATTCACGATGATCTCGGTCAGATTTCCGACGACAAACACTGCGAAACAGATGACAAGGTTCATGACCATCGGCAGGCGGGTAGCCACGGTCACGCTGATAGCACCAAGTACGGCGACCTGCATAAAGGTCAGTGCAATACCTGGCAGGATCGCTCCGACCACATTCATGCGGTCCGGATGAGGTACAGGCAGTTCCACGTCAGAAATCTTAATCCATTGCCAATAGGGGGTTACGTCCAGCGACTGCTCTTTCTGGTCGTAGCCGACCTTGATGAAGGTCAGGAGGGCAAAAATGGCGGTCAGGATCAGGAACATCCAGATGACAGCCTGCAGAATTCCAATGTATTTACCGAACAGGAACTGGCGACGGTCAATCGGCTTGCTGAGCAGAGTCATCGCTGTTTTGCCTTCGATTTCACTGGTGATGCTGGTGCCCGCCGTCCAGACGGCCAGCAGGGCACCGGCGATCAGGAGCGTGGCAAGTCCGCATTCAGTCAGCATCTTGCCTTCGTCTTCGAAGGTGAAAAAAGGCACGACGCTGTTGCCGATCAGGACCAGTGCGGAGATGGTCAGCAGCAGCAGAAACAGCGGCTGGCGGATCGCTTCTTTGGTGGTCGCGCGAGCAATGACTCCGGGACGCGTTCCGTAGGAAATCGCGGTCAGACCGATCATCATCCCGAACACCACCAGCCACGTCCACGTCCAGTCGATTCGCGTTGTCAGAACCTGGCTACGGATTTCGGCGAGTGTAAGCAAGTGATCAAGCACGTCTGTATTCCACGCTTGGATTAGCAAAATCGACTTCGAACGAACTGTGGGGCGCAGTATCCCCAGCGTGTTTTACGCAGGGCTCTGTGCCGGCGTTGGCGGAATTCGCGCGCCTGTCCCGATTCGGTCGGAAAAAATCGGGGTGAATCTTGCCAGCGACAGTCAAAATCGTGGAGCAATCGCGTTTCCGTATGGGCACTGGCGATTTTTTGCTTGCAGTCGGAATGGTCGGATGAACTTTTTCGAATTACTGGGCCTGATATGTGTTCATGCGAACACTTATGTTCGGGGTTGTGGTGCGGTGAGTCGATGGTGTGGATCGCATTTATGGACAAAGTGCAGTCTGTGTTGAATTGCCCATGCCCGCTTCTATACTCAGGTGAAACGATCGTCGCGGAGTGCAATCCGGGCGTTTTTGTGTGGCATTTGGTGTGTTTTTGATACTTTGATGTGAGCAGGGTTAGAACATGGGTATTCGTATTGGCCAGCCGGCACCTGGTGCCGAACTTGCGTTGCAGGCGTATGATCGCACGAAGGACGGCACGGACGCTCAGTTTCAAGACATGAAGTTGTCTGATCTGAAGGGCAAGTGGGTGTGTCTGTACTTCTACCCGCTGGACTTTACGTTTGTGTGTCCGACTGAGATTATTGCATTTGACAAGGCGCTGGGTGAGTTTGCTGATCGGAACACGGTGGTGTTGACGGCCAGCACGGACAGTGTTTTCAGTCACAAGGGCTGGTGTGATTCGCACAAAGAGCTGGGTCAGCTGAAGCATTTGATGATTGGTGACACGAATCATCAGTTGTCATCGGCGTATGACGTTCTGGATTGCGGCAAGGGCATTGCTTATCGCGGTGTGTACCTGATTGATCCGCAGGGTGTATTGCGCTGGCTGGCGGTACACGATCTGGGTGTTGGTCGCAATGTGGACGAAGTACTGCGTGTGCTGGACGCATTGCAGACTGACAAGTTGTGTCCGTGCAACTGGAAGCCGGGCCAGCAGACACTGAACTGACCGGTGGTATCAGCCTGCTGTGGTGTTTTAAGCGAAATGAAAACGCCGTCGAAACATGGATTTCGACGGCGTTTTTTCTGTTCTGTGGACGGTAAACAGCGGGGGAGAATTGTCAGACTTTGACAAGTTTTGTGATGCGTCCCGTGGCGACCCATTCGGCGACGAACAGATCACCATTGGGTGCGAAGCAGGCGTCGTGTGGGTGGACGAATTGTCCGTCTTTCCACTGATCGGGCTTACCGCGAAGATCTTTGACTTCATCGAGTCGTTCGACGGCGCGTCCGAGTCTGGCGACAACTTCATTCTTTTCATTGAGCAGTGTGACACAGGCTTTGAGTTCAGGCACGAGCATCAGGTTGCCCTGAGTTTCGACATTTGCGGGCAGTCCGAAGCCTGCGATGGTTTCGAGGTATTTGCCATCCATCGAGAAGATCTGCAGTGTATTGTGGGCTCGATCTGTAACGACGATGGTGGGTTCTTTGCCTGCGCGATTATCGACCCAGAGTCCGTGTGCGGTGTTGAAGGTACCAGTTCCTTCCCCGGCACCTCCGAATGAGCTTTTCCAGTTACCATCACGATCGAAGCGATGGATAGCGAAGGTGCCGTAGCCGTCAGCGAGCAGGAATCCGCCATCGTCGAGGAAGGCGAAGTTTGTGGGCAGGAAGCCTTTGCGGTTCCACGAGGGTTCGGTGGAGGTATTTTCGCCTTCTGCGTAGAGTCCGGATTCCATGGGTGCTTTTTTGAACCAGACAATTTCTCCGTTCAGGGTCATTTTGGCGAAGGCTTTGACCTGCTGATAGGCGGCGACGTAGAGGAATTCCTGGTTGCCTTCTTTGCGAATTTCGACGCCGTGTCCGCCCCCCTGGAACTGGGCACCGAATGCGCGGACGAACTTTCCTGCGGGGTCGAAGACGAAGATGGAGGGGTGATCTTTGAGGTCACGGCGTCCTTCGTGAATGACGTACAGATTTCCGGAGCTGTCGAGGGCGACATTGTGGGTGGTTTGCCACGAGTATTTGTCGGGCAGCTGCGCGAAGTTGTGTACGGCGCGGTACTTGTATTCGCCTTCGCCGATGATGGTTTCGTTGCCGAAGCGTCTGGCGGCGTGTGAGGTGGCGGGGACGGCCAGTGTGGCGGAAGCGGCGAGTGCGGTTGTAACGAACCGGCGTCGGGAAGCTGGCGAATTTGACATGATCAGTCTCCGGGAAAGCTGTTGGGTGGGAAGGAACGGAACTGTTGTGTTGTCTGGTTTAGCAGGGTGGCGAGTGAGAATCCAGTGGTCGGGAGTGTGGCGGGATTCAGTGCAGAGAAAATCGCCATGTTTTGCAGGTTCCGTCTGTTTTTCTGTGCGTTTCCGCAGCGACTCGGCGATAATCGGCGTTGGGTTTCCGGGGAATTGTCGGGCCTGATACTCTGTCTGTGCCTCGCAGTTCTGTGTTGTGCTATTTGGTGATGGCGGGGTCAGGACTGATGAAGCAGCCCGTACCGGATTCAGAGCAGGTTAGTTGGTTTTCCGCGGATCCAGTGGCTGCTCTGACGCGTCGTCGTCTGATCGGTTGTCTGGGTGCGGGTGTTGGCAGTGTGGGTCTGGCGACGGCATTGGCGGACGGCGGTGACAGTGCGTTGCGGCATTTTGCTCCGCGTGCTCGCCGGGTTATTCATCTGTTCATGAATGGTGGTCCGTACCAGGGCGATTTTTTTGATCCGAAGCCGCTGTTGCAGAAGTATGCAGGTCAGCGTCCTCCGGAGGCCGATCTTCGGACCGAGCGGCGTACGGCGGGTCTGCTGCCATCACCATTTCGTTTTCGTCCCTGTGGAAGCAGTGGGATTCCGATCAGCAGTTTATTGCCACTGACCGGTCAGCAGGTGGATGAGTTGTGTGTGCTGCGGTCGACGTGGACTGACAATCCGAATCATGGACCGGCGCTGTTGTTGATGAACAATGGGACCATTCTGCCGACTCGTCCCAGCATGGGTTCGTGGCTGTCGTGGGGTCTGGGATCAGAGAATCGGAATCTGCCGTCGTATGTTGTGTTGTGTCCGGGCAAGCCTGTTCGATTTTCGATTTTGTGGACCAGTGCTTTTCTGCCGGGGTCACATCAGGGCACCTACATTAATCATTCGGTGCCGACGCCGGAGAAGCTGATACCTTTTCTGCGGAACGAGGCTGCGGGTCGTGAGATGCAGGCGGCGCAGGTGGAGTTGATCAGTCGTCTGAACCGGCATCAGTTGTCGCGGACGGGTCCGGATGGCCAGCTGGAGGGTCGTTTGCAGGCGATGGAGACTGCGTTTCGTATGCAGTTCACTGCAACGGATGCATTTGATCTGCAGCAGGAAACAAAGGCAACTCGTGAGTTATACGGGGAGGGCCATTTTGCATCGGGCTGTCTGCTGGCTCGTCGGCTCAGCGAGCGGGGTGTGCGTTTCATTCAGGTGTATTACGGCGACGGCCAGCCCTGGGATACTCACAGTGACCACAATCGGCAGGCCGAGACATTAGCGCGATCGATTGATCGTCCGATTGCAGCGTTGCTGCAGGATCTGCGGCAGCGTGGATTGCTGGATGAAACTTTGATTCTGTGGGGTGGCGAATTCGGCAGGACTCCGACATCCGAAAATGGATCCGGTCGTGACCATAATCATTACGGGTTCACAACGTGGCTGGCGGGCGGTGGTGTGCGTGGTGGAATGACGTATGGTGAGACGGATGATTTTGGATTTCGAGCGGTGCAGGATCGGGTGCATGTGCATGATCTGCATGCGACGATGCTGCATCTGCTGGGTCTGGATCATGAGCGTCTGACGTATCGTTATGCTGGTCGGGATTTCCGACTGACCGACGTAGCGGGTCGTGTACTGTCAGATGTTGTGGGCGGTTGACGATGTGTTTGTTGTTCAGAGGGAATTTGCAGATGCGTTTGGCAGTCTGGATTCTGGTGCTGTGGCCTGTGTGTTCCGGGGTGTCAGCAGATCAGCCGGTGCGTTTCGGGCGTGATGTACTGCCGATCCTGTCTGCGAATTGTTTTTCGTGTCATGGTCCGGACGAATCTGAGCGGAAAGCGGGTCTGCGTCTGGATCTGGAGTCTGAGGCCAAACGGGTTCATGCGGCTGGTCATCCGATTGCTGCTGGTGATGCAGGGGCCAGTCTGGTTGTGCAGCGGATCAACAGCGGTGATCCGGATCTGGTGATGCCTCCGCCGGATTCTCACAGGACACTGACGGCTGAGCAGAAGGCGATTCTGCAGCGGTGGATTGCCGAGGGCGCTGTGTGGGGGCGGCACTGGTCGTTTGAGCCACCGATGGCAGGGGCAGGTGTTCCGGCGGGCAGTGCTGGTATTGACTGGCTGGTGGAGCGATTTTTGAGTGAGCGTGGGTTGACGCTGCGTGAACCTGCGGACCGGTATACTCTGATACGGCGACTGTCGCTGGATCTGACAGGTCTGCCACCGACGATATCCGAGGCTGAAGCTTTTGTCTCCAGTGACGATCCGCGGGCAGTTGAGCGACTGGTTGATGCGTTGCTGGCGCGTGAGGAGTTTGGTGAGCACTGGGCGCGGATGTGGCTTGATCTGGCGCGGTATGCGGATACGAAG
>CAXBSH010000309.1:0-6900 GCA_963977705.1 uncultured Planctomycetaceae bacterium
AGCTCGGTGAGGATGTAGATGTCGGGGTTGGCAACTGGGAGCCGCGAGGTGGCTTTGTATGGGTAAGGGCTGCCAGGCAGGAATGCCCGGGCTACGGTTGGGGTTGAAAACTCAACACTGAAAACCTTCCGTCGGTTTTGCGGGAGCCTCACGCTCTCGAGGGGGGCATTTCGTCAGTTGAATACGGAACACTGCTGAGCTGAAGGTATCCAATGATGTCCCTGCAGATCTGTGGACGTCCTTTGCTGACGGTTGCTGGGGCATTCGACGATGGGTTGACGGATTTGTTCCCGTGGGCCCACGTGAATTACTGGCGGTTACGGTGCGGTCTCTGTGGTCAGGCCATTGATCCACTGCTTCAGTAACAGCATACCGCGTTCGTCTCTGACGCTGCTGGCCAGTGGCGGCATTTGTCCGGGACCGCGTGTTGCCACGCGATGCAGCAGCACCGAGCTCTCAGGATGTCCGGGTTTCACCAAGGCGGAGTCCGGCAGGTCGAAAGTGCTGTGCACCGGCCGGGCACCAATCAGCTTCTGCTGCTCAATCGTGGCTGTAAATTCCGCGCTGAACTGACTGTTTCCACCTCCCGCTTCCACATGGCAGCCCGCACAATTTGCATGCAGATATGACCGGGCGCGTAACGCCAGATCCTGCTGCTCGTCCAGCGGGTCCACCAGCCTGCTCAACTGCTCAACAGGCTTCGGCAACGGTTTTGTGAAATAACCAAGATCGGAAAGCGTCTGCAGCTGGTTTCCTGAAGACTCACCGTAGTCCTGCTGACGATTCACCTGCAGTTCACATAACCCCAGCACGTAATTCGCCGCTCGCGAATGACACACCATACACTCGGCTCGGCTGGGATAGTGCCAGTTCTGCAGTCGCTGGCCACCGTTTGCCGATTGATCACTGATGACAAACTGTTCGTCCCGCCCGCTGCGTTCTACAAGTTCGGCATCCGTCTGCTGCTCATTCCAGCGATACGAATACCCAGCCCATTCATTCTGATGCCGAATCATGATGCGAGTCTCAACCCAGTGACGACTGGCCGGCTGCCCCGCGGAACGCTCCAGCGCAAAGCTTTTCACCAGCACAGAGCCGTTCGGAAAAGTCCAGCCTCGATTCGATGTATACTCAATCTGCTCCTGATCCGGTACCGCCAGCCAGCGCTGCTTCCACGCTCCGTCTGACCACAGCTGCGAATTCACAGAATACGGCAGCACGCCTGCAGCCATCTGATGCTTCGCCACGTCCGAAAACAGACCAGTCTCACTTAATCGTCGGGGAAAATCCGCCTGCTGTTCCGCAGGGGCAGGTTCCAGCCGATAGAAGCCGCCACCATGGTCAACCACCAGCAGATCACCCGCATGGTTCTGCGCAAAACCTGTGATCTGCAAAGTCGTATCGGCAATCTCCTCGTTCTGCACAACTCGCTGGCCGTCGTGACGAACAATCCAGATTCTCCCGGTGGAATAATCTCCGTAAACAAAACTGCCGTCCAGTCCCGCGAGGGCCTGACCTCGGTAGACAATGCCACCGGTCAGACTGCGAAACTCGGAGTGATGATGTTCGGCTGCGGGTGAAGTAATTGCTTCGGATCCTCGTGGCCGCAGGGGGTAAAACGGATGACTGCCTTCCTGCACACTCCATCCATAATTCTCACCTTTCCGCACCAGATACACCTGTTCCCACAGATCCTGACCATTTTGGCCCACCCACAATTGATTGGACTGCCAGTCATAGGCCATGCGCCACGGGTTACGAAAACCGTATGCCCAGATCTCTTCACGCGCTCCCGCTACACCCACATACGGGTTATCCGGTGGAATCGAATAGGGGCGATCCGCCGTTGGATGATCCACGTCCAGCCGCAGCATTACGGCCAGCAGGTCGTTGACGCCCTGTCCTGTGGCCAGCGGATCACTGTCCGATGTGCCGTCACCCGTCGGACAATACAGGAATCCATCAGGCCCGAAGGCCAGATCCCCGCCATTATGTCCATTCGAATCCCATTCAAGGATCACCAGTTCGCTGTCGGGTATGATCTGCCGCTCGCCATCCCGCTGCACCGTAAATCGGCTGATGCGGTTCTGCTTATTCTCTGCTTTGGTCGGACCATTGGTCAGCAGAAAGATCTGTCCATTCTGCTGATAGAGTGGGTGAAAACAGAATCCATAGATCATGCGATCCAGAGCCAGCAGAGCAGTACTTTCAGTGACATCAGCTGCGTCCCGACAGGCTCGCAACCCGCCCGGTTCGGCCCAGTCCCCCGCGTGGTCCACAAAGATTAACCGATCGGTGCCGGGCTCAGCTCGCAGAAACACAGGTTTGAACAACTTCAGCTGCGAGTACGCCCGCACCGCCCGAAATGGCAAAGGTGGCTCTGGAGAACCCCGCAGTCGCGCATTGACCCATGGGATCCGCTTTGGCTCTGCTGCGGAACAGCATTCATGCAACTCAGCCAGCCCGCACAGTACCAGCAGCAGCAGGAATGTGCCCCGCACTGTATTCGTTCCCGACACGCTGTAAATCGCTCGCTTCATGATCCCGCTCCTCAGGCCAGCACACCCTGTACCACAGTTCCATGCACATCCGTCAGCCGATAATCGCGTCCCTGATAACGATACGTCAGTGCCGTGTGCTGTATTCCCAGCAGCTGCAGCACTGTTGCATTCAGATCGTGCACATGTACGGGATCACGCACGACGTTCCACGAAAAGTCGTCGGTCTCGCCCCACACGGTGCCGCCACGAATGCCACCACCAGCCAGCCAGATGGAGTAACAACGCGGATGATGATCGCGACCATAATCCGTGGCGGTCAAGGTTCCCTGCGAATACACAGTCCGCCCGAATTCCCCGCCCCAGATGACCAGAGTCTCGTCAAGCAGGCCACGCAGCTGCAGATCCCGCACTAATGCGGCGGACGGCTGGTCCGTGTCGTAACACTGGCTGCGTATTCCACTGGGCAGACTGCCATGCTGATCCCAGCCACGATGATACAACTGCACAAATCGCACACCACGTTCCACGAGACGTCGTGCCAGAATGCAGTTGGCCGCAAAACTGCCCGGTTTCTGCGACTCCGGTCCGTACGCCTCAAACACCGCCGCTGATTCACTGGACAGGTCTGTCAGCTCCGGTACAGAACGCTGCATTCGAAAGGCCATTTCGTACTGTTCCAGCCGAGCTGCAATATCCGGATCGGCATCCGCCTCCCCATGCAGTCGGTTCAGGGCAGCCACGTCATCCAGCATCCCCCGTCGCCGCTGTCGACTGATACCAGGCGGATCAGACAGATACAGCACCGGATCCTTTCCTGGACTGAATCGGACACCCTGATACCGAGGTGACAGAAAACCGGAACCCCACATGCGTTCATGCAGGGGCTGAGCATTCGTGGGGCCACTGGGTCGCGATATCATCACGACAAACGCCGGCAGGTCCGCATTCTCAGAACCCAGGCCGTAAGACAGCCACGCCCCCAGAGAAGGTCGGCCAGCCAACTGATGTCCGGTCTGCAGCAGCGTCATCGCCGGGTCATGATTGATGGCCTCAGTGTGCAGCGTTCGGATCAGACAGATCTGATCGGCAATCTTCGCTGTATGAGGCAGCAGTTCACTCAACCACATCCCACCGGCACCATGCTGCCCGAATCGAAACACCGAGGGGCACACCGGGAAGCGCTGCTGCCCGGCCGTCATACCCGTCAGACGCTGTTCGCCTCGCACGGAATTCGGCAGGTCCGTGTTGAAACGGTCGCGCAACTGAGGTTTGTAGTCGAACAGGTCCAGCTGCGATGGAGCCCCAGCCTGCGTCAGCCAGATGACGCGTTTCGCTCTTGCGATCAGGTGCGGCAAGCCGGGCAGCCCTGTCCCCGACGCCGCGTTCACCGCAGAATTCTTTAAGGCACCAGCCGATGCCGTATCTCCCAGCAACCCGGCCAGAGCCAGCACACCAGGCCCCGTCATCTGACGGCCGAGAAACTGCCGACGAGCGACTGCAGTCTGCAGTGCCATTGTCCTGTCGTAACAACCTCGCTCAGCCACGGTACACTACTCCCGAGTCACAGTTTCATGAAGATTCAGTAACGTGCCTGCCGACACCGTCATCGCTGCCAGCTCTGCGACGGGCAGTGATTCGGACGACCGAGTGGCCCCCACTTTCAGCAACTCGTCCGCTTGCGCTGGCTCCGCGCGAAACTCCTGCAACACCCGCTCGTATCCAGCCTGTAGCAAGGTCAATTCACGAGCTTCCGGTTCCCGAATCAGGACCAGTCGAAAACCGTGCCGCAGCTGTGAGGCAGCGTCCGGCCCAGCTTCGGAAAGCATCCGTCCGGCCAGCAGCCTTGCCGCTTCCACCCACGTTGGATCGTTCAGCAGATTCAGGGCCTGCAAAGGGGTATTCGTGCGGGAACGTCGCAGCGTACATACCTCGCGAAATGGACTGTCGAACAGCAGCATCGCCGGGTGCGGAACTGAGCGTTTCCAGTAGGTGTACATGCTGCGTCGATACAGATCTTCCCCTTTGCTCTCTACATAGGAATTGGTTCCGCTGCCCGCCGTCACCTGCTCGTACAACCCCGGAGGATGATAAGGCTTGACAGGCGGGCCACCGATTTTTCGGACCAGCAGTCCACTGACAGCCAATGCCTGATCCCGCAGAAATTCGGACTGCAGCCGGAACCGCGGGCCACGGGCAAGCTGCCGATTTTCAGGATCACGCTGTCGCAACTGGTCGCTGACCACAGACGACTGGCGATACACGGCACTGGAGGCCATCAGACGCAGCATGTGCTGCACGTCCCAGCCACTCCGCACAAACTCTACGGCCAGCCAGTCCAGCAGCTCAGGGTGGTCAGGGGCTTCTCCCTGGACACCGAAGTCCTCTGACGTGCGGACAAGCCCATGGCCGAAAAGTTGCTGCCACAGACGATTGACAATCACTCTGGAAGTCAGCGGATGTTCAGATGAAACCAGCCAGCGTGCGAGGCCCAGTCTGTTCTTCGGCAGGTCGGTAGCCATCGCAGGCAGGCTGGCCGGAGTGTTGGCGGTGACAACCGCACCTCGCTTCGCATACTGACCGCGAATCAGAATTGCAGTCTCGCGAGGCTTAGGCAATTCTTCCATAATCAAAGTCGTCATAGTCTGCTGCTCAAGTTCTGTCAGCGACTTTTTGATGGAGGCTTCGCTGTCGACCAGAGTTTTGCGTTCCATGTCTGTGGCTTGCTGATGATCGACGATTCGCTGTTTTTCGGCTGGTGAGCGATCAGTGGCGGGCTTCAGCAGAATGGCTGCCACGTCCGCCGGCAGTTTTGCCAGCGTTTCTGCACTGGCCACCTGCTGCTGTTCCCACTGAAGCTGTTCAGCCTGCAGACGCTCGGCCACCGCCTGCAGCTTTTGAGTCAGTTGTACCTGCTGATCTTCCAGTTCTTTGCGACGCGACGTTTGTTCGGGTGTGGGTAGCGGCAGGAATGGTGGAGCGTTACGGCGAATCGGTGCTCCGTAGTTTCCGATACCTTGCTCATTCACATTGTGAAAAAACGCATACAACCCGTAATAGTCCTGCTGTGTGAAGGCGTCGTACTTGTGGTCATGACAGCGAGCACACGTCAATGTCTGTCCCAGCCAGATGGCTGCAGTCGTCTCAACGCGGTCCGCACAGTACTCAGCGAGGAATTCTTCCGGAATCACACCACCTTCTTCATTGAGCATGTGATTCCGATGAAATCCCGTGGCGATCAGCTGCGCCTGAGTGGGGTTCGGCAGCAGGTCACCCGCCAGCTGCTCAATAGTAAACTGGTCGAACGGCTGATTCCTGTTGAAGGCAGCAATCACCCAGTCACGCCATGCCCACAGTTCCCGGTCACGATCGACCTGATAGCCGTTCGTGTCGGCGTAACGAGCAGCGTCCAGCCAGTCTACAGCCATTCGTTCGCCATAATGCGGAGACTTGAACAAGTGGTCGATCCAGCGTTTGACGACTGCGTCTTCTGCGGCAGCACCCTGCATTGCGGCATCCTGCAGCTCGCGGGAAAACGCATCGGCCTCAGCTGGTGTCGGCGGAAGTCCGATCAGATCCAGTGAGAGTCGACGCAGCAGGATCGAGGGTGCTGCAGGTGCCGCCGGGGAAAGCTGATGGCTGCGCAAACCTGCCAGAACGAAACGATCGATTTCCGTCCGCGACCACTGGTCGTCCGCGACAATCGGGACAGTCGCTGCCTGTGGTGGTACGAGGGACCAGTGCGGCTGGTATTGAGCACCTTCGGCAATCCAGCGTTCCAGCAGGCTTTTCTGTGCGTCGGTAAGTGCTCGTGAAGTTTCCGGCGGGGGCATCACGAGGTCCGGGTCGGCGGAGTGGATTCTGGTGATGAGCTGGCTGCTGCCGATCTGACCGGGGTCGATGGCCAGCAGGCCGGATTCAGCAGCCCGCGTTGCACTGTCCCGTTGGTCCAGACGAAATCCGCCTTTGCGTGCGGCGGAATCTGGTCCATGACAGGAAAAACAGTGATTCGACAGAATGGGCCGGATATCGCGATTGAAACTGATTGCCTGTTGCGCACAGAGGTTGTTGCTACCTGTGGACCAGAGCAGGCCGACGCAGACTGCGATGATTTGCAGCGTGGGCCGGTGCGTGACGCTTTGAACTGCACTCATTTCAAACTGTACCCCTGTGTCACATCACGACGCGTCGCAATGCAATCGGCCGCTACGAGATGACCTCGGAGTCGGCCCGACTGCGCTGACTACTATACCTGAGATCGGATTCGTGCCGTATTAGAAATCTGCATGAAAAAAGGATCAACGAAAAATCATGTGCGCAGCTGCCGGTTGCAGTTTGATGGGGTTGTCGCAAAACGCGCTGGATACTGCTTTTGTGCCGGGAAGAACACAACCGCTCAGAC
>CAXBSH010000310.1:0-6876 GCA_963977705.1 uncultured Planctomycetaceae bacterium
CAGTTCTTCGACATCCGGATCGCGACCGCGGAGGATCATGACGTCGAGGTCCGGCAGCGCTTCGACTCGCACATCGGCCGACGGGCGGCGGAGTGAATCATCGAGGGGCGGTTCGCCGGTCGTTGTGGCGGTGGCGTTCGGGTCGACCGTGGCTGGTTCGTCGGAGGTTATCGCGGGTTCCTGCGGTGTCGTCATGGAGGCGAGGCGGAGCGGCGGGGCTTTGCGGCGTGTACTGCTCTGATCGGGCAGGGCAGGTGAGTCCGGCAGATCGGACGGATTGGGCTGGGTGGCGTCGTCAGGTGCGGGCGACTGAGTTGTCGCCTGTTGCCACAGTCGGACGGCTCGTTCGACGACCGCCGGTTCCATCTGTGACAGGCTGACGAAGTGAATGGTATCGGCTTCTTCAGCGTCACTGGCGGCATCGAGGTGTGCGAGTAGTCGCAGCATCTGATTGCTGAGCTGGGGATCGCCTGAGACGCTGATGGCGTTGTTCTCGGGGCGAATTGCGAGGACCGCGCGGCGCGAGCGGCCTTTCTGCACGATCCACTGACTGCCGTTCCGTCGCAGACTGTTTCCCAGCATGGTGTCCAGTGCCTGCAGGGCTTCATCGGGGGTGATGGTCTGCAAACTGAGACTGCGTTGGGAGGACGTGCGCTGGGGGATGGCAGGTTGTGAGGTGGTGGCTTGCGGGGTGGTGGTTTGTGGGGTGGTGGTTTGTGGCGCGGTGGTTTGTGGGTCGGTCTCGTCGGCCAGGAGTTGCAGAGAGGGCAGGGTGGCCAGTTGTTGGTGAGCGGTGGTGGTGGCAGAGATGAAGAGTCTGTCGTTGGTTGGGGCGACGGTGATGCGGGCATCGTTTCCGGCGGCGCGTTTGGCGATGTTAACGACAGAGCGGGCCTGTCCGGGTCGGGTCAGGTAGGTGTGCAGGACGGGTGGTTCGGCGGGTGTGAGGGGCAGTTTGCGGGCGGCTGTTCTGCGGGGTGATGTGGCAGCAGCGGGTGATTCGGGCAGTTGTTCCAGTTGTTGCAGCAGTTGTTTGGCGAGTGCGTGCAGTTCTGGGGGACCGTCGATCAGCAGTTCGTGTTGATCGTCGTTGACGGTGATGTTGGCATGTGTGGCATCGGGCCCGGCGAGTTCAGTGAGCATGCGTTGCGCTTCGGCAGCTCGACCGGGAGCGACGGGGTAAGCGCGGAGCGTGTTGGTATCCTGTGCCGCGAGGCAGTTAGTGATTGGTGCGGCGACCAGCGCGAACAGCGTGGTCAGCAGCAGAGAGCGTAGCGACGGCATGGGGCAGGATTCCGGAACCGGGCAAAAAACCGACGGGGCTCGGGCAAGGCCGAGCGAAGGGCAGGGGGTTGAGGGTATCTGAGCGTGGGGACGGCGGGCTAGACGAGCCCTTGGTTGGGCATAGGAAATCGTGACGTTGCGGGTGTTCAGGGACTTGGTTGAATGCAGAAACCTGCCGAAAAATCAGTGTACAGGCGGCAGAAGCCGCAGGACGGCGGTGCGATTCGGCAGAAACGGCGGGATGGGTTTTAAGTGGTCAGTTATCAGTGGTCAGTTATCAGTGGTCAGTTATCAGTTATCAGTTATCAGTTATCAGTGGTCAGTGGGCAGTGGGCAGTGGGCAGTGGGAGGGCGAGGCTCCTGCCGAGCCGAAGTCAATTGCCCGTGTTCAATTGCCGTTGCTGGCCGACAACCGTAGACCGGGCATTCCTGCCCGGCAGCCTGTTGCCCCCACAAAGCCGCAGCGCACGTTGGCCCGTTGCTCTGCCATTCCGTGGGTTGATAACCACCAGGCGAAAAACGCCTCGACATCGTCACCGAGCTGGTGCTCGGTGGTCGTAGCATGGGCTTCAGCCCGTGTCGTCCACCCATGAAACTCGTCGGGCCGGGAGTCCGTTGCGGCGTGTGTTTGGTGTGTGCCGCAGGTATGTTTGCGATTCAGGCCTGAAGGGCCGTTTTCCGATAGCCCAGGGCGCAGCCCTGGGTCTGTGGCACCCCAAAAAATTGGTGTTTAGGGCCTGAAGGGCCGATTTCAAAGCGCGAGTGGATTCTTGGTCATGCAGGGGGTTCCAGGTGCTTACGCACCCGGCTCTGCTGAAACCGGCCCTTCAGGCCTCGAGGGCTTCTTTGGGGGGGGGCGTGACCAGGTGCTGACGCACCTGGCTCTGCTGAGATCGGCCCTTCAGGCCTGAGGACCGTTGGGGCCATGTATCGGCCTCGGGGGGAAGTCTCCTTTGGGAAGGGCAAGGCTCCCGCAGAGACGCAGAGACGCGGAGAAAGCGAAACAAACGGAAACTCTCTCTGCGCCTCAGCGTCTCTGCGAGCAAAATCGACCCACGACCGAACACGAGGGTGTGTGGGGGGACACACCGATGGCTGCGTTGGTCCGCGCCCCGGCGGCGTCTGGGTGCGGGGTGGGCTCGAGCGATAACGGCCGTGCCGGTTGGGAGGGTGGTACCTTCTTTGTGCTGGGGTCTCGGGGCCTAAATCCCAATGGAAGGTTGGGTTACGTGCGGCAATAGGCTAAGATAGCGATTCTGCTGCTGGTCTGTTTCCCGCCGGGTGGTCCTGCCTTTCAAAGAAGCTTCCGCATGAAGACATCTCTTTTCGCGCGGCTGGTGTCGTGTGTTGCCTGTACGTGGGTGCTGGCAGGTGCTGTATTGGTTGTTTGTGGTCAGCCGCCGGCGGCGGTGCCCGCGCCGGTACCTGCGGCGGTTCCGGCTGGTGGGGCTGTTGTACCGTCCGCCCCGGTTCCCGCTCCGCCTGATTTTGCTCGCCTGGCGGATCCTGGCATTGCAGCGGCATTGAATCTGTCGCTGCAGCAGACGGCTCAGATGCGTCAACTGATTGAGCAGCGTCAGGTGGCATTGACAGCGGCCACCGACGAAGCGTCGAAGGCCGCGGTCTTATCGCAGTCTGATGCAGCCTTTCGCAGTTTGCTGACTGAGGATCAGCAGCGTTTGTTTGTGGCGTTGTTCAGTGAGAAGCAGCTGCGTTTCAACTTTCGTGCTCAGAAGTGGCCAGAGGTACTGGACTGGGTATCGCGTGAGGCGGATTTGTCACTGGTGATGGAAACCGCACCTCCGGGGGTGTTCAGTTATTCCGATTCGAAGGACTACACGACGACGGCGGCGATTGACCTGCTGAACGGTTGGTTGCTGACCAAAGGGTTTACTCTGGTGCGTCGTGAGCGGATGCTGATGTGTCTGGACCTGAAGGCTGGTTTGCCCGAGGGCACGATTCCTCGCGTGGTACCCGCCGAACTGTCGACTCGCGGACGCTTTGAATTTGTGACGGTGTTGTTTCCGCTTGAGAACCGTTTGCCGGACGCTGTGTTGCTGGAAGTTCAGCCGTTGCTGGGCACGTACGGCAAGGTGAAGGCATTGCCTCAGACATCGCAGTTGATGGTGTCTGATACGGTGGCGAATCTGCGATTGATAGAACTGGTACTGGGTCGCATACCGGCATCGGCGGGTGCCGCCAGTGGTCCTCCTGAGTTACTGGTCTATCCGTTGACTCTGGCGAATCCCGAGCAGGCGGCAGTGGTATTGAAGCAGATTATTTCGGGGACGGTGGTGGTGGATGTGAAGGCGCGGCAGATTTCGGTGAATGCGGTTCCGTATGAGCAGGCGAAGGCGAAGACGATACTTGACCAACTGGAAGCGAATCAGGGTCCGGAGCTGCAGCCGCAGCTGAAGTTGTATCCATTGACTGCGGGGGATTCCGAGCAGTTTCTGGCGACGTTGAAGCTGATTGTTCCGGACGGGCAGTTTCGGATTGATACGGCATCGGGTCGTCTGGTGGCGTGGGCGACGGCGGCCGATCAGGTGAAGATCAGTGAATCGTTGCAGCAGCTGGCACCGTCCGGAGCGGCGGTGCCGCTTGAGCTGCAGGTTTATCCGCTCAAAGGCAGTACTCCGGCGGCCGTGCTGGCGGTGCTGCAGCCGTTGGTGGACAGTTCGGTGCGATTGACGGCGGACGCGGGTGGTCGGCAGCTGTTTGTGCGAGCTCCGGCAGAGAAGCAGGCTGAGATTCGGCAGATGCTGGAGCAGATTACGGCGGGCTTGAACGGGACTGGCCGTGAGACTCGGACGTACTTCGTGGGTGCTCCGAACGCCGATGAGGCTCAGGAGTCTTTACTGGCGATGTTTCCGGATGCGCGGTTGTTCATTGATGCGGATCGCAAGCTGTTGATTGCTACGGCGACTCCGGAGCAGCACGTAACGATTCAGAAGGTCACGGACGAGTTGAAGGGGCAGGGTCTTGACGGTGCGGTGGCGGTGCCCTTGATTTATCAGTTGAAGCATGGCGGTGCCGTGGATACTCAGACGCTGCTGCAGTCGCTGTATACTCGTTTTGACGGAGTGCGGATCACGGCCAACGATCGCGCCAGTCGGTTGGTGGTGGTGGCTCAGCAGCATCAGCATGACGAGATTCGCAAGCTGATTGAGCAGCTGGATGTGGCTCCGGCAACGGCGGAGCCGAAGGAGCTGGCGGTCTTTCGGCTGGGTACGATGGACGGCCTGACGGCTCAGCAGGCCTTGCAGTCGGTGCTGCCGGCTTCCGTCGTGGTGACTCCGGATCGCATTGGTCGTCAGTTATTCGTCAGTGCTCCGGCCAGCGAGATGGAGGCGGTGCGAGCGAAGGTGCAGCAGATGCTGGGTCAGCCGGGCAGTGGCGGGGCCACCCTGGATACTCGCAGTTACTGGCTGCGTCCATTTGAGGCGGACGAGGCAGAGGAGGTGCTGGTGAAGTTGTTGCCGGATGCGATTTTCGTCACGGATACGTCTCAGGAGGTGCTGGTGGCGACGGCGACTGAGGAGCAGCATCGGACGGTGGAGCGAGTTGTGCAGCAGATGATGGTGCGGAAGTCCACCGGGGAAACTCCTGAGCCGCGTGCCTATCGTCTGAGAACCTCGGACGGGACCTCACTTTCGCTTGCGTTGCAGACGCTGTTCCGACGGGCGGACAATGTGCAGATCTCCGTGGATACTCAGGCGCGGGCTTTGATTGCGGTGGCGCGACCGGAGCAGCATGCGGTGATTGAGAAGCTGGTGAAGCAGCTGGAGCCGGAAGCGGCGGCGGCTCCGCGGCAGCTGGAGCTGTATGCTTTGCCGGGTGTGAATGGGATCACGGCCGAGCAGCTGGTGCGGGATGTGCTGCAACCGCTGGATCCGGCCGCCATGATTTCGTGGGACAAGTCCAGTCAGCAGCTGATGATTTCGACGACGGTGGCAGGTCAGGAAGCGGTGCGGGGCGTGATGGAGCGACTGCAGCAGAGTGATCCGAAGGAGATGGATGTGATTTCGCTGCGGGTGTTAAGTGCAGCTTCCGCGCAGAACGCGATTGAGAGTCTGTATGGTGACAGTTATGTGCGGACAGGTGATTACCCGACGATACAGGCCGACGAGGATACTCAGCAGTTGCTGCTGCGTGGCACGAAGAAGCAGCTGCAGGACATTCGTGGGCTGCTGCAGAAGATGGGAGAGCCAGGGGTGGCAACGGGTGATGCAGCGGGTGTCGGTGGTGGTAGTGGCGGTGGCGGTGCTGGCAGTGGTGGGAATGTGCGAGTGATCCCGGTGACGGGTGATGTGGACGGGGCGGTGCGGCGGATTCAGGACCTGTGGCCTCGCGTGCGTCGCAATCCGTTGCGAGTGCTGCAGCCGGGTGGCGCGGCTGGTGGTAATGGTAATGCTGGTGGTGGTGCGGGTGCTGGTGTTGTGGAGCCCGGTGTTGAGCCAGCAGCGGGTGGTGCTGCGGTGGGGCAGTGTGGTGTTGTGGATGAATTGCGGGGTGCAGCCGTGGTGGAAGCGGGAGTGGCTGCGGGAGTGGAAGCGGGAGTGGCTGCGTCCGGTGTTTCGGACGAGGTTGTTGTGAGTGGTGTGGTGGATGAGTTGCCGGCGGTGGTGGTGATACCGGGAGTGGATCGGATCACGATAGCGTCTGAGGATCAGGGGGCATTGGATCAGCTGGAGTCGATTGTGCGTTCGGCATTTTCGCGGGCGGGCAGTCAGCGGGGTCGGGATTTTTCGGTATATCAGCTGCGGAACGCGGGTGCCGAGGAGGTCTCGGTGACTTTGCGATCGATTTACACCAGTCCGGCGGGGTTACTGGCTTTTGGTTCGGTGGTGATTGTGCCTGAGCCGCGACTGAATGCGTTGATTGTGTATGGTGCGCGTCTGGATCGTGAGCGGATTGAGCAGTTGCTGGAGATACTGGACACGGAGAAGCTGCCGGATTCGGGTCGGATATTTCGCACGGAGGTGGTGGAGGTACGGCATGCGGATGCGGAGGACATTGAGGACGTGATTGAGGGGGTATATCGAACGGAATTGAGTGCTGGAGGCAGTCGCCGAGCGATTGAGATCCCGGCGGGGATTGACAGTTCGGTAGCCAGCGTCCTGCGTCAGATCAATGCTCAGGCATCGGCTCCCTTGTTGACCGTGGAGGCTCAGCGTGAGACGAATTCGCTGATCCTGAAAGCGCCGCAGAATCTGCTAGAGGAGATTACGGAGTTAGTGCGTCAGCTGGACGAGTCATCGCGTGAATCGCGAGCGCGGAGTGTGCGTCTGGTTCCGTTGCAGCGGACGAATTCGCGTCGCGTGATGGAGGTCCTGGACGAGGTGCTGGGCCGTTGACGGTGTGGCGTGGGGGTGTGGGGGCAGTGGAAGGCGCGGTGATGGGGATGCGCGTGTTTGCGGCTCGGCGGGAGCCTTGTCGTCCCGAGTTCGTCGTTCCCCGTAGAAATGCAATGTTTGTGATGCCGCTCCGCTGCTGCGGAAGTAGAAATCCATAATTTTCGGATGGGGTGTTCCTTGGGCGTTGCCCAAGGCTATGTTGACTATGGCCGTTGGCCAAATTGTGGGTGGGGGT
>CAXBSH010000311.1:0-6872 GCA_963977705.1 uncultured Planctomycetaceae bacterium
TTGTCTCTCGCATCAGGAATGCCCGGGCTGCGGTTTTGGCTGAACACTGAACACTGACAGCTGAAAACTGACAACTGAAAACGGCTTCCCCGTTGCCCTTCCGCTTCCTTCCCTGGCGAAACACACCCCGCCACTCGAATACCACAATCACACCGCGCAGCTCATGTCATGTAGAGCCAAAAAAACGCGGCATATCGTTAGCCGGCAAACACGCTTCGGATGGGTTCGCCTTCGGCCAGTTTCCAGGGGCGTTGGGTCCGGTCAGGGATGTGAGCTGCAGGGTCCAGTCCAAAACGCCAGAAGATGGTGGCGGCAAGGTCTGCGGGCGTGACTGGATCACGAGCCGGAAAGGCGCCGTGGGCATCGCTGGCCCCATAGATTGAGCCACCCTGAACGCCGCCTCCGGCAAGGACCACCGAATAGCAGTCAGGCCAGTGGTCGCGACCAGCGGTCGCGTTGATCTGCGGAGTCCTGCCGAATTCTCCTGTGGCTACCACCAATGTCGAGTCCAGCAGCCCACGCTCGTCCAGATCCGTAATCAGGGCCGCAAGCGCACGGTCAGCCGGTGGCAGCAGATACGAACGATGCTGCTCGAAATTCTGAGCATGACTGTCCCAGTTCTGACCCTGCTGACGAAAATCAAAGACGTTCACAAAGGGCACGCCCGCCTCTACCAGTCGCCGAGCCACCAGCAGATTCTGGCCTCGCATATGTCGAGATTCACCGAGGGCCGCCGCTGTACCATTGCCCGTTGACGCACTGTAAAGGCCGTACCGCTCACGCAGCTGCTGGGGCTCCTGAGACAGATCGAGGGCCGACTGCACGACCCCCGCGCTCAACAGCCCACTGGCTTTCTCGAAATAACGGTCCAATGGCAGCGACTGAACACCCGGCTGCAACGCCGTCCGCAGCTGCAGTCGCTCGTTCACTCGCCGCAGCGGCAACTCACCACGCAAAGCCAACTCGGGTACCGCATAGCTGCCAACTGTACCGTCCACCGCAATTCGAAACGGGTCAAAATCCTGCCCCAGAAAACCACCTCCCTGACACGGGACATCAACGACGTTGTGAAACATAAACGGCAGGGCCGCATGAGACACAGCCAGACCCGGCTGCCGTCGCACATAACTGAGCGTTGAACCATGACAGGGAAAAAACTGCTCAATCGGTGCAAATTCTTCCCGATCGCCCTGGGCAGCCTGCCGGCCCGTGTGAGTTTCAATGGAGGCGGAATCATGCAGTCGATTTTTATGGTGCATGCTGCGGATCACAGCACAGTGATGCATCACCTGAGCCATCTTCGGCAGATGTTCCGAAATCTGCAGTCCAGGCACCGTCGTGGAAATTGGCTGGAATTCCCCACGGATGGTACTGGGAGCCGATGGTTTCAGGTCATAGGTGTCCAGATGGCTGGGACCACCATAGTAAAAGACAAAGATGCAGGCTTTCAGCGGCGACAAGCCGGTTTCTGTCCGCCCTGCAGCACTGGTTGCAGGCTGACCGCCCGTCACAGACGCATGGGCCTGCAGCTGCCTAAGCCATAAGCCGCCCAGTGTCAGACTGCCAATGCCACCAAACCGCAGAAATTCATGGCGACTGAAGTCTGACCGGCCCCGAAATGATTGCCGCATGTCGTTTCGATGCACTCTGCGCATCAGCTGCTCGCTTCTGCATAAGCCACAATCTGCCTGAGCTGTTCGATCATGCCACGCCCTGAGTCACCGGGAACAATCGGGGACCCGATGGCCACACTGTGCACCCCCATCGCGAAGGCCCGCTGACAGTCAGCGACCGACAATCCCCCCACAACCTGAATCGGCAGCTGTACTCGACCAATCACCTGTTCCAGATAATCGAGTGCACTGCGAGTCGTTTCCACGGCTCGTTCTTCCAGTCCCAGATGCAGCACGAGATAGTCAACGCCCAGATCCTCCATGCGACGACAGGCGTCCAACTGGTTCGGTTCATACATCGTGTCCACCATAATCTTCGTGCCGAATTCATCCCTCCATCTGAGTGCTCCGCGGATCACATGTTCGCCGGCAGCGGACATCACCACCGCATAGTCTGCACCAGCTCGTCCGCACCACTTCGACAACGGATAACCGCCATCCATGATCTTGGTGTCGGCAATAATCGGCATGTTGGGAAATTCACGACGCAGTACGCGGATTCCTTCCAGTCCGGATCCCAGCAGCAGCCCGGTGCCAGCCTCCAGCCAGTGCACACCAGCCTCAATCGCCAGTTTTGACAACTGAACGGCTTCCTCACACCCCGGACAGTCCAGACTGATCTGTACGTAACCCATTGTTCAATTCGCCTGCAGTACGGATTTTACGATCGAACCACTATGCATCGTTTCAAAGGCATCATGCCATTGTTCCAGAGGCCAGACACCTCCGATGATCGGTTTCACGTCGAGCCGGCCGTGACTGACCAGCTGCAGTACGCGTTCCCAGATTGACCAGTGATGACTGAAACTTCCCTGCAGTTTCACGTTCTTCAGCACAATGGGATCCAGCGAAAAATCACATGGTTGCGGGCCCCAGCCGACCTTCGAGATCCAGCCGTTCGGCCTGACCACCTTCATTGCTGTCTGCAGGGATGCTGAGACGCCGGTCGTGTCAATCACTCCATCCACACCCAGTCGATCGGGACCGCCGTCGAACGCCCACGCTTCGATTCCGTCTGTCAGAGTTTCAACGTCGTACTGACGAGCGATCTGCAATCGCTGGTGATCGCGAGGCAACCCGGCGATAGCCACGAAGGCGCCCTGCAGGCGAGCCATGGCGGCCGACAGAATTCCGATCGGCCCCGGTCCCAGCACCAGCACTCGATCACCCGGCTCAATTCGCGCATTACGAACGGCCGCGTTGTAGGCCACGCAGCAGGGTTCCGTCAGTGCAGCTTCCGTCATGGAAACCGTTGGCGGGACCCGATGCAGAATCCGCTGCGGCACCGCGACCAGTCGAGTCATTGAGCCGTCTGTATGGCCACCGAAGCCGCGGCGGGACGGGTCAAGGTTGTAAAGTCCGACGCGGGTCATCGGCGAGTCGGGGTCAATAATCGCCGCTGTCTCGCTGACCACGCGATCACCCGGCTGCCAGCGTTCGGCGACACGAGCACCGCATTGCCTGATGATGCCGGAAAATTCGTGACCGAGCACCAGCGGGTAGGGAACTGTCCAGCTTTGATCACCCAGCCACATGTGCAGGTCAGAACCGCAGACACCAACGTTGACAACTTCCAGCAGGACTTCGTCATCACGCAGCACCGGCAACCCAATCTCGCGAATCTCCACACTGTAACGAGTGGGACCAAAACAGGTGACGGCCGGCTGAGTCCCTGCCGAGGCGGACCTGGAAGCGGTTGCAGTCATGAGATGAACAGTGGCAAACGAGGTGGTGGGGGCAGGCGAGAATTATGGTGTGAGCAGCAGGCAGGCCCAACGCAGGAAGCACAGCATACAGAGCCACGCCGCTGGTGTCCAACGGCGTGGCTTCAAGGGAAGAAGATTTCACAGACCGGTTAATGCAGGTCTTCGCCCAAAGACTCAGCGCGCTCCTTTGCCAGCATGTAGTCAAGATAATGCAGGTTGCTTTCAATATCCGTCGTGCCGCTGGCGACACACGCATCGAAAAAACGCTGCATCAGGGTGTGCCGAAACTGAAGTTCCTCCAGCAGCCGCACAAACAGGATCAGCCGCTGGCGACTGTCAGGTCGAAAAAGATTCCACCACTGACGCGCTTCAGGTGTCAGTTGCTCCCAGCCGATCAGCAATCGCACATGTTTCATATGTTCGCGCAGCTGACCAATGCCCCACTGTGAAGTATCGGTGAAGCGAGTGGACCGATTGGCAGATGCCTCAGGCGCGGGATGACCGGTGTGCTTCACCGACGGCGCTCGGCGCCGTCGCAGTTTCTCATGGCCAGTGACGCCTCGGGATGCACGCAGAACAGACTGCATATCGGGCAGCTCGAAAGCCTGCTGCAGATAGGCCTGAAACACGGCCCCTTCGAAGAACAGCGTGGCCGGACGCCCAAGATTGGGGTGCCGATATTCGGGGTTGCGAATTTCGGCAGCCGAAAGCAGGGGGCGAGTCATACACGTGGGCGACTGGCCCTCGAACGTTGGCAACGCAACGAAGCATTGACCACTGGCATGGCTGAAGTAATCGGCATCCGGCTGTGCGCAACCGGGCAGCACAATCTTGTGCACAAACGCCTCCAGCAGAGCCCGCGATGTGGAACCGTAAGCCAGTTCCAGCGAATTGATGGACTGGACACCCGCCACGATGCCGATTTCACGAGAACGCAGTGTCAGGAGACGCTCAACGGACAGCAGGGGGCCAAGTGAAGGCATGTCGTCGAAAAACAAAGTTGCCGGAACTCGACGATCCGAAGTCAGGTGTTCGGCTGTGGAAATCAGAGCATCGATGATACTGCGAGCCAGCATCTGGATCAGTGGGCGGTATGTTTCAAGTTGTGGTTCCGGAATCTCAACATGCAGGCAAACCGGTCGTCGGAAGACACGCTGCAGGTCAAGTTCGTTACCCGACAGCACATCCAGCGCGCTGCGTGACAACAGACTGCTCAACGCGCCCAGAATACTGGCCATCACAGTTTCTGCATTGTGCGACTGACCATGCAGGTAGTCGGCCAGTCGACCGGATGCACGATTGTTGTGCTGCTGCAACTGTCTGACGACATCACTGTAGGGTTGAGAAAAAAAGTGCAGGATGGCGGGGAACGAACGCAGCCCCTGCTGCCAGCACCCTTCGAGACCACAGCGGACCCATTGAGCCCAGAACTCCGAATCATGCGACTGAAGATTACGAGCGGCATCTGAGAAGCGGCGGATCAGATCGCGAGCCTCATCCGGATCCGAAGTGGCCAGCGGATTCCACGTGGCACTACGATCCGGATTTCCCAGATTCATGACAATCAGTCGTTTTCCACTGAGTCGACACAGTTCCCGGACCGGCCCATAGTCAGCAGCCTTCAGCGAGAAAGAGACAACCGTCTGATATGGATCGCGAATCGCCGCAGCACGCAGGGGGTCGATGACACGCTGATTTTTCCCTGCCCCGGTCAGGCCAAGCGTCAGCAGGTGAGTACTGCGGTCCCGCGACTGCAGCGTGAGGTCCACGCCGTAGACTGCCGAACGCTGCAGCGGCTGATTGCCGTCTCGATTGACCAGCGGAATGGTGCACGGCAGCGTCAGACTACCGCGTTCAGGTCGGGCCAGCCACGAGTTCAGGCTGGCCAGAGTGGGGTGCCTTGTCCCGGAAAACCACGTGACAATTTCAGCAGGCGGATTTTCCGAGCCGTCACGGGTCTGAAGCAGATCCCGCGATGTGGGATCATAAAGTGGCGGACCGCCGGAGCCCTGTGGCAGATCCGGATGAGAGACGTTCCCAGACGACGTTCGTCGCGCGCGCCTTGTTGACTTCACGACCGCAGGATTTGCCCGCGGTGTGTGACGCGCCGATCGACGACCGCTTTTGCGAGCCTGTTGCGAGGCATCGTTGCCGCTGCTGCGAGCATCGCTGCCAGTTGCTTGCCAATCCCCGAAAACATACTCAGGCCCCTCATCAAAATCATCCCGTCGCACTGCCGACCCTCCGTTGCTGGCGATGTCGCTGAGACTTCCGATCGAACGCACCGCTGGGCCGCTGATCTGTTTGCCATTCTTCGCGGGCCCGTGAACAAGGGCAAGACGTTTTTGGGAAGATTTTCCGGCAAGATGCCTCGTTGCCACCGGACTGCTGCCATTTCACCTCAAGGTAGGCAACGCCGCAGCACTCACTCACCTCAGCCACTTCAGCCACAAGCCCCCCGGGGACACACCACTTCAGCCCCGGGGACACACCACTTCGGCCCCGGGGACACACCACTTCGGCCCGGGGACACACCACTTCGGCCCCGGGGACAGACCACTTCGGCAGCGGGGACACACAATGTCGGGCATGTGCGAGTTTTGCCTTCATCCGAATTCAACGAGACACTGGATTCGTGAAACATTCGCTCGCTTTTCGAGACAAGGCACTCGGACGACGGATGCTGCCCGAAACTGGTGTGTCCCCACCGTCGCTGTGTCCACGCTCTTGGCGGCCCTCCGCTGTATCCCCATCCGCCCATCCCAGTCATCAGCCGTGAGCCGTGGGGACACACCAATTTCAGCGAGCACCAACGCTGGCCCCCTCCGCCACCACAAGTGCATTCCTGCAACATCTGCTCTCCATTCGAAACACAGTCGCTACACGGTCGCCCGCGAACCAAACATGTGAACCAAACATGTGTGTCCCCGCCACCCTCCACGGGTGTGTCCCCGTCGGCACACGGGTGTATCCCCGTCGGTACCGTCCGCTCCGCAGTCCCGCGACGGCGGGGACACACCACTTCAAACCGACGCCAGAAATGGGCTCTTTTCCATTAAGAATGTCTTCGTGAAACACTCGTCTTCTATCCGAAACACGGTCGCCAGTCGGCAGCACGATCACCAGAAAGGTGTGTCCCCACCATCCACCCAGCCTCCCATGTGTGTCCCCGTCGGCTCCGTCGTGTCCCCGTCGGCTCCGTCGTGTCCCCGTCGGTTCCGTCGGTTCCGCAGTCCCGCGGCCGTGGGGACACACCATCTAAAAAATGCGATCCCTCCAACTCCGGGAAGATCGCATTCGGGCAACATTTGCACGCCAATCACAACACGTCGCTACACGTTGGCTCCCGAACGCCGGGTGTGTCCCCGCCGATTCTGGGCAACCGATCCCTGGACAGGTGGATCGACGTCAGATACACGATGCCCTCGCTGCTGTGTCCCCATCCCCACAACCCTGCAACGGGGACACACCACTCCGAGCATGCGCCGGCGCT
>CAXBSH010000312.1:0-6871 GCA_963977705.1 uncultured Planctomycetaceae bacterium
ATTGCCCATACTGGATGGTAACAATACGTGTTTTGGGATATGGACAGGCGGCACACATAGTGTTATATACAGTAAACATTATCGGGAAAAATTAATGAACAGTTATGATAAAAACAATGCGAAAGACTGGGATGTTATGAATAATATTTTTTCAATGAAAAAATACATGTATGGTCAACCATTATGTTATCAAATATTTTCAGATACAGAACACCGTCGTCGAGGTTGTACAACGTTGGTTCTGCCACTTGTGTGGTAGAGATCGTCATCGACCAGCTGACACTGCCTTTGATCACAATACCGAGGATCTTGACGCGTAGTGAGGCCGACGCTTTTACCTCGCTGGTGCTCATTGAGAAGCTGACGTCTGCGGAAAGATTAGCCAGTGTTCTGCGGTACCTGACCCCGGCGATCTTTACGCTGGCAGAGACATCGCCTTTGAGTGAGGCACTGGCAGTAATTGATCCGCCATAGTTTCCGCCGATGGTGAGTGTCATCGTTGCGGACATCGACAGGGGACCAAATTTGACGCTCCATTCTGCCGAACCGGATATCAGCCACGAATCTTCCTTGATGTAGCCCGAAATTTTGACGGTAATGATCTTGAAGAAGTTCAGTTCTATATTGTTGATCACGATCTTGAAGTGACCGTTTTCAACGCCCAGTTGAATATCTCCGGTGACGCTGAATCCGTACATCTGCATGGATGCACCGATCAACACCTGATAGGTATTGGCAGGGATTGTCAGAGTGGTTGTGGTGCCGCCGTCTGAAATACTGAACTGTCGTGGGGTGTTGCCACTGTTGATCTGCAGTACGAAGGTACCATCGATTCTCAGCGGTCGGGTGACAGTCTGGACTCCAAGGCTGATACATCCTGCGAATACGCCGTCTGCGAAGCGAGCGTCCCCGGAAACCCGGAAGCTTCCAAAATTGCCAAGGCCAAGTTGAGTCGCAAAATGGAACGTGCAGTTCGTGGACGTCTGGGAGTCAGATTCGAAACTTGTCTCACCACGCAGCGTGAAGATTCCGCCGAACGTGAAGTACCCGCCGAGTTTTACCAGTGTTTTCCCAGCTGGAATCGTCGTTTGGATCAGGGTTGTATTAACCGTTCCTGTTGTCTGATTAATCGAATAGCTGTCGATGATCGCGTCGTCACTGCTGGTATTCATCTGCACAATGATTGTTCCGCCAATGTGCAGTCCGCTGGCAGCCTTTCCGAGGCTGATGTCGGCCAGCAGCATACCTGCGACGCCGTTCGTGCTGGCATTGAGCGAGCCAAAGGCCTTAACGTAGCCAAACGGGCCAAGATTGATATTGATACCAATGAAAGCGCGAAACGTGCTGCCCTGGGCTGAAACACGCAGATCGGCCGCAGCAAACTGGAAGCCGTTCAGGGAGATGTCACCGTGCGCTTCGATGACTGCGTAAGGCTCGCCGGTGGAACTTTCCGCGTCAATTGCGCGTGAGATCAGAAAGTACCGAGCATTGGTGAGGGTCCCGCTGGCAAATCGATCGGCATCGGTCGCGAGGTGAGCGTTATCAGTGGAAAGAAACGCCACGGCCTCCGAGATTTCGAGGACACCGTTCCCGTTAGTGTCCAGCACGTCTACCAGACTACCGACGTCAATCACAAGTTGTCGGGACGTGGTGCCGGAATAGAGTCCGGTGAACGAGGTTTTTCCACTGAGCTGTTCCAGTTCAGAGACTTTGATTGATCCGTCACCGTTTGTGTCGAAGAGATCCAGTTGTTCAGTGTGCAGTCGAAGTAGAAGTTCGTCTTTGAGGGGGCTGGTCGAGTTGGTGACAAAGTCGACAATCCGCTGAGGCAGAACGACTGTCTGATCCTGTTCGGTAGAGTTGAGTCGAATGCCCGAACTGCTGTTGTAGGAGATGCCGATACCTGAAAGATTTGTCGAGCTGCGCATTTCGGCAGCCACACCGGACGAGTTGACGACAATGACCGCGAGTGCGTTGAGAGTGATTGATGGTGCGGCGGCGGAGATATCCGGGCCAAGTTTTACGATGGCGGTGGCGAACAGCTTAAATTCACTGGCGTCGGTTTCAAGGTAAAAGACGCCGGCTAGCTGGGCGAGAGAAGTGCTGCCGGCGCTGATTGTGACCGTTCCTGCGATTTCAACCTCGACCAGCAGTTCCCTGAAGGTGAGCAGAATGGGATGGGAGGGATCGTCGGTGTTCACTGCAAAGCCATTGTCAATGACGTTATCGCCATTAGAGTCATACTCGTCGGGGCGTGACGAATAAACGCTCGTCATGAAGGTTCGAGCTTCGGAAGTAGAAAGGTCGCCGTCGTGATTGACATCCAGAGCGTTGAGGATGGCGGAAAAAGAGACGGTCTGAGTGCCGGATTGCTGAGCAGTGAAGAGAGTTCCGTATGCAGCACTTCCATGCAGCTTTCTCAGTTCAGATACGGTGACGGTACCATCTGCGTTCAGATCGAACAGTGATTTCCCGCCGAATGAATCAGGAAAATTGACGGCACTGACGGAGTTCAGGCTGAGACCGGCATTCAGGCTGACATGCATAGTGGCATCGACCTGCAGGAATGGCAGCCCGACGGTCTCAAAGCTGTCGAGATCGAACTGCATGGCAAGAAAACCGGCAGGATCTTCGATGGTTGTATCAAGACCAATGAACAAACCCGCATTCAGGTTATTCAGAGCGAATCCCTTTGCCGCATTGCTGGTTTCTCCGGTAAGGGGTTTACCATCGGCTCCGCGGTTGAGAATACCGTCTGCATTTCCATCAATAAACCATGGGCCATTCCAGCCCATAAAGCCGTAGACGGAAGATGCACCGACAGTCATGGTTCTGAGGGTTCGATGAGTTGCTGCTCCTGAAGTCGAGGCTGCGTTGACAATTTCAACCTGTTTGGTCGGTCCAAGTTCAAAGGCAAAGTTCCCGGTCAGCGTCACCATGCCAAGCACGTCAAGATTGATGTAGCCAGCTGCCTTTGCGAGGATTGATTCCATATCGAACCAGACCGGCGCGGCTCCGGTGGAAACCTCGAATCCCGTCGGGTCGATTTTCCCGTCGTTATCCAGATCGTGTGCGGCCACTAATGTGGCTGCATCTGTGGTGTTGCCGAAGATCTGTTCGGCCTCTGCGAGGTCGATCATCCCATCGTGATTGACGTCAAGTATGGTCAACAGCCAATCATAGTCAGCGGGTGTGCTGTCGCTGAGTGCTGTGCCAATGAGAGTTCCGAGCTGTGCGTTGTGTGTGTGATTGAGTGTCGCAAGGTCGCCTCGAGTCAGTGTATTATCTTCGTTTTCGTCGAAGAGTGCCTTTTCCTCGCCTGCAAATGCCGGTGTGTCTGCGTAGTCGATAACCGGGAACAGGGGGAAGCCATAAAACACGGGTGCTGACCAGTTGAACTCAACGTTCAGCCTGCGAGCTTCGACAGTCAGGTCGGGCACGCCGGCCATTGAGATTTCGCGAGCGCTGCCTTTCAGGGAGAAATACTTAATACCAAGTGCAGCTTCAAGGGGGTTCGTGGGTGTCATCAGGGCCATGGCAAGGTCAAAGTCATCAACTACCAGCCCAATGGCATGCTCGTGAGTCTGGCCAGTGGCCGTTTTCGAGAGGGTTGTCCCGGAGTTTGAACTGGAGAGCAGCTGTAAACCCGCGACGTTGGTGCCGGAACGGCCATTGATGAATTCAATTGTGAAGCCAAACTGGCGTCCGCCTGTCACCCTGATGTCATCCGGCGCAAGGTCCAGTGATGAGAGTGACTCAGCGAGTTTAATTCGGAGTGTGGCGTCCGTGTCACTTTCAGTCATGACCAACTGTGACGAAAGGGTGCTGTACCCGAGTGTCAGCGTTTCGGCGCCATCACTGACACGCAGCTTGTATCTTGTGTTGCTGCGGCGTGGCCCACCAACACCGACGAATCCAGTCAGGTCGGAAGCGCCAATTGTCAGAAACTCGACTTCAGTTCTGTCTGCTCCCGTCGCCGGAATGCTGTTTCCAGGCGGCAGAGTAATGCCGAGCACATCGAGGCCGGCTGCCAGAAGACCGGCTGCTGGTCCGTCAGAGACGTGGACTGTTTCGGCACCACTCTTACGAAGAGCAATACTGCCTGACAGATAAATAAAATCAGCGACAGCGATTGTTACGTTGCCAATCGAGGCTTCAATGATCTCCTGCTGAAAGTCGAGGTAGACCGGCCTGCTGTATGTGCCGGTCTCGACCGCGTAGCCCACTTGTCCCGGGCTGTCCCCGGGGAAGCTCTGCGGAAAGTCGATCGTGGCGTTTCGCAGAATTGTCGCTCCGGCGATCAGTGGCTTTCCCGTATTGATCTGCACTTCGACATTTTCGACGGTCAGTGTCAGAACATTTGCGCCACCATCTGTGAATCCGGCCTCGCCAATCGTCATACGCGCAGCTGTGAATTCCGGGAGCGACTGGCTGAGCGTTGGCTTAAAGATGCCGACAGCAAGATTAAAGTTGTCCACAAATAACCCGATTGCGTCCTGACTGCTCAGTGAGCGTGTCCAGTCGAGGCCCCCAGTCGGTGGCTGGCCGATAAAAGCACGGGCGTTGCTGACACCGACCGTTGTGACTTCCGTCTCAATTCCTCCGAGACTACTGAAGTTGTCTCCAAGTGTGATGCCAGCGATCTGATTCAACCGTTCCAGAACGGGTGCGAGGCGACCTTCAATCCCTGACTTCAACCCTTCAAGTTTTGTGCGTATGAGCACGACCTGTGGCTGCAATGCAGCTATGATGGCGTTCCTGATCTGCTCAACCTGGCGACCGAGATTGTCCGCCATGGTCTGCAGAGCATCGGAGACACCAGCAACCAGTGGTCCGATCGCTTCACCCAGTGCCTGCTGCAGCATTTCCTCGAATGCTGATTTCAGGGTCCGCTCAAGAGGATCGATAAAAACCGATTGGACCATACTGCGAAGTGGCTGATCCGGTGCAATGTCCAGAAAGGTGTCTGAAAGTGTGTCGAGGACAGGCTGCAGCATGGTGCTGGAGAGACTGCTTGTGACAAAATCCAGTGCGTTGGCAGACAGGGCCTGCACGGCCGCCCGAAGCTCTTCAACAGTATTACCGACACGCTCGAGCATTTCTTCGGCAATCTCATCAACGACGGATTCGATCTGACTCTGAATGCTGGTAACGATGGATTCAAACGCTGAGTCGATCTGTGCATTGACGCTGGCAAGTGAAGTTGAAAACGTAGAGATTGCGGAACGCAGAGACTGCAGAGTGCTGGTGCCCAGCAAAGCTGCAACAGACGCTGGAATTCCGGAGTTCACCGTCACCGTGGTTCGATTACCGATATCGATTGCCACGTTGCCATTCACGTAAATGAACTGGCTGATATTCAGCAGGACGTTGTCTGCTGAGACGCGTATGCGGCGACGGGATTCTCGCAGGAAGTCCCGGTCTGCTCCGGTGCTGAGTCCATAGCCAAACTCCAGAATCCCATCACCGTCCGTGTCTGCGGCGGAAGCCAGGGAGTGGTTTGCTGAACTCAGGAACGCCGTGATCTCAGTCAACTGCAGCTGTCCATCCGGGGTACTGCTGGTGCCATTACCAGTGTCGAGTGCAGCGAGCAGTTGGGTGTAACTGACCGGTGTGTCGCTGGCTGTCTGTGACGTGTACAGAACATAACTACCGCTGGAGAAGGCCCTTTGCCCTGATCGCAGTCTGAGTTCTTCAACGGTTACGATCCCGTTGCCGTTGACGTCGAAGACGCTGTTCTGCGACCATTGAGGGTTAAATGTCGCGTCAAAGTTGATTACGGGAGATCCCGCAGTGGCTCCTCCACCGGAGGCGACATTCATCCTGACTGAGATCGAAGATGCTTCGAGGTTGAAGGCATTGAACCCGACAAAACCAAAAAATCCGGAGCTGGCGTTCAGGGCCGTGTAGCGAGTCTTGTCAGAGGTTACGGTTGGCCTGAGAACTGTCAGAGCGACATCGGTGTTTTCAAGACTGACCCCAATGGCGTCGTCATTCAGATGCTGTCCCGTGCTATCAAGCCAATAGGGGCCGTTGGTTCCGGCGAAGACGGTGACATTGCTGGCACCAAGGCTGAATCCACTGACTTCCTTCAGCGAGCCGTTGCTCATAGACACTGTCTGGGGGGCAAGTTTGGTGAATGCCAGCCCACCCTGAATGAATACATTGGATTCGATCTGCAGTTGGGCGTTGCTGACTTGAGCAAGCAGTCGCGCCTGATTGTAGTCGAAAGTCAGGGAGCCAGCTCCGGTGTCTGCGGTATAGTGGCCCCCATCCAGTCGCGTGAAGTCAACAACTGTAGTATCGCTGGCGTCGGATGGATTGGAAACATCGTTGTATTCAATCTGCAGATCTGAAGCCGACAGTTTCACGTTATCGATGCCGACGAGTCCGATACGACTTGCCGTGGCCTTGAGGGCTTTGTATTTGGGCCCGGTTCCACCACCTGTGGCACGGGACATCAGCATCAGTGCGAAGTTGGCGTTTTCGATTGCCAGTCCGACGGCGTCAGGGTTCAGGGTATCGGTGTTGTCGATGATACCATCACTGTTTGTGTCTTCGAAATAAGGGCCACTTCCGACGAACAGATTAACGTTACCTGCGCCAAAGACCATGGTGTTGACGGCAACGGTCGAATGCAGCGAATTGTTGAGAGTTACCGACATCTGCTGTCGGGTTACCGCAAATCCTCCGGAAACATGAACGTAATCAGAGATCCGAAGCATCGCGTGTTCGATGGCAACGCGTTCAAGGGCAGAAGTGTAATTGAAGGTCACAAATGACGTGGGCGATGTGGTGACCTGTAGTGCTCCATCGCGAGCGTTTGGAGTTGTCTCGTAGCTTCTGGCGAAATTGACGGCGCCGCCATCGG
>CAXBSH010000313.1:0-6863 GCA_963977705.1 uncultured Planctomycetaceae bacterium
CAGCCACCTGCCCGCCACGCCAGACCAGTGCGTCCACAGCCGCCGAAACAGCGGGCTTACCCGCCGCATCCTGCAGACGAATCCGCACTTCCACCGATTGCCCCGGTCGATAACTGACGGGACCAGTATCCAGCGATAAAAACTGGCTGCTGACGGAAAACGAGCGCGCCATGACACTGCGGGCAATCTGATTCCAGATCCGCTGATGCCACAGATCGGCCGTCTTATACCGCCAACGCCACGTCTCATCACCAGCCAGATACAGCACACGACCAGCACCAAATTGTCGCGAAACCATCAGCGGCAATAACGCACCCGGCAACTCTGCCTCCACCAGCACTTCCGTACCCGGCAGAGCCTGTACGGGGATCAGGGCCTGCGGTGCCGGCAGCTGCTTCCAGAAGGCCCGATTCTGCGGCTCATCGGCCGCCAGCTTCAGCATCGCATCCGCAGCTCCGCGATCCGTCAGTTGCAGGGCCACAGGAGCTACCACCGGTTCGTCTTTCCACGAGACCGGCAGCAGCGCACCCAGCGTCTCCGCCTCCGCCAGCTTCAGGGTTCCCCGCTGACCATCAATCAGAATCAAACCACCCCCACGCAGTTCCACAAAGTCACGCAGCCAGCGCTGCTCAGCCGACGACAGCAATGCCAGCTCCAGTTCCCCCAGCACAATCAGATCGTAACCAAATAACTGATCGCGGTTCTCTGGAAACTGACCGGCCTCAGGGCCACGCAACAGTTCCTGTTGCTGCACCCCCGGACCAGCCAGAATTGCATTCACATCCCACTGCTCATCACGCTCAAACAGATTTCGCAGATACCGCGTTTCCCACCGCGAACGACCGTCCAGCAGCAGGACTTTCTGTCGCTGCACAATCGCTGCCAGACGCAGCGGGGCTTCGTTATTACTGGTGCTGGCTTCACCCGCCAGCGGGGCAATCGATGCGGTCAGCTGCAACGGTATGGCATTCAGTGACACACCACCTGTCGACTGTCCCGCCAGACGCTCCACAAGTGACTCAATCCCGAACGAAAATTCCACCCGCCGCTCCCCAGCCCCCGTGGATGTCTCCTGCCGCTGCCACAACACCTCATTCTGATGGCGAATCTGCAGGACAAACGGAGCGCCGACCGGGCCCCGATCCTGCAGCAGCACAACCCCCCGCACCTGATCCCGTCGAAAGACACTGTCCGGATGCTCCAGCTTCAGAATGGCCAGATCCGGAGGTTCCTCGGCAGCACCGATGGAAACCGTCACCACCCGCGTTCCCGCCGCAGCCAGCTCACGCGCCGATTCCACCGGCGACGGGCCCTGTGTATGACGACCGTCCGTCAGCAGTACGGCGACCGATTTGCCACCAGTCTTTGCCTGACCGGCAGTCTGCAGCGGAGTACTGAGATCCGTGGCTTCCACAAACTGTGTGAAAAAGGACTGCTGCACTGCCGTGGGTTGTGCTGAGTCGCCTGCGGTTGTCGCCTGAGTCACCGCAGACAGAAATTCGGCAGATACCGGCACAGCCTGAGCACCCTGCAGCAGCAGAACTCGCACATCATGTTGCTCCTGCAGATGCTGCAGCAGGCTGGGACGACCGCCAGTCAATGCCTGCTCCAGACGCTGCCAGCGCGCTGTGCCATCAAACATGGTCAACGCAGACTTCACGGCCGGATCATCCGGGCGAGTCTGGGAGGCATCCAGCCAGCCTTGAGCCGCCGCGGCCGCAATGCGCCGCTCTGTCGGCATGTGCGCGTCGGTCAGCTGCATACTGGCCGAACCGTCCAGATACAGATCCAGCTGCCCCGGCTCACCAATCACAGTGCGATGATGCAGCACCGGGCCGGCCAGCAGCAGCACAGTCAGCAGCAGAGCACTGGCACGCAGCGTCGGCAACAGCCAGCGCAATCGATTCGACAGAGGCCGAGTTTCCCGGCGATAATATCGAAACGACAGCAGCGATATCCCAATCGCCAGACTCAATCCCAGCCAAAGCGGTAACAGGCCATGAAACTGCAGGCTCATCGGGTGACTCCTGCAAATCGCTGCTGCAGAACCACCTCAAGACACATCAGAAACAGCAAACCAGCCAGCACCCACGGCCAGATCTCCTCGCCATGCCGCTGCTTTCGATCGGCTTCCAGATAGTCCTGCACCGATGTCAGTAAACGACCACCCAGCTGGTCAGCCAGCGACTGCTGCTGCAGTGGATCCAGCAGCGTCAGATCAGATTCGGTACTGCTGGTGTGTACTGCGAAATGAGCCGGTCGGCCATCCGGCAAGGTCATCAGATAGACGCCTGGTCGCTGCGTTGCCGAGGTTTCGGCAGCCAGCCAGCGACCCTGCACGCGGGTTGTCAGAGTGCTGCGCTGTCCCAGCGGATCAACCAGTGTCACAGCCGGCAGCTGCTCCGGGACAGTCGCCGTGGGCGTCGTCCCCGACGGTGCAGCCGGCGGCGGTGTTGCCGCAGCGGAGGCCGTGGCCGCCGCCGCATTCGCAGCCGCAGCTTCCGGGGGCAGGAACAGAGCCACTGCTGCAGCTCCCGTCGCCACGTTCCGCGGTGGCTGAATCTGCACAGCCAGCGTGGCCACCAGCTGCTGCATCAAAGGCACATAAAAAGGACGCATCGGCAGGTCGGACCAGTCGGCATCCACAGCGGTAGCCAGCTGCAGCACCACTCCGTCTCCGCAACGCCGTTCCAGTACCAGAGGATCTCCGGAATCAAGAGTGGCGGCTGTCGCCGTGGCGGCCTGCGTGCTGGTGGGCGGGCTGAGTGTCAGTGCGTGCCAGCGACGAATCTCGGCTGTCGACAGATCCCCGTTCGCCGGATCATTGAAGAACGCCAGTGCCGGGTGCTCAGAACGCTGCGAAACGATGCGTGCGGTGCGAGGACCGGCTGCGGGGGTCGCAGCGGGATTGGCCGCCGCAGCGGTCGTTTCCCCGGCTGCACCACGCAGCTCACCCCACGGGGCGGGCAGCAGGCCATCGCCATTGTTCCACAACTTCTGTCGATGCCACTCGGGATCAAGACGATTGCCGGCCGTGACCAGCAGTGAGCCACCGCCACGCACCCACGCGGTCAGCCATTCCGCCTGCTGATCGCTCAGACGCGGCACATTGGCCAGGACCACGACGCGAGCTGACTGCAAAGCAGCCTCGGTAAGCTGTGCAGGTGGCACCACCTGAGTCTGCAGCAGATCGGTCAGCGGAACACGGCCAAAGGTCCACGGGGTCAGTGCCACCGCCAGATAATCGGTTTCGCTCTGCAAAGGCTGTGAGACTGGATCACCATCCACCAGCAGCACCTTCACCAGATCCAGCAGATCGATCGCGGCCGACCGTTGATTGTCAGCCGCCAGCAGGTCATCGACAGCTGCCGACACCGTCAGCACGTGCGAACCGGCAACTTCGCTGCGACAGCGAAACAGCACTTCAGCAGTCCCCCCGGACTTCAGAGTGGTCTGGACTGTCGACACCGGCTGCCCGTCCAGTGTCAGTGAGACCGCCACAGTTTCCAGATCGCGACTGGAATAACTTTTCAGGCGGGCCTGTACGGAAAAATCCTGTCCGACACCCACCGGCTGCTGCGGCAGCTGCAGGCTTTCCACGGTGATGTTATCGGGCCGCACTTCAGGACGCGGTGCCGTACCGGCCAGCAGCAGGATCTGGGTGGGCACGCTGCCGTTCTGCAGTCGCTGCTGCAGCGCGGCGGCGGGACCGGCCGACAGCGAATTCCAGTCGGCCGGCTGAAAATCACTCAGCACCAGCAGCTGGCGACGCACGGCCGGCATCCGCTCCAGCAGATCGGCCGCCAGTTCCAGCGAACCCGGCAGATCACTGGCACCAAACCCCGGTTGCTGCTGCCGCAGCCGACGTGTCACGGTCGCCAGATCGGTCAGCGGGGATTCGAACAGCGGAGTCGGTCGACCGCCGGTCAGGATCACTGCCACTTCAGATCCTCGCGGCAGCTGGTTGATGACGGTACAGGCCGACTCCACAGCGGCCGTGAATCGTGTGCCGGCGGGATCAGTCGCTTCCATGGAATAACTGTTATCCAGCAGCACCACGAGCGCCACCGGGGCATTCCCCAGCAGACCGCCGCCCGTCAGCACAGGTCGTGCCAGGCAGATCGCCAGCACAGCCGGGATCAGGCAGCGGATCAGCAGCAGGATCAGCTGGTCGATCTGCAGTCGTTTACGATTTTGACTGATCACGGATTCCAGCAGGTGCATGGCACCCCATTCGACCGTGCGGAACCGGCTGCGATTGAAAATATGAATCAGCAGAGGCACCAGAAAGGCGATCGCGCCGATGGCCAGCAGCGGGTTGAGCAGACTCATTGGACTCGCCTCCGGATCGCCAGCCACGCGGCAAGGGCATCAGCCGGTGGCTGACTGGTGACCAGTGGTACGAGAGCAATGCGGTTGCGGCTGCAGCCACGAGCCAGCTGGTCGCGGTATTCCTGCAGCTTCTGCAGATAGGCTTTGCGCAGCTGGGCCGGATCCACCAGATGCCGCTGCGATGAATTCTCCAGACTGGCGAACTGCGTCCACTGGCGAAAGGGAAAATCCAGCTCGTCCGGATCCCAGATCTGAAAGATGACCACTTCATGTCGGGCATGTCGGAAATGAGCCAGTGCTTTCATCAGCTGATCCACATCACCGAACAGATCCGACAGGATCATCACCAGTCCACGGCGATGAATTCGTGCGGCGATCTGATGGAACACATCGGCCAGCTGAGTTTCAGCACCGGGCTGCTGTACGGCCAGCTCGGTCATCAGATGTTTCAGGTGCCGCGGGCGAGCTCGCGGAGGAATATAGCGACGGATACTGGTATCGAAGGTCACCAGACCGACACTGTCCTGCTGCTGCAGCATCAGCCATGACAGGCAGGCAGCCGCGCGGACTGCGTAATCGTGTTTTGACAGTCCGTCGCTGCGAGTTCCGCGGTAGGCCATGGAACCACTGCAGTCGACCAGCATGGTGCAGCGGACGTTGGTTTCTTCTTCGTATTCACGAATATACAGCCGATCGGTTTTCCCGAACAGTTTCCAGTCGATGGTCCGCAGATCATCTCCGGGCACATACGGGCGATGTTCGCGAAATTCGACGCTGAAGCCTTTGTGTGGCGAGCGATGCAGTCCGGAGGCGAAGCCTTCGACCACCTGCTTTGCCAGCAGCTGCAGACCGCTCAGGCGACTGACGTCACCGGCGGACAGAACTTGGGGGGCAGACGACATCCGGCACCTACAGCAGCTTGCGGTCGGGGC
Source organism: uncultured Planctomycetaceae bacterium (assembly GCA_963977705.1). GTDB lineage: Bacteria > Planctomycetota > Planctomycetia > Planctomycetales > Planctomycetaceae > SXXK01. Next base: position 5,265 of record CAXBSH010000313.1, read on the forward strand.
GAGGAACTTCACGCAGCAGGCGACGGATCAGGTCATCGACACTGACGCCTTCGGCTTCGGCACTGAAAGTGGGGACAATGCGGTGTCGCAGGACCGGCAGTGCCAGAGTTTCAACGTCTTCCAGAGTGACGTGGTAGCGTCCCTTGAGCAGTGCGCGAGCTTTAGCGGCCAGCACCAGCTGCTGACTGGCGCGGGGACCCGGACCCCAGTCAATCTGTTCCCGCACCCACGCGGCGGAGGCCGGATCTTTGGGACGCGCTGATCGCACCAGATCCAGCACAAAGTTGCGGACATGTGCCGGTAATGGCACCAGACGGACAGTGTCCTGGCAGGCGATGATTTCCGGTCCGGACACGACAGGTGCGGGAGTTGCGGACTGAGTGGACGTGGTGCGATCGATGATCCGGGCTTCTTCATCGCGAGTAGGGTAATCGACGATCACATTGAACAGGAACCGGTCGCGTTGAGCTTCGGGCAGCGGGTAAGTGCCTTCCTGTTCGATGGGGTTCTGTGTGGCCAGCACGAAGAATGGTTCTTCCAGCGTGTAGGTGGTACCACCGACTGTGACTTTATGTTCCTGCATGGCTTCCAGCAGGGCGGCCTGAGTCTTGGGTGGCGTGCGATTGATTTCGTCGGCCAGCAACATCTGCGTGAAGATGGGGCCACGTTCGAAGACCAGATCGCGGTGCCCGGTCTGTTTGTTTTCCTGAATGATATCGGTACCGGTAATATCAGCAGGCATGAGGTCGGGCGTGAACTGAATGCGCTGGAAGGACAGCGTCATGGCATCAGCCAGCGAGCGGACCATCAGGGTTTTGGCCAGTCCCGGGACGCCTTCCAGCAGGCAGTGTCCGCGAGCAAGGATGGCGATCAGCAGCTGTTCGACAACCTCCTGCTGTCCGACGATGACGCGAGCGACTTCGGAGCGAATATTATTGCAGGCAGCGACCAGCTTTTGTGCGCGTTGCTGATCATCAGCCGACAGTGTTTCGGGGGTGTTGGACATCGGTCAGTCTTTGTACTGGAGGGCGCTGGAAGGAGTGTGTGGGGAGTAGGTCTGGCACGGGGAACAGTGCCGGGCGAGGCAGGATTTGTGTTAAGACAATAGGCGACCGTTGGCACAACTGCAAGGAATCCGGGCATTCCCGTTGTGTCGCCTCTGTGTTTTGTTCAAATGTACCGTGGGCTTCAGCCCGTGACACCCCCTCATCCCAATCCACAAATGTAACCCGAGCATTCGTGCTCGGCCCCTTCTGTGTTCCGTTCAAAACCGCATCGCCTGCGCGCAGTATCGTGGGCTTCAGCCCGCGCACCCTGGGTGTTCTTTCTCCCCCCCACCCTCATCCCAGTCCACAACTGTAGCCCGAGCATTCCTGCTCGGCCCCATCCCGTGTGCTGTTCAAAACCACATCGCCCCCGCGCAGTATCGTGGGCTTCAGCCCTTGTCATTACCCACGAAACTCGTCGGGCCAGGAGGCCGTTGCGGCGTTTGTTTGGTTTGTGCCGAGAGTATGTTTGCGACTCAGGCCTGAAGGGCCGTTTTCCGATAGCCCAGGGCGCAGCCCTGGGTCTGGGGCACCCCAAAAAATTGGTGTTTAA
>CAXBSH010000314.1:0-6820 GCA_963977705.1 uncultured Planctomycetaceae bacterium
GTGGTGGCAGCGGAGTCGTGGCAACCTTTGTGACGGGGTTGTGCTATGGCGATTGTGTTTGCCCTGTGTGCTGTGCGTGTCGACTGTGGTTTGAGTGGGATTGAGCAGGATTGAGTGATGTTGCGGAGAGACTGGCTGCGGAATATTTCGACGGGGCTGAGCGGTCTGGCTCTGCACAGTCTGCTTTCGTCGAGTGCAGGGGCTGCTGTACCGGGTGGCGGAGCGGGCGGACCATTGGTGCCAATGGAAGCATTGACTGGTCGTGCCGGTCATTTCCCGGCTCGGGCGCAGCGCATTATTTTCCTGTTTATGCACGGTGGTCCATCGCATGTGGACACCTTTGATTACAAGCCCGGTCTGGCGCAGCATGACGGGCAGCCGCTGCCTTTTGCCAAGCCGCGAGTGCAGTTTTCGCAGACAGGCAATCTGCTGAAAAGTCCATGGAAGTTCCGGCAGTATGGTGACTGTGGGGCGTGGGTCAGTGAATTGTTTCCGCAGGTAGGTCGCTGTGTGGATGATCTGACATTCGTGCATTCGCTGCATGGATCCAACGAGGCGCATGGGGGCGCCTTACTGAAGATCAACACGGGTTCAGATACATTTGTGCGTCCCAGCCTGGGGGCGTGGCTGAGTTACGGTCTGGGGACAGAGAACGAGAGTCTGCCGTCGTTTGTGACGATCAATCCGACTCTGGGACATGGCGGTGTGCGGAATTTTGGTTCTGCGTTCCTGCCCCCGATTCACCAGGCGACGCGAATCGCCACTTCGCGGTCGAACGGTCAGACAACGGCTGCGATCGCCAATCTGACGCATGCCGGCAATTCCTCTGCTGTGCAGCGGCTGCAGCTGCAGTTACTGGGGCAACTGGATGAGTTGCGGGTAGCGGATGGTGCAGGTGGAGCGGTTGGAGGTACGGGAATTCCTGCAGCAGTGGATGCCGAGCTGCAGGCACGGATCAGTTCCTTTGAGCTGGCGTTTCGCATGCAGACAGAGGCACCGCGGTTATTTGACCTGAGCGGTGAAACGGAAGCGACTCGGCGGTTATACGGAATGGACGACGAGCCGACGGGCAATTTCGGAACGCAGTGCCTGCTGGCTCGCAGATTATCTGAGGCTGGAGTGCGTTTTGTGCAGGTCTCTCATGCGTACTGGGATCAGCATTCAGAGCTGCGCAAAGATCATACTCGACTGGCGGCGGAGGTTGATCGTCCGATAGCGGGTCTGCTGTGCGATCTGAAACAGCGGGGTCTGCTGCAGGATACGCTGGTGATCTGGGGGGCCGAATTCGGCCGCACTCCGACGGCTCAGGGGACGGACGGGCGTGACCACAATCCGCATGCTTTCACGTGGTGGATGGCAGGCGGTGGTGTGAAGAGCGGTTTTCGTTACGGGGCTTCGGACGATTTCGGCTTTTATGCATCCGAGAACAAGGTGCATGTGCACGATCTGCATGCGACGATTCTGCATCTGATGGGGCTGGATCATGAGCAGTTGACCTATCGATATGGTGGCCGGGATTTTCGACTGACGGATGTTTCAGGCCGGGTTGTGGATGCGATCTTTGCCTGAGGGTTGGGGGACGTGGGCATGGGCGAAGGGAAGTCGGGCGAGAATCCGTTTGCCGTTGAGACCTCGCTGGCTCCGGAATTGCTGGTGCTGCCGAGTCCAACGGGGTATGTGGTACAGGGTGACGTCGTCGTCTGTGGCGTCCTGCTGGTGCTGCCAGAGGTGTGCTGGAAGTCAGGGGTGACGGAGGATCTGGAACCGGTCGTGTTTCGGATTGAACAGGCCTCGTTCACCTTTACGGTGGATGCTCATCCGGTCCAGGTTCACGGCTACATTTCTAAGGCTCAGAAACGGCGGGACCTGCGACGGATTCTGCGACTGCTGGCTGTGTTTGCTGTCGGTTTGCTACTGATCATGTCGGTGATGACGGGGACGCCTGCGGGTGCAGGAAGGATGTTGGCGGGCGGATTGTTAATCCTGTTCACGGTGATTCTGACCGTCAGACGCGGTCCTGTCGTACGCCGTTTTCGGGCGCCAAACCTGCATTTTGTACACGGATTTTCCGCTGAGCTGCTGGCGAAGATGAGGTCGTTCTGACGGGGGGAGGGGGATCAGGCAAGGATTGCGTTGATGGGTGAGCCGAAGTCGATTTCGAGTCGTTTGTGTCCGGGGATTTCGAGGCTGCGGTGGTCCAGTCCCAGCTGGTGCAGCAGGGTCGCGTGAAGATCCGTGACGTAGTGGCGATCTTCGACGGCGTGGAACCCGATTTCGTCGGTCGCCCCATGCACGATTCCTCCGCGAATACCCCCGCCGGCCATCCAGACAGAGAATCCATACGGATGATGATCTCGTCCATCAGATCGTTCGGCACCGGGAGTGCGTCCGAATTCTGTGGCCCAGACGACGATGGTTTCGTCGAGCAGTCCACGTTGTTTCAGATCCTTCAGCAGGGCAGCGATGGGCTGATCGACGGCGGCGCAGCGAGTGGAGTGATTCTGTTTCAACTGGGAGTGAGCGTCCCAGCCATCGTCGTAGATCTGCACAAAGCGAACTCCACGTTCCACCAGTCTGCGTGCTGTGAGACTGCAGCGGGCAACTCGGTCTGTGGTAGGATTGCCGACTCCGTAGGCCTGCTGTGTCTGTTGTGTTTCCTGTGTCAGGCTGACGACTTCCGGAACAGACATCTGCATGCGGAAGGCCATTTCATAACTCTGAATGCGGGCTCGCATGATCGGGTCGTCGGGGTATTCAACAGCGGCATAGCCATTCAGTTGCTGCAGCAGTTGCAACTGGCGAGTGCGTTCGATGCGACTGACGGAGGTGCCAGGAGTCCCGAAGGCGAGTGGATTGGCGGGGTCGGTGGACATTGGGATGCCGGAAAACTCGGGCCCCAGATAACTGCCGCTATGGGCCCCAACGCCACCGCAGCAGTCTCCGGGACCGCCACCCATGACGACGAATTCGGGAAGGTTGCTGTTCAGTGATCCGAGTCCGTAATTGATCCAGGAACCGATGGAGGGGTGAAAGCCGTCAAAGATGTGTCTGCCGGTGTGGAACTGCAGCTGTGCTGCGTGGTCATTGTCTGTGGTCCACATGGAGCGAACGACAGCCAGGTCATCCGCGCAGCTGCCGACGTGTGGCCACCAGTCACTGACTTCCATGCCGCACTGTCCGCGGCGCTGGAAGCCAATCTGGAGTGGATAGAGCTGTGCCATCAGAGCGCGGGGAGTGCCGGCGAAGTCACGCACATTCTTTCGATAGTGGGGCGAGTCGAGGACGGTGGACCGATATGGAGACTCGTCAATCGTCAGGCCGGCGTAGCGGTTGATGGCCGGTTTGTAATCGAAGCTTTCAAGGTGACTGGTGCCACCAAGCATGAAGTACCAGATCACGCTTTTGGCTTTGGCGGGAGGTCGTGAGGCAGGTTCGGGAACGTCTGCGGCTGTGGCGAGGCGTGAGCTGCCATCGGTGGCCAGCAGGCTGCCGAGTGCAAGTCCGGTAAATCCCATACCGAGATCTGCAAGACAGTTTCTGCGAGTGTTGCCGGGCTGTTGTTGGTGCATGGATGGGAGCCTGAATTCACGGGATTCAAGTGGTTCAGCGAATCGTGACAAAATCGTTGTGACTGAACAGTACCAGCAGCAGATTTTCGCGAGCGCGCTGCAGGGGATCAGCGGCGGGGGAACGTTGAGCAGTGCCGGTTCCGGCCGGGAATACCGGGAGGTCGGACTGTTGCAGTTGTGTGGGCAGATCCTGCAGGAACTGCAGGCAGGCGGTCGTTTCCTGTTCAGTGGGCGAGCGCGAGAGGATGGTTTCGAAGGCCAGCCTGACGAATTGCAGGTTGTGGTGTTCGACATTGGATGTCTGAGCAACTGTCATCAGTTTTTCGGCCAGTTGTCGTGAGGCGTCGAGGGCCAGTCCGCTGTTCAGCAGGGCGAGCGCCTGCTGTGGGACGACACTGGTTTGTCTGCGATAGCATTCGTTGGGGTTTGGGGCATCAAAGGTTTCCAGCAGTCCGGCTTTTTCATTGGGTGTATTGCGAAAGTAGAGGCTGCGTCGGTAGACGGTCTGGATTTCCGATTCGGGCAGTTCGGGGCCACCCGGCTGCAGGTCCAGTAATCCGGCGGCGTGCAGGAGTGAGTCGCGTACGATTTCCGCCTCCATCCGTCGTGGCGGCATCCGTGTCAGCCAGCGATTGGCGGGGTCAGTGGTGGTGGTGTGGGGATTTGTGGAGGCTTGTCGCCACGTGGCAGAGCAGACGATCAGGCGGTGGATGGATTTCATCTGCCAGCCATTGTGGATCAGTTCTGCGGCAAGCCAGTCAAGGAGTTCCGGATGTGTGGGGCGGGCTCCATTCATACCGAAGTTGGCCACACTGGGAACGAGTGCTTCACCGAAATGGCGCAGCCAGATCTGATTGACTGCGACGCGAGCAGTTCGGGGGTTCTGTGGGCTGGTGATCCAGCGTGCGAGGGCCAGTCTGCGTCCGGAGGAGCTGCGGGGAAAGGTGGGGCCAAGGGGCGAATACTGTGTTCCTTTGCTGTCGGCTTCCTGCTGGAGTTTCGTGATGCTGGCTTCAAGTTCCTGGACTTTGGCGGAGTCTGTGGTGGCGGCGAGTGTGGAGCGAGTGCGAGCGATGGCTGCCAGTTTTTCGGCGCGGGCGGCTTTTTCGGCCAGTGGCTGGTGTGGTTCGGTGGAGAGGCCGCAGCGGGCAAGTTCGGCGGCGATGCGACAGGACAAGGATTCGCGTTCCGCTTCAGCGGCTGCCAGGCCCGCTGTGGCCACTTTGACGCCAGTGGCAGCCTGCGTTGCGGCGGCCTGCAGATCCGCAAGAGTGGATATCAGGGGCTGCACTTCCAGCTGCAGAAACTGAGCGGTGCCCTGGTGGACCCAGAGTGCGAGGCGTCCTTCACGGCGCGCGAGTGGCATGGTGTATTCCAGTTTTTGCTGGCCATCCAGCAGCAGCGTGAGCTGTTGTTCGCGAATAATGGCTTCGACGCAGATTTCCTGCCCCACCTGCAGTGGTGTCTGGACAATCCCGGCCGCCGGATAGTGTTGCTGACCAGCGTTGCGATGGAAGGCCTGAATGGTCTGGGAAGCATCACCGGTGGCTGTGTAGACATCCTGTGAATTGCCGGTGTCGAGGTAGTCGAAGCTGAAACCGACGGAGCGATAGGAGCCGGGTTGCAGGGTGCGATAGCGAACTTTGATGCGGCAGTTGCGGGGTAGAACAGGTTCCGCGACGACTGTGGCGAAGCTGGCGACAGTGGGCAGTTGCAGAACTCCATCCTGCCATGTCCAGTCTCCGGAGACGACTTTCCAGTGTGGTGACCGGGTGTGGAAGTCATCGGCGAAGATTGGCGGGACGGGCGGTTCTGAGGCGGTCTGCCGTGTGGGCTGGTCCGGGTTCTGTGTTGCGAGTTGCTGTTGGCGTTCAGCGACTGCGAGATCTGCTGTCTGCTGTTTGCTGTGGGCCTGCTGCAGGGCCGTCTGAGCCTCAGAGATGGTCCGATCAGCAGCGGCGATGAGCCCATTCAGAACGGCGGGACGCAGGTGTGGGTCGGAAGCGGCCGCGGGCAGGTGCACGGGCTGAATATCGACGGAGCCACCGAGAAACGCGGGGACAGCCGGGCTGACAGGGCGGTCCTTATCCGGGTAGCGATTGTCACCTCGCTGAAATACGAATGTGGGGACATCGAGTTCACGGTCGTAGATGCGTGAGACACCTTCTTTCAGCACGTCGCCGAGGGTGGCATCCTTTTCCGTGGTGAGATTTGCGGAGAGCGGATCAGTGCGGACATCGTGAGGTTCGAAGAACGCGCGGAACTGGTAGTATTCGGTCTGTGAGAGCGGGTCATATTTGTGATCGTGGCAGCGAGCACACCGCAGTGTGACGGCGAGGAATGCCTGAGCCGTCTGTTCGACGGTATCGAACATCCAGACATTGCGGTCGAACTTGTACCAGTTGCGACCGAGGAAACCGGTGGCGGCCAGTGCTGTGGTGTCATCAGCTGCGATTTCGTCTGCGGCCAGCATTTCGGTGATCATGCGATCGTACGGTTTGTCCGTGTTCAGGGAATCAACGATCCAGTCTCGCCAGCGCCAGATATGTCGCTGGCTGTAGCGAATTTCATTGATTGCACGACTGCCGTACCAGTCACTGTATCGCCAGACATCCATCCAGTGGCGTCCCCAGCGCTGACCGTATTCGGGGCGAGCGAGCAATTCATCGACTTTGCGTTCGAAGCGATCCGGGCTGGCATCATTCAACCATGCATTGAGTTCCGTGGCGGTGGGAGGGATCCCGATCAGGTCCAGGTACAGGCGGCGGAGCAGCACTGGTGGGCTGGCTTCGCGAGCGGGTGAGAGCTGATGCTGGGTGTGAGCCGCGGCGATGAATGTATCGACGGGGTTGCGGACCCATGGGTTGTCTGTGGCGGGTGGCGACGGGCGTTTGACTGGCTGGACGGACCACCATTCGGAGGGACTGGCGGGAATGGCTTCATCGGGTGGAAAGAGCGCACCGGCTGCGATCCAGTCTGAGAGCACTGTGATCTGCTGTTCTGAGAGGTGTTCGCCCTCACCGGCGGGAGGCATCTGTGACTGGGGATCTGTCGAGCGGACTTTGTGAACGAGGCTGCTGTCGGCCGGGTTGCGGGGAATGACGACCGGGCCGGAATCAGCACCTTTCAGAATGGCAGTGCCGTGATCCAGTCGCAGGCCTGCGGACTGGCGGATTGAGCCATGGCAGGCGATGCAGTGAGCATCGAGGAGTGGACGAACGGATTGTCTGTATGCGGTGAAGTCGTCGGCT
>CAXBSH010000315.1:0-6816 GCA_963977705.1 uncultured Planctomycetaceae bacterium
ACGAACATCACGACGGTTTCCGCGGCGCACAGTTCATGTTTTCGTGTGCCCGAGGGACAGGGGCTGCCCTTGCAGTCCGTGGCAAGCCACCACTTGTCAGTGTGTTTGATGAACGCACAGAACCAAAGTACCCGCACTTTGCCTACCTGCTGAAAGCCATCGAAAAAATGATCCATACGGGTCGACCGACCTATCCAGTGGAACGCACGCTGCTGACCGGTGGGATCCTTGACCGAGCTCTGACATCATTGCACGCGGGTGGCGTGCGCCGCGAGACTCCGGAATTGGCCATTCGCTACCAACCCGCAGACTACCTGTTTGCACAGCATGTCGATCTGCTGAAAACTGTCTAAGATCCCCGTAACGTCCAGGATCACGGATCGTTGTGTGGCGCAGCGGTTGTCGGGGTGAACACTCGCAGGCTGCCGTCTGCAGTTGGCCGGAATCCACGCGGACCTCGTGAGCGGTCGGCGCGGGCCCCTGTGTCAACCACTTATGCCCCGCGTGCTTGCAGCTTAACCTGTTATTCTCATTCTCCTGCCACAGTGCTTTCGTTTCCCGTGTGATGATGTTCGGGTTCAAACGCCGAGTGGCGACTTGCGAAATGAACACAGACCGGGAATGATGCTGGCTGCGGCTGTTGATCCCGCTCTCCCACTCCAGGATTCTTCCATGTCATCCACATGTTTCCTCGCTCAGGCGGCAGGCCGACTGCTGTGCTGTGTCTCCGCCGTTGTTCTGGTATTGCCCCAGGCCGGTGGTTCTCGTCTGCAGGCTGACGAACCACAGGTTGTTGAGCTGACGGCCGACAACCGCGAGGAACTGGTTCCGCGTGGCAAGGAAGTGGATGCCATTAACGGTGATCTTTTGCTGCGGAATGATTTCCTGACCGCTGTGATTGCTCGACCTGGGGCCGCTCGCAACGCCAATATGACGATTCGTTCGGTGGGTGGCTGTCTGATCGATCTGGCGGTGCGGGGTCATGAAAGCGATCAATTAGGAGCCTTTTTCCCGGGTCGGCGGAACTATTCATTTACGGATCTGAAGCTGACGGGTCCACAGTCGGCCGACGGTCGTGCTGCGGTCACGGTGACAGCTGCAGGAACCGACAAAGCGGCCGAGCTGCAGGTGCAGTGGTCACTGGGCGCCACTGATCGCTGGCTGACTGTTGAGTCGACATGGAAGAATACAACGCCCGGTGACCTGACGATCGTACTGGAAGACGATCTGCGAGCGGACGGTGGTAAAGAGGATATGGTGAAGTGTCCGGACGGTACTCGGCGTCTGTACTGGTTTCATGACATTCACTGGCAGCAGGCCTACGGCGTGCATGCTCCTGGCGGTCGGATGCGAGTGAAGGGTGGCAGTCGTGAATCCGTGCTGACATATGAGCTGGAGGACGGTCGTTCGCTGGTTCTGAAGCCGGGGGAATCGTTTTCCCTGCAGCGCCAGATTTACGTCAACGTGGATTTACCGGCGGTCCGTGCTGATTATCTGACCAGCTTAGGTGCAGCTGATACATTGCGGTCCGTAGTTCTGCAGGTGACATCTCGTCAGCGTCCGATTTCTGGTGCGCGAGTGGATCTGAGCATTGGTGACGACTCAGTGGGAACGGTGGTCACGGGTGCTGACGGTACGGTCCCTGTGCGGCTGCTGGCGGGTGAGGTGCAGGCCGTCGTCAGTATTGACGGTCAACAGTTTCCGGCGCGGGTGGCGACTGCCGCTCAGGATCGCCTGCAGGTGGTGGTGGACGAGTATCAGTGGGGCACGGCAGAGCTGCAGATTGTGGACGAGGCGGGTCATCCATTGGCGGCGAAGGTGGAATTCACGGGTCGCGAAGGGACCGTCACACCTCGCTGGGCACCGGACACAGGCGAGTACTTCGTGAAGAATCTGGCCTATACGGTGAATGGTCAGCTGCAAGCGCGGCTGGCGGCTGGCGAGTATGATGTCACGATCAGTCACGGGCCGGAGTACAACGCAGAATTTACGAAGGTAAAGATTGAGGACGGCGGTACAACGGCGCGCCGGGTGGTCCTGCCGCGAGTGGTTGCTACGGAAGGCTGGGTGAGTGCGGACTTTCACAGTCACAGCAGTCCTTCGGGCGACAACACCAGCAGTCAGCTGGGGCGAGTGCTTAATCTGGTGGCTGAGCACATCGAGTTTGCTCCGTGTACCGAACACAATCGGGTTTCGACGTATTCCGGTCATCTGCGGGCCTTGCAGTTGACGGGGGCCATGGCATCGGTGGAAGGCATGGAGATGACAGGTCAGCCGTTGCCGCTGAATCATCAGAATGTGTTTCCGATGCGTTTTCGTCCGGGGGTGCAGGATGGCGGTGGTCCCGCGGCAGACGCCAGCCCGGAAGCCCAGATCGAGCGCCTGGCGGCATGGGATGACAACAGCATCAAGCTGATTCAGCAGAATCATCCGGATGTGGGCTGGTTGTTCTATGACAAGGACGGCAATCAGCAGCCGGACGGTGGTTATGAGCGTTCGTTTGGTCTGATGAATGTGATGGAGATTCATCCGATTGACAAGTTGTTGCAGCGGGAGCGATTTGACATTCGGGACGGCAAGCCGGCGGAGAATCACACGGCCATGAACTGGCTGCAGCTGCTGAACCAGGGGTTTCGAATTTACGGGGTGGTCAACACGGATTCGCACTACAATTTTCATGGGTCTGGTGGCCTGCGCATCTGGCTGAAGTCGTCCACGGACGATCCGGGCCGGATCAATCCGGACGAGATGCGTGATGTATCGCGAGAGGGTCGGATCATCATGTCGAATGGTCCGTATCTGGAGGCCGGTTTTCGCGAGACTGGCAGTACAGGTGCAGAGGCGACAGCGGGTGAAGATCTGCGTGCGGCCGGTGGTCGTGTGACGGGTCGAATTCGGGTGCAGTGTGCGAACTGGCTGGACATTGATACGGTGCAGGTGCTGGTGAATGGTCGCCCGGCGGACGGTCTGACATGGACTCGCCAGTCCCACCCGAATCTGTTTGGTGCGGGAGTGGTGAAGTTTGATCAGACGGTTGAGTTGCAGCTGGCGGGCGATGCGCATGTGATTGTGCTGACCGGCCATTCGACTCAGTTACTGGGAGGAGTGACGGGACCGGACTGGGGTCGTCAGCATCCAACGGCGTTAAGCAATCCTGTGTTTGTGGACGTGGATGGCGGGGGATTCCGGGCGAATCGGGATACTCTGGATATTCCGTTGCCCGTGAAATTTCAGGCTCCGAAGACACCGTAATGCATCCGTGGCCGCGGGCAGTTTATCTGCATGTCCCGTTTTGTCTGCATCACTGTGGATACTGTGACTTCACGCTGGTAGCGCGGCGTGATCATCTGATACCGCAGTGGTTTGACTGTCTGCAGCGTGAGCTGGAGCAGCATCTGGCAGAGGCGGGGACTCGTCTGCCCGTGGATACGCTGTTCATCGGTGGGGGGACGCCGACGCACCTCAGCATTCCGCAGCTGCGGCAGCTGGGTGCGTTGATCGATCGCTATTTTGAGTTGCAGCCGGGTGGTGAGTATTCGATGGAGGCGAACCCGGACGGTCTGGATATCGAGAAGCTGCAGGTATTGCGGCAGATCGGCATCAATCGGCTGAGTCTGGGTGTGCAGTCTTTTGACGATGACGTGCTGCGGCTGCTGGAGCGGACTCATCGGGCGGATGGTGCGGCGGAGGTGGTGAGTCAGGCGGCGGAGGTCCTTGGGTCGGTCAGTCTGGATCTGATGTTCGGCGTACCGGGTCAGACGCAGTCATCGTGGGGTGCCAGTCTGGAGCGTGCGATCGGGTTGCCGGTGGTGCATATTTCCACGTATGGGCTGACGTGGGAGCAGGGGACACCGTTTTATCGGCGGCAGCGAAACGGTCAGTTGCAGCGAGCCGAGGAGGAGCTGGAGCGTGCACAGTATCTGCTGGCGATCGAGCGTCTGACGGGGGCCGGTTTTGAGCATTACGAGGTGTCAAATTTTGCTCGGAGTGGCCACCAGTGTCGTCATAATCTGGTGTATTGGCATGCGGAGGAGTATCTGGCATTTGGTCCGGGAGCAGCGCGCTATGTGCGTGGAGTCCGGTCCACGAATTGTCGCAGTGTGGTGAAGTGGCTGCGCAGCTGGGCCGAGGGTCAGGCGTGTGTGGAGGACGAGGAGTGTTGTGATGCGGAGCAGCGAGCGCGGGAGGCGATTATGCTGGGCCTGCGGCTGCGGCGAGGATTTGCGGTGGAGGAGTTTGAGCGGCGGTTTGGCGTGCAGTTGAGTGCACTGGCCGGGGAGGCACTCGAGCGGGGTCTGAGGCGTGGTCAGCTGGAGCTGCGGGATGGCTGGTTGCGACTGACCGAGGCGGGATTACTGCTGGCGGACAGCGTGACGGCCGATTTTCTGTAGTGGCTTGTGGCGGAATACCGCTCGGAATTCGGTGGCTGCATTTGAGCGATGGGCAGTGTCGCTGGTAGACTGTTGAGTTATCTGTGCCTCGCTGTTTCCTCCCGCTTCTTCGGGAACACGTTTCTGATGACCACTTCGGCTCATGCAATTCCGGCATCCTGTTCCATGACTCCTCAGTTTCTGCAGCGTCTGCGGGACATTGTGGGCGGGCAGCGTATTCTGGATGCTGCGGACGAGTTAGTGGTGTACGAGTGCGACGGCTACGTCATTGAAAAGAGTGCTCCGGATGTCGTGGTCTTTCCGCAGACAGCGGATGACGTGCAGCGGATCGTGCAGGAATGTCTGCGGTTTCGGATTCCATTTGTAGCGCGGGGAGCGGGTACCAGTCTTGCCGGTGGTTCATTGCCGGTGGGTGGTGGCGTGATGATTGCGTTGACGAAGATGAATCGGATTCTGGAGATCAATCTGCGGGACCGTTATGCGGTTGTTGAGCCGGGTTGTGTGAACGTGCGTCTGACTCGCGCGTTGGCCGGCAGTGGCTTTCATTATGCTCCGGACCCCAGCAGTCAGGGGGCCTGTACGATCGGTGGCAACGTCGCGACTAACTCGGGCGGCCCGCATACTCTGAAGTACGGCGTGACGGTGAACCATGTGCTGGGAGTGGAGTTTGTATCGCCTGAAGGCGAGCTGGTGCAGTTTGGTGGTCCCTGTGGTCGGGGTGAGTCGCTGGATCTGACGGGCTTGTTTGTGGGCAGCGAGGGGACTTTTGGGGTGGTGACGAAGGTCTGGGTCCGGATTACTCGCGACCCCGCAGCGACTCGCACCATGCTGGCGATTTTCAACACGGTTGCGGACGCCACTCAGGCGATCAGTCGGATTATTGGTGCGGGGATTGTGCCGGCGGCCCTTGAGATGATGGATCAGGGGATTATCGGGGCATTGGAGGAGGCGTTTCATTTTGGTTTTCCGCTGGATGCGGGGGCCGTGTTGCTGATTGAGGTGGACGGTCTGGATTGTGTTGTGGAGCCGGAGGCCGGCACGATCACGGAGTTATGTCTGGCGATGGGTGCGCGGGAGGTGCGACGATCGCGAACGGAGGAGGATCGGGCATTTCTGTGGAAGTGCCGCAAGCAGGCATTCGGGGCGATTGGTCGTCTGGCCCCCAGCTGCTGTACTCAGGACGGCGTGGTACCTCGAACTCGGTTACCTGAGATTCTGGAGTTTATTCAGGAGATGGAGCGGAAGCACGATCTGCAGATCGTGAATGTGTTTCACGCGGGGGACGGCAACATTCATCCGATTCTGCTGTTTGATGAGCGGGATGCAGCACAGATCCAGCGAGTGATGCAGGCCAGTGAGGACATTCTGAATCGGTGCATTGAGCTGGGTGGCAGCGTCACGGGTGAGCATGGAATCGGGGTTGAGAAGATCAGCTTTATGTCGAAGCTGTTTACAGAGACGGATCTGGCGGTGATGGACGACGTGCGACGGGTATTCAATCCGGAAGGGTTGTGCAGTCCTGGCAAATTGCTGCCGACGGCTGGCGGTTGTGGTGGGGAATCAGGGATCCGTATAAACCCCGCGCGGAAACCGGCATTTTGAGGGTCGTTTTTCAACCAGGGTGATCGCAGGAAAACCTCCGGTCAGCCAGGGTTGGCAACCTGCCGGTCTTGCTTGAACAGTGCGTGGCGAGGTGTAGCGGAAACGAAGGCGAAAGTTGCATCCCGGGACCTCCGTGAGCGGAACGGCGCCAGCCGCCGGTGAGTCAGACCACACCCGGGACCTCCGAGCACCAGCTCGGAGACGACAAACCAGCGCAGCACCCGACGGCTTACGCCCAAGACCTCCCCGGGACCTCCGAGCACCAGCTCGGGGACACCCCCCCAGCGCAACACCCGACGGCTCACGCCGACGGCTCGCCCAGGACCTCCCTGGGAACTCCGAGCACGAGCTCGGGGACGCGAATGCAACGCCCCTTCGGCTCGGCGGGAGCCTCGCGATCCCAAGGGGAATTTCACTGACCACTGACCACTGACCACTGACCACGGCCCGCCGAGGGACCTGTCACACCCCCGATCCGGTCCTGCGTGACTCACTGGATACCTGTCCCCAAACCGCAACAACGGCATGCAGCCGGAACTGAACGCCTCGGATCACCATGATTCCCGATTTTTCCCCTCAAAATCGCTTGATTTAGTGCGGTATCACAGTATCCCCATGGGTGTGGAATATGTTTCCATTCTTGTATCAGCACATCCATCGTGCAAATCTCAACTGGAAGCTTCCCATGGCCATCGGAATCAATCCTCTGATCGATTACGCCTTCAAATTGCTCTTTGGCAGCGAAAAGCAAAAATCGCTGACCATTGGATTCATTAACGCAGTGCTGGGCGGACAGATCCCCGTCACCGACGTCACCTTTCCA
>CAXBSH010000316.1:0-6789 GCA_963977705.1 uncultured Planctomycetaceae bacterium
TCCGGCCGACCTGCGCGACGTTCCTCTCGGTACAGTGATGCATGCACATGCCTTCCTGCCACCGGATCCATTGACGTCATCAGTTCCGGTGCTGCCGCTGGATAGTGGCAAGCAGGACGCCAATCATAATCGCGGAGCTGGAATTTTTCCGGCCGAGAACCACGTGCTGCTGCTGGAGGACGACCCCAGCCACTGTCGACGCCTCGGTTTGACATGGAGGCTGACCGATATCGAGATTCGCAATCTTGCCGGTTCACTGACCGCGGTTCGCGAATCAACCACTGCGGGTGCAGCTCCACAGGCAGCAGAAACACTCACCTTTGACGCTGCAACAAGGGTCTGGCGGGGACGTGAACTGCTGTCGATAGAAGAGTTGGTGGAGGAGCAGATCTGGCCGAGCGAAGGCAAGCGATCAATGGAGATGACGGGCTTATTGCTGGGAATCACATGGCGTCCAACTCCCGATGGTGTATTCACAAGGTTTCATGTTTCAGATATCTGGCTGGATGAGGCGGCCATGCAGCGTGCTGCGAAGCAGCAGACAGAGGTTCATCGGGCTTTTATTCGCAGTCGCTGGATGCCGGCGTGGATTGACCGAGTGGAGTATGGAAAGTTCGGGCGAGCCAGGGTGACCGCCACTCTGTTTGGCGGAATGGATGAAACGCTCTATACGGACTTCCGCACTGGGGATTCGGCAATGATCAACGCTGTGGAAGCGACATTGAAGCACACTCACGGTGCATATGGTCCGGGACACATGGCATCGCGAGGAACCATTCTGAGTGTTACTCGATCAAACACCGCACCACCACTGGGCAGCAGTGGCGTGCAGATTCAGTTCGAAACAGATTTGATCATCGAGGGCATTCGGGCCGGTAGAACAGTGCGGATCCGTCCGGGAGGCTGGCCGCTGGTCCAGGTCCCGCGTGAGGAGTACCTGAATGATGGCGTTGAAGAGCGATTTCCACGACCCGATATATTCCCGAAGTATTGAGTGAATCACTCAGGAAGCTGGAAATGCTGAGACTTCTGTTTGCCGTCCTGCTGTTCTGTCAGGATCCACTGCACACGGTGCAGATCCTTGCGGGAGACAAGCCTCGGCAAACAAACACGCACTCGTCGCCCCCCAACATTCTGCTGATACTGGCCGATGATCTTGGGTATGGCGATGTGGGGTGTTACAACGATCAGTCTCGCGTACCAACGCCCCATCTGGATCGACTGGCTCGCGAAGGCCTGCGATTTACTGATGCTCACAGTCCAGCCACCGTCTGTACTCCGACCCGTTACAGCCTGCTGACCGGTCAAATGGCATTTCGTGTCAAGAACGGTGGTACTGTATTCACGGGAGTCGGCGGGCCGTCACTGATCACAGCGGGGCGTCTGACATTGCCTCAGATACTTCGTGACAAAGGCTATGCCACGGCCTGCGTCGGGAAATGGCATGTGGGGCTGACATTTTATGATCAGAAGGGTTTGCCGATAAGGGACAACGGGCTCGACGCCGTGCGCAAGGTTGATTTCACGCGCCGAATCGATGGTGGACCACTTGATCACGGATTTCAGTCGTTTTTTGGAACGGCCTGCTGTCCAACCACGGACTGGCTGTATGCGTTCATCGAACAGGACCGTATTCCAGAGGCTCCGTCGGCAGTGATCGACAAAACACGATTGCCGACCCATCCTTACGCTAACGATTGCCGCGCTGGCTTGATAGCACCAAACTTTCCGATGGAGGAGGTTGATCTGCGGTTCCTGCAACGCAGTCTTGAATTCCTGGACCGGCATGTGCAGCAGTCACCCGCGCAGCCCTTTTTTCTGTTCCATTCGGCGCAGGCCGTGCACCTGCCGTCGTTTGCTGCACCGCAGTTCCAGGGAAAAACCGAGGCTGGCCCCCACGGTGATTTCGTTCACCAATTTGACTGGATCGTAGGGCAATTGCTGAACCGACTGGAAACGCTGGGAATTGCTGACAATACACTGGTCATTGTGACCAGTGACAATGGACCGGAAGTTACCAGTGTGGTTCACATGCGTCAGGATTTTCACCACGATCCGGCTCGTCCGTGGCGTGGAATGAAACGGGATGCGTGGGAGGGTGGGCATCGAGTTCCGTTTCTGGTTCGCTGGCCGGCAAGCGGTAACGGCGAAACGTCTGGTATTCGACCGGGAACCACCTGCTCCCAACTGATCAGCCTGACGGACGTCATGGCGACGGCCGCCGAAATTGTCGGTACACAGCTACCGGACAATGCGGCCGAAGATAGTTTCAGTCTGCTGCCCTGCCTGCGTGATCCGTCCGTGGCCCCGATCCGCCCTTATCTTCTGCAGCAGGCCTTTGCGGGTGTTCGAACGCTGTCGATCCGCCGCGGAGAATGGAAGTACATTGACCACGCCGGGTCTGGAGGAAACCGCTATGACCGGGACCCGTCTTTGCAGATTTACCAGAAACCCGAGTCCGCACCGAACGCCATCGCTCAACTGTATAACCTCAAGACCGATCCTCAGGAAGAGAACAATCTGATCGAGCAGTATCCGAAGCTTGCTGCAGAGCTGAAGCATTTGCTGGAGACCTCAAAGATGACAGGTCGCAGTCGTTCGCGGAACGGGAAGGTTCCGCCTGCGGCACAATAGTGTCTGGGTGACTGGGCAATTGGGGATTGAGCGATCGTGCAGTCGACATGTCGCTGCTCTCGGGTTCAACGTAATATTCTCTGGGCAGTCGCAGACTGTGCATCGCTGATGCGAGGGACAAGAGTCGTAGTCTGGGCTTCAGCCCGGTCACAAACTTCTTGTCACCCTAAAGATCCCAAGAGTTTCTCAGGCGGGGCCGAGCAGGAATGCTCGGGCTACATTTTGTCCTCGGCATCAGGAATGCTCGGGCTACCTTTGTCCCTTGCGTCAGAAATGCCGGGTCTACGTGTTTGGTTGCTCGCGTATTGTTGTTTGAGTTACTGTGGCAGTGGCAGTACATCAACGCTGACTGTAAGGCGATGCTGACTGCCTCCAACGCAGACTCCGGTGACCGGCGGAACATCGCTGTAATCTCGCCCCCAGGCCAATGTCAGGTGATCAGTACCGCAGAGAGTCTTGTTGGTGGGGTCACAGTCGATCCATTCGCCGTTGCCAGCATAAACGGCGCACCAGGCGTGGGACGCGTCAGCACCTACCAGGCGTGGCTGGCCGGGTGGCGGGACAGTTCGCAGGTACCCGCTGACGTAGCGGGCGGGCAGGCCTGCAGATCGCAGTGCAGCGATCTGCAGATGCGCGAAATCCTGGCAGACTCCACGGCGGATACGAAAGACTTCCGGGACTGGCGTGTTCACAGTGGTGGCCCGATTGTCATAGGCAAACTCACTATGAATCTGCGTCGTCAACGCAAGTACGGCCTCTGGCAATGTCATTTCGGGCAGCAGAGTTTCAGCAGCCCATTGCTGAATTGCAGATGTCCACTGCACTTTGGCTGAAGGGAACAGGAATTCGAGTGCCTCGCGATCGGCCAGAACAGCTTTGCGTGCAAGGCGTTCGCGTAGTTCTGAGATTCTGGTTCGGCGGACAAATTCCGGCAGGCAGGGTTCGCGTACTGTCACAGTGGTGGCGGCAGTGATTTCCAGCTGCTGGTAGCCTTCGTTGAACGAGAACAAGTGTACCGGGTTGCCAAAGGCGTCGATACGGCGTGAGCGAATGGACGGCTCGGGAGTGATCTGCAGGGTAAAGGTTTCAACCTGCTGTCGATCAGAAGGGCGGAATTCCAGCCACGCCTGATTGTGTCCGACGGATACGCTGTCAGCACCGGCATAGCGAGTTCTGTGCGTGACGCGGTATTTCATGGACGTCCCTCGGCTTCACCAAAGGGGCGCGGCGCAGCAGAATGCACAAGGTACTTACCGGTCAGTGCATCTGACAGTTTCAGCATGGTTTCTTCAACCGTTTTCAGCGTGTTGATCACGGACTTCAGGGTGGGGCTGGCGAGGTCCGCGGCGGTCAGCATTCGGACGGCGTGTGCCGCCTCCATCACCAGTCGCATTTCCTCGGATCGCAGCGGTTGTGTTGTGACCCCCGGCAGACGATCGGTATGCTGAATCAGCCGTTCCACCTGAAATGCCAGAGAACGAGGATTGGAGTCATCGGCGATCGCAAGGTCCAGTACAGCATTGCGCTGCAGGTTATCGCGGTAGCGAAATCGGTAAGTCATTCTGACGTCCAGAATTTCGATCAGTGTGCGCAGTACGGCTGGGCTGGCCTGACTGCGTCGCAGGTCTGCGGTCAGCAGCATCTGAGCCGTCGAGACGGCGCGTTCGATGGAGCGACCGATTTCAAGGAACCGCCATGACGGTCCGCGGTTCATACCGTCCGCAATGAGGCCACTGACAGACGCGAGATCGCCGATCAGGCCATTGGCGGCGGTCACGACATCCGTCAGATCCCGAGTCTCGCGTCCAGGGGCTGAGCAGAATGTGTCAGCAGTGACATTAATCCGCTGCCATGTATCCGGGCTGATCCAGTCGCGGACGAGTGAGGCGAGGCGGGTCAGTTCGCGGACGCTGCGGGCCAGTCCACCGTATTCGTGGGCGTCAAACACGGTCAGTGGCAGTGCTTCCGCAAGAGAGGGCAGCTGTGATTCAAGACCCTCCAGCACAAAACCGGGCTCGAGCTGCCCCTGTTCACTGAGCAGTCGGGCGAGCAGGCGGACTTCCTGAACGTCCACACTGCCCTCCCCTGCCAGTCTTTCGGCCAGTCCACGAATCAGTCGTGCAAGGAAGTCGCAGCGATCGATGGATCGTCCCAGCCAGAACAGATTATCGGCCACTCGACTGGGAAACAACGCTGTCGTGCGCTGCAGTTCAGCCGGTTGATCCTGAGGCGTCAGCAGGGTGACGGGTTCGACTGAGCGTTCGGCGAGGACCCACAGATCCTTGCTGCTGTCTCCTCCGGACACAGACAGCTGCATGGGTTCTGTATCGGGGGCGATTCGAATCAGTCCACCGGGCATCAGGTGCCACTGCCGATCATCTTCAACCAGAAAGGCCCGTAGTGCGACATGACCGGTGCGGATCCCATCCGGGGTCCAGACGGGGGCTCCCGAACGACGCACTTTTTCCTGGGCCACCCAGTTCCATGGTTCTGCCTGCAGACGTGAACGCCAGTCCGCCTGCTGTTGTCGAGTCAGATCACTGATGATGATTTCCTCGCCACCACTTTTCTGAAAGGCCGGTTTGAGCACGAGGTCGTCGAAACGTGCAAGCACCTCGCTGAGTGCGGACGGGGCACCGCACCACCACGATGGGATCGAAGGCATCAACAGGGGTTCAGACAGCAGGTGCTGACAGAGGTCCGGGAGGAACGGCATGAACACCGGGGCCCCCACGATGCCGCAACCGGGCGTATTCACTACGGCGACGTTCCGAGCGCGGATGGCATTCAGAATTCCCGGCACACCATGTTCCGAGTAACCGCCCAGTTCCAGCGGATCCAGCCCGGCTTCGGCACAGCGAGTCATGACGATATCGACCGGCACAAGTCCGGACAGAGTTTTCATACAGACCACATCACTGCGAACTGCAAGGTCGCCACCTTCGACCAGGGTATATCCGAGATAGCGAGCGAGATAGACATCTTCGAAGTAGTAGGGGTGTCGGGGGCCACTGGACAGCAGCACGATGCGCGGGCTGTCTGTGGGGCGAGCGGTGCGACGTCTCAGCGAATTCTGCAACCGGACAAAAAACTGCGCCAGACGCTCCACCGGCATCTGTTTGAAGGCTGCGGCCATCGAGCGGGAACTGACAATCCGATTCTCGAGAGCGAAGCCCGGACCGGCCGGTGCTTCGCTGCGATCGGCCATGACACAGAATGACCCGTCAGCACGGCGGGCCAGTTCAGCGGCATACAGAAACATGGGTGTCTGGTCGGCTGGTTGCAGATCCGTGAATGGACGCAGGTATTCCGGATTTGCGTACAGGACCTCTGGTGGCAGGAGCCCGGATTCCAGCAGCCTGCGTTGTCCGTAGATATCGGCAATGATCAGGTTGAGCAGTCGAGCACGCTGTGCCAGAGCCGTCTCAACTCGCCCCCATTCTCCTGCGGTGGTGACCAGTGGCAGCAGATCAAGGCGCCATGGTCTGGCACCTTCGCCGCTGTCGCTGGGGGAATGGTAGTTGACCCCATTTTCGCGCAGCATGCGATCAGCCTGCAGGTTGCGGCGGGCAAAATCGGCCGCCGGCATTGTGCGAAACAGCTGAAGAAATCGCTGCCAGTGAGGACGAGGCTGACCGTCGTCCGTGAACACCTCATTGAAGACATCGGCAGGGCACTGAAACAGCCGGTCATTGCGCGGAGTCGAGGAGCCTGCCGTGTTCATACCAGTGATTTCTGTCGGAACTTCTGCCTGTCGAATGTGATACCGAGTTGCTGTGGGAACCGCAGCTGTTTCAGTGTGGCCGGATGGCCTGCCACCGCAGCCAGTGATCGGCCAGCACAATTGCCACCATCGCTTCAGCCATCGGAATAAACCGCGGCAGCAGACACGGATCATGCCTTCCGGTCGTGCGAATGGTCGTGGGCTGGCCACTGCGAGTGACGGTGGGTTGTTCACGTGCCATGCTGCTGGTGGGTTTCACGGCGGCCCGCAGCAGGATGGGGGCTCCGGTCGAGATCCCTCCCAGCATGCCTCCATGGCGATTGCTGGCCACCGCCACCGGAGGCGCCGTGGGATTGGCGGGACTGGGGGTTCCGGGCAATCCCACGGCGCCTCAGATCGGAAGAGCACACGTCTGAACTCCAGTCACTGAC
>CAXBSH010000317.1:0-6786 GCA_963977705.1 uncultured Planctomycetaceae bacterium
CATCGCCCACTTCGCCCGAATCAACAACGGATCCCGTCATCATTGTCGGTGCCGGTCTCGCCGGACTCTGCTGTGCTCGCGAACTGCAGCGTCGTCGCATTCCCTTTCTGCTGCTGGAAGCCAATGCTCAGCCGGGCGGTCGCGTCCGCACAGAGCTGGTGGACGGGTTTCAACTTGATCTGGGCTTTCAGGTCCTGCAGACGGCCTACCCGGAAGCTCGCCAGCAGTTGAACTACGGAGCCCTCAACCTGCGCAGCTTTTTCCCTGGCGCGCTCATTCGCACGCAGGGGCGATTTGTCCAGATGGCCGATCCCTGGCGGCGACCCGGCCGGCTGCTGGCCACACTGTTCAACGGTATCGGAACATTCGCAGATCGGCTGCGTCTGGCCCGGCTGCGCTGGACTGTCAGCACGCAGAATGAAGACCTTGCCACAGATTCCACCACGGCCGATTTCCTGCGTCAGGACTGCCGGTTTTCTGCCGACCTGATCCAGCGTTTCTTTCGACCATGGTTTGCCGGTGTCTTCCTTGAACCGCAGCTGGCCACGTCCAGCCGTTACTTTCGATTCCTGTTCCGCATTTTCGCCACCGGGGATGCCTCGTTACCAACAGCCGGCATGGGGGCCATCTCACAGCAACTGGCCGACAGTCTGCCACCCGGCTGTCTGAAACTTTCCACGGCGGTCACCGCAGTATCGCCGCACAGTGTGCAGCTGGCAGACGGCCAGTTGCTGGCCGCGAAAGCTGTTGTTCTGGCTGTCGATGGGCCGGCCGCCGAGCGACTGTCGCAGGGCATCGTCAAATCGCCCGCGGCCTGTGGCACCGTCTGCCTGTATTACGCCGCGGACAAACCGCCGCTGACCGAACCGATCCTTGTGCTGAACGGGGATGGGCAGGGGCCGATCAACAATCTGAGCGTGGTCAGCAACGTCGTTCCGGAATATGCTCCGGCAGGGCAGTCACTGATCAGCGTTTCGGTGGTCGGGTTGCCCCCGGAGGCCGGGCTGGAGCCAGCGGTCCGTGCGCAGCTGACCGAATGGTTCGGCAGCGCCGTCGCCGGCTGGCGTCACCTGCGAACCCACCGCATTGCCTGGGCACTGCCCGCACAACCCGCCGGATTTCGCAATACCCCCGGCACCCCGACCCGCAGCCACGGACTCTGGACGTGCGGCGATTACCAGCAAACCGCCTCCATCCACGGCGCCATGCTAAGCGGCCGTCTGACCGCCACCGCACTGGCAGAATCCTTCGCCTGAACTGTCAGGGCGAAGGCAGCCCATCGGAACGTCTGTGCATGTTGTATGCATGACTTTCTCTCGTGATCGAGGGACTACCTTTTCCACAGTGGCCCTGCCGAGATTTTGTATGTTCGAGGCTCACAACAGATAGAGCACGCTCTTGAGTTACGCACGTCCCCATGCTAATCGATCCGTTCGCCGTCCATAGCGATTCGTTTGTTGCAATACCGGGTCTCTCAATCGACCCTGCGGGTTGGGTTGAGTCTACGGGGGCTGAAGCGCTCCGCAAAGTTTGCCACGCCTCTGCAGTGCACATCATAGGTGCACGACCTACGACTCGCGCTGTCCGCACGGAATCCAGTGGCTTCGCTGGCCGTTTTCACGATTTCACAATCTGCGTTCTGTCAATCGGCAATTCAGGCCGATGTTGACTTTGCCGTTTTCCGGGCACTCCCCACCGCTCTCTTCCCGCGAATGCACACGATTCGCAGGACCACGCTGGAACAGGCTCAGCAGATGAAGTCTACTCGCGACAGCTTTGATCTCCCCGGTCGCAATGCCGCCGTCTGGCTGCCGGGAATCGCCGCTTTCCTGCTGCCGCTGATCATGTATTCTCTCAGTCATCTGAAGCTGCAGAACGATGTAGCCAACTGGCTGCCCGATACGGACGAACAGTCGGCCATCCTGAGCTGGTATCAGAATCTGTTCCCTGACGATGACCGCATCCTGGCATCATGGGATGGTTGTACGCTGACCGATCCTCGCATGGCGGAATTCGCGCGACGACTGGAAGGTCGCCGCATTCAGGACGCTCGCGAAGGTGGGTCCCCGTACATTGCTGAAGTGACAGAACCGGCCGATCTGCTGCGCCGCATGCGCAGTCGACATATTCCCCTGACTGAAGCTCTTAGTCGCACGTCCGGATTGCTGATTGGCAACGGGGCTCTGCGACTGGAACTGGCGGAATTCGCTCAACTGCATTCGCTCAGCGTGGCCGATCAGGCCATCGCTGTGGGACGAGATCAGTTCGGGCTGAATGTGCGGATCGTGAAACATGACATCCCGGCTCCCACGGCAACCGATTTTCCCGAGTCCGACGCGGACTCGCAGGAACTGCTGCAGGATCTGACGGAGTGGGTGGCTGCACAGCGTCGCACTGATCTGCAGCTTCAATGGGACGGGATGCACGTCAATGAACGGAAGACGGCCGATTTCATTGCCGCTTTGAAGCAACTGAAAGTACCCGGACTGAAAGCTGAGCCGGCTGTGGTGGATACGTGGTTTGTTCCGGGGGCTGCTGCGGCTGTGTCCATCAGCCTGAGCTCTGCCGGGACTGCCGAACACAGTAAAGCCCTGCAGGTGATTCGCGATGCAGCGGTGGCCAGTGGAATCCCGGCTGCAGAACTGCACATGGGCGGTCGTACCGTTGCGGCAGTGGCTTTGAATGCCGGAGTTAAGCAGGCCGCGTGGAATTCGGCTGCCCCTTTGTGGCAGATGTGGCTGCGTTCGCCCCTGCTGCTGGCCGCACTTGTGGGCTTCGCCTGCAGCTATCTGACACTTCGCAGTATTCGCCTTGCCTTAATGGTACAGGGCGTCTCCATGTTCACGGCGGCTGCAGCGACTGCGTTGATCGTGCCCTTCGGTGAAGGGATGAATATGGTGCTGGTGGTGATGCCAACGCTGCTGCTGGTTGTCACAGTGTCCGGTAGTTTCCATCTGTGCAATTACTGGCGGCAGCTGGGGCATCGGGAATCCAGCGAAGCTGTGGCCGAAGCGGTGGCTCGGGCGTGGACGCCCTGCGTACTGGCGTCGGTGACTACGGCCATTGGTCTGGCGTCGCTGATGATCAGCTCACTGTTGCCCGTGCGTTCCTTCGGACTGTTCGCGTCTGTCGGTTGCCTGATTTCGCTGGGGGCCGTGCTGTATCTGCTTCCGGCCATGATGCAGCATCTGCAGCGACCCACCATCATTCCGCAGCCCGTTGGCAGTGACGATGGGGCTCAGTCCGGTCTGAGTCTGCTGTGGCTGCGATGTGGACGGCTGCTGTGCCGCTGGTCAGGGTTCAATCTGGGGCTCAGTTTTGCCCTGACG
This sequence comes from uncultured Planctomycetaceae bacterium, assembly GCA_963977705.1. GTDB lineage: Bacteria > Planctomycetota > Planctomycetia > Planctomycetales > Planctomycetaceae > SXXK01. Next base: position 3,330 of record CAXBSH010000317.1, read on the forward strand.
GCTCTGGCGGTTGCCGGCCTGACGTGGTTCCGCACGGAAACCAAAGCCATTCGCTACTTCCCGGATGATTCGCGAGTTGTCGCGGATTACCGTTTCCTTGAAGATAACCTTGCCGGGATCATTCCCGTGGACGCCATCGTGCGGTTCAGCAGCACGCATCAGAAGCTGATGACTTTCGAAGAACGTACGGCGGCCGTGATGCGGTTGCAGCAGCGATTGAACGGGCACCCGGAAATCAGTGGCAGTCTGTCGCTGGCATCCTTCCTGCATGGTGCGGAATAGCCTCGCACGACCGCTCGTGCATCGCGTTTGCGCGATCAGCTGACGGAAGAGAAACTGTTTGCAGTGCTGCGTGATCAGCAGGGACCACGGCAATCCGTGCATTCGCTGCTGGCCCTGTCACAGCAGACTGTGGAACTGCCCGATGTGAAACGCATTCTGCAGAAGAATGGTGATGAAATCTGGCGAGTCACTTGTCAGGCCAGTATTCTGAGCGATGCCGACTATCGGCAGTTGACCAGCGATCTGACCGACCTTGCCGGGCGTGAGCTGCAGAACCTGCCGGGTGGCAAGCCCGCCTGTCTGGTGACCGGACTTGTGCCCATCTTCCTGCGAACCCAGGACGCTTTGCTGGAAAGCCTGATCTACAGTTTCGCTGCGGCTTTCGGACTGATCACTTTCGTAATGGCAGTGCTGCTGCGGGATGTTTCCGCGGCACTGCTGTCGATGATTCCCAATGTGGCGCCGACTGCTATCGTGTTTGGACTGCTGGGCTGGTGCGGTGTGCGAGTGGATGTGGGGACGATGGTCACAGCGTCCGTGGCACTGGGGCTGGCCGTCGACGGTACGCTGCACTTCCTGCATGTGTTCCGCCAGGAACTGCAGCCGGATGTGACGCGTGAAGACGCGATTGCTCGAGCTACCGCGCAGTGTGCTCCGGCTATCTGGCAAACCAGCTGTGCCGTGGGGCTGGGAGTGCTGACGCTGTTCCCAACGGAGCTGCTGTTGATCAGTCGTTTCGGCTGGGTGCTGGCAGCACTTGTGGTTGCGGCGATGTGGGGCGACCTGGTGCTGCTGCCTTCGCTTCTGAACGGCCTGCTGGGCGACCTGCTGGTGGAAAAGAAGAAAGCGGCTGATGCAGCGGCAGCGGCTGCGGCTGCTCGACTGGTGACCGGTCCGGCGACCGCTGTGGTCAATGGAGAGCCGGATGACAAGCCTTCTGTGGCGATTGATTCTCACCCGCCGGCGATTGTGCCCGTGCGACCGCCCCATTTTCTGGTTCGCTACTCGCCAAATACCTCGGCGCGGGAATAATGGTTCGTGACACGATGGTTCGGTTGAACTGCTGACCTGCCCGGGGCCAGAATTGGCGCACCCGGGCAGTTCCGTGTCGCGTCCTCGGTGGCGAGGGCGGTCTCGAATTCCTTGAAAGAAATGGCAGACTAAGCACGTGGCTGACTACGTTGAACCGCTGGGAATGCGGCTGCTGATTCGCAAAGACGAAGCGCGCCAGAAAACTCGTGGCGGCATCGTCCTGCCCGACAACTCAGAGATACCTACGATCACCGGTCGTGTGGTGGAAGTCAGCGTGCAGGTGGAGCGTAATGAGGACTTCCCGGTCCGGAAGTACGACAAAGTGTTGTTCCATCCGAAGAATGCGATTCCGGTGGATTTTGAGGGCAACAACCTGCTGTTTGTGGTACCGATTGAGGACGTGGTTGCGGTCTTCCGTCGTGAAAGCAGCCGGACAGCTCGGCGAACTGCCGACTCCAGTGACGACGAGAGACCGCCAGTAGCCTTCGCCATTCGAGCCGCCGAAGTGCAACCACCGTAGCCTGGGCTTCAGTATGGGACCAATAGGTCCTATATGCCCCATGCGACCTATGGACTGTCCCCAGCGGGGACACACCCCAATTGATGGCTTCCTAGCCGACAGCCCGGATCAGATTTCAGATTACGTCATCCGCAATTCCGATTTTGGCCCTGCTGTTGTGTTTATAAGACCAATGGGTCCTATATGACCTATGCGACCTATGCACTGCCCCAGCGGGGACACACCACTTGGGGCGTTGCGGGGACACACAGCTGGCACTTGGGTGATTGTGTGTTCAAGTGTTCCGGTGTTTTGTGCTATTGCTGTGTCCCCGGCCTCCCCAGTGATTTTGGCCCTGCTGGTGTGTTTATAAGACCAATGGGTCCTATATGACTTATGCGACCTATTGCTTGCCCCAGCGTGGACACACCACTTGGGCATTGCCGGGCGTCGCGGGGACACACCAATGGCACAGGGTGATTTGGTGTGCAGATGTTCCACGGCCTTGTGCTATGGCTGTGTCCCCGGGACCCCTGCAACCCGGGAACCCGCAGCAGCCCTAAGCGGGGCATTGTTGGCCGATCCCTGCTCTTGTTCGATCAGGACATTGAACCTACTGTCTACACACTTGGTGTGTCCCCCGCAGGAACCCAAACCAGTTGTGTCCCCGTGCGGGAACCTCTGAGCGACTGAAATCCCCTCAACGAAGGAGCCTCCTATGATTCGCAGATTCCTGAAAAACTATCTGCCTCGGCATCGGAATCGGCTGAATCAGATTCTGCATCTGGCGGGAGTGCCGCTGACATTTGTGGCTCCATGGTTCGCAATTCCACTCAAACTTGAATGGTATTTTCCAGTCGCCGCGTTTTTCGGCGGATACGCACTGCAGTTGATCGGTCACGCAATTGAGGGGAATGACGCAGGTGAGGTTGTGTTTCTCAAGAAGGCGCTCGGAATGCGTTATACCGAATATGGTCCGCTTTCCGAATGTTCAAGACCTGCGGGTCCTGCGGACGATACCAAGCGTGGCTGATTTGCGGGCTGTATCGGGCCTGTCTGGGATCGGCTACGTTTGAGCAGGGTTCAGTCTGGCGACTGAGAGCTCTGTGATGACGGTCCGTCATCTGCTGGCAGGGCGTTCTATGACCCGTACAAGCGACTTTCTGCGTGGCGTTCTCAGGCTCTGCCGTGAGGTTCGCCCGCTGAGCCCAGGCAAGTGGCGTCAGGCTGCTGTGGCGTCGCTGTGTCTGACGGTTCCATTTGCCGCGACTGGCTGCGTCTCCACCGCCAAAGTCGGGCTGGATGAACTCCAGTATGCCGATGGTGAAACTCCGATCGAGCATTTCAAATCGCACAGTACGGCGATTGAGCATCCGGCAATCGACAATGTCACCACTGAAGAGGTGCGGACGACCCTGGCTCCACGCAGCCTCGAACGTCGGGTTGATGATGAGGTTCGCGAATTCACACTGGATGATGCGTTCCTGGCAGCGCTTTCGAAGAACCAGGTGATTGAATCCAGTGCTCTGGGTGGCGTCGGGGCCTCCCGAGTGCTGGCTGGGCCCGAGGGTGTCAGCACCGTCTATGATTCGGCGATTCAGGAAACCGGCGTACTGTTCGGTCGTCGTGGTCTGGAGGCGGCAC
>CAXBSH010000318.1:0-6771 GCA_963977705.1 uncultured Planctomycetaceae bacterium
GTCCAGAATGCGAGCTCTGGATTCGTCGTCCTTCCGCTTGAACGCCATCAGGTCATCAAATCGCACACGCCGATATTTGCCAACTGTTCGACCAGGAATCTTACCCTCATCCAGCAGACGGGCCATGTAAGGCCGGGACACATTCAGCAGATCAGCGGCCTGCTGAGTTGTGAGCTCGGCGTGAGTCGGGATCAGAGTGACGGCATTACCCTGCGACATTTCGGTCAACAGATGGATGAACATTCGCAGCGCAGAAGCCGGTACCGCAATCGCTTCACCTTCGCCACCACTGTCAATCACCTGAATCCGCACGCTGGACTTGCGCCCCAGCTTCCGGGCTGCCAACTGACGACTGGACTGCAGTGCCAGCCGGGCGTCAGACTCACTGGGCGAAACCGTTTCAAAGTTCTGGGGAAGTAATGTTGTCATACCGATGCTCCCGTCAAAAGCGACGTTGAGAGGATATCACAACATCGAAACAGAAGCAATACTCGAAATACTCGAAACAAATCCAGCCGCGTACCGTAGTGCCGAATTATCATCCTGCGACGCCTCCACCGCCTCCCTCCCTCCTTCACTCCTTCCCTCCTTCCCTCCTTCCCTCCTTCACTCCTTCCCTCCTTCACTCCTTCACTGGTTAACTGGTTAACTGGTTAACTGGTTAACTGGTTAACTGGTTAACTGGCTGTAATGCGTTCGCGAATCGGGTCCGGCTGCAGGCTGGCTGCCAGCTGACTCAACAGGGCGACAAGGCTGCGGATCGTGGGTTCGTCCAGTTCGCGTTTCTCGCGGGTTCCCGCCAGTTGCAGACAACCAGTGTTATGGAGTCGCCTGCTGGAAATGTGCTGCAGAAAATCGGTCCCGGAAATCCGTTCAGGAAATCCGCCTTCGCGAATAGCAGTGCCCACCGGTCCCGGCACTCGGGCCGTCGATCAGACCGCGCCCGGTGACTGTTCGCGAAGCTGCTTCTGTCGCCCCAGCCTGCACCAGCACCGTGGCCGATACGGATCGTTCCTGTCACCATCTGTCGCCGTCAACACGCCCGACCAAACCCCGCAAGGCTGCTCCTCTGAGCTCTCTGAAAGGCTCCAGTCGCAGCTGTTTCACAGGTTGGTGGCAGGTGTTGGATGAGCTGCGGGCAGATTCGGTGGTGGGCTGTCAGCTGGCGACGACGGGGCGGGGAGCCTGGAAAGCGGCTCAGTGAGCGGCTGGGACTGCGGCTCAGCAGGAGCTTCGCCCTCCCAAAACCCGGCAGTGGCGCCCCCCCGGGGGATGCTGAGACACTGGAAATTCGATCTGCGGGTCGGGGACCGGCGGTATGCAACGCAGGGCGGCCGCGGGTCCATAACGCTGGTTGAGTGCTGCGGCGGGGAGTCGCGGGCATGGAACAAGACGGTGCGGGTAGAAGTCATGACCTCCGGGAACTCGCGGATGCGATGGGTGTTCGGCCTGTCGTCTGCGCGAGAGACCGGTGGTGCAGAATCTGGTCTTCAGGTTGGGCTGCGTCTTTGTGGACGCGGCCGTGTTTTGAAAACTCTGGAAATCAGAAAGCGGTCGGAACCAAAAGGCTCGTTTCAGTCACACAACCACTCGGGGGCAAATCTGGCAGCCGAAGTTCTCCTGCTCTTCCCCGCCGCTCGTAGATTCTGACCTTGCGATCGTCCATGGTCAGAGATGATAATCACGGGTTTGAGGAGGCCCCTATGTCCACGTCGCTTTCCGATCTCGAAACTCGCGTTCGTCACCTTGAGCAGACTGTGCAATCGCTGACGAAGATGCTGCCAGGTCAGCCTCAAGAGCTTTTGAAACAACCATGGTGGGAGAGAATTGCGGGCTCGTTTCAGGGTAGCGACGAGTACGCGGAAGCGATGAGTCAGGCGGCCAGCTTGCGACGCAGTCAGGCTTCCGAAGCAGACCAGACATGATTGTGCTGGATACGGACCATCTGAGTTGTCTGTCTGGAATGGGGCAGTCCGGAGTCTGGTCGTTTAAGGGAACGCCTCGCAGAAGTGCCGGTTGACAGCGTCTTCGTCTCTATCATCAGCTATGAAGAGCAGATGAGAGGCTGGCTGGCTCACCTTGCCGGAAATTGCTCCCTTGAAAGGCAGGTACGGATCTATGCTCAACTTCGTAAGCACCTCCAGACGTACTGCTCGATACCAATACTGGATTTCACCAGTGACGCAGCTGAGCGGTTCGAGGATTTGCGACGCCAACGACTGCGCGTCGGAACAATGGATCTTCGCATCGCTGCTATCTGCCTGACACGACATGCACTGTTGCTAACGAGAAACACGAAGGACTTCGAAAGGGTGCCTGGACTGCAGATTGCGGATTGGACCAATTGAATTGCATTTGCACGGTCCGTCAGTACCACCTGCCAGACCATATCAGGTCTCCTTGTCGCTGATCCCGTATTTGCGAGCCAGCGTTTCCAGTGCCTGGCGGGCAGGTTTGACCCGCCCGGCCACGGCGTCGGCAAGACCCTGCTGGTTGGCCGCTTGGGAAAAAGAACGAGGGAGTGGGGGAGTGAGGGAGCAAAGAATACGCCCCAACGACAGCACCGGCAAATGCGAGGGTGGAACAAGGGAGTCACAGGGTACATGAAGGCGCCATGCACTGGGACGGCGAATTCCTCGTGTTTTACCGCATGGCGACTCACTTCCGAATGGTTCAGTCTTCCAGAGGCGCTGCTCCTCGCTACGTTGAAGGAGGCCTTTGGCCAACATGGGCTGCATTGAGCATGCTCTGAACGACGACCGAAGGCTCTGTTCGGTCGTGCTCTCGTTGATTGGCGTTGCCAATCAGAAGCTGGGCGACTGCCATCGTCGTCGCGCCGCTGATCCCCGGGAACTGGCCCCACTGAACCAGCCGCGGATGACCCTGCCACTGCGCCTCGCACTCTCACAACCCCCGGCCCCCCGAAAGCGCGGTCCAGCCTCACCAGTTGGCACTGGCAACCAGACCCGCCGAGTTTCCTGATGGTTGCCGCTGGGGGCCATGTGTTCGCCGGACGCCTGCTGATGGGTTTTGAAACACAGAGGCACTGAGGAGCACAGAGGGGAGGGATTGAGGATGCGTGGGAATATGGGGGACGAGACACGGTTGCCAGTCAGGCGGGCCTCCGGTTGTGCTGTGCCAACTTCCAACTTTGTACCTCTGTATTTATTCATCCAGTGAGTACTGGCGTCTCCAGTAAATCCGGGACGGCATGTGGCGATGCTACCAACATCTGTCTGAATACAGTGCGGAGACGAACATGGTGCCCCCTTGAATTTGATCCGTGTTTGACCAATTCAGCTGCCGGATCTGCCGCCGACTAAGCCAGCGAAATGCCAGTCATGATTTCAGCAGGCGAATGGGCAACAATTTTCGGGAATCGGGCGAAGTCGGCCGTATTGAAAGTCAGTAGGTACCTCAGGCCGTATCACTCCATTGCGGCCACGAGTCGGGTGTCGTGAGCCTGTTTCCCCTGAACATTATGTGTGACGACGAGGTCATGCCATCGTGAATAAATGCCGCGCTCATCCCGAAGCAGCGTGAAGTGCTGTAATAGTTCCTGTATCTGCTGGTCGGCATCCGCGACGAGCATTCCAAATCCATTGACGGCAACTGGACGAGTGGCGACGACCCAGTATTCATTAATCGATTGAGGGACCAGGCACAGTTCATGCCCGGATGTCGATAACTGTGTCAGTGCCGATCTGGCGACAGCATGGCCTGGATTTGCGTTCTGCGTGAACCGCAGAATCACGTTGGTGTCAACGAGCACCCTCATTCGCCGCAGCCAGCATAGATTGATTCGCGACTGTCATCAATCCCGTGCTGCAGTTGGGGATGTCGTGCCGCCCACGAGTTGAGCCACTGGGTGAAAACCTGAGGAGCGAAGTTGGGGCGGCGAGTACAGGTCGCGTCGGACTGCAGATGGTCTGTGATCAGGTGACTGACGTAAGCATCGATATCTTCGCCGCTTGCGGCCGCATGTTGTCGCAGGGCGTCAATGTATTCGGGCGGAAGTTGAAGGTGGATGTCAAGTGTCATGGGCATAAGCTCCTCTGTTGTATGGTACCACAGGAATTGCGGCGGGTCACGGTCTTTTCCCGATTCAGTTATGCAAAACCGCAGTATCCGGTATGTTCGAGCAGGGTCTTCGGCGAATGCCTGACGGCACGCGCGGACGCTACTCCACATCTCAACTCTGTTACCTCTGTGCCTCTGTGTTGACCAAATGGGTTTGTGTACCGAGAAGTAAGGGGTTTTGAAACACAGAGGCAGAGAGGAGCACAGAGGCAAGGGATTGAGGATGCGTGGGAAGATGGGGGACGAGACGCGGTTGCCAGTCAGGTGGGCCCCAGCGTTGGTCGATGCTGCGAATTGCCGATCAGGTCACTGATCAAGTCATCGATCAAGGTGAGCGCACAACAGCCCTTCTGGTCCTGTGATCCCAGCCTTCCGCACTGTTGCTTTTACGTTGCTCGCGTCGGCTTTGATTGCGATGAAGGCGAGCATGGCGTCCCTGTTGGCGGACAGGGTGGCAGCAGGTGCGGATGTGGTCTGGTCGTTGATGGCCCGGGTGTCGGACGGGTTGAACGATCGTTGGTGCCGCCAGCATGCAGTCGCTGGCCGTGGGGCCTGTCACCGCTTTAGCTGCACACTGCCAGATTCTGCCTGCACAGTTCACCGCAGCAGATCGGCAACTTCCTGAGGTGTCATGCTGGGGATGTCCTGAATAAACCGTGAATTCTTTGGATGTGCGAAGGTAAAAGCATAAGACGTTCGCTGGCAAAAAGCACTCGCCGGAACGCTGACAGGTGTCGGTAATGAGCCGTGAGTATGAACACAAAAGTGCAGGTTCACGGCAGCGGGTGTGGTTTTTTGTGCACTTTTCCGCCCGGATCGATAGAACTCTGAGTGCGGCAGCCTGGCTGAGTCGTTCAGCAAAGTGCTGGTGGCAGAGATCGTTGTCCAGAGTCTGGGGTGTGCGGGGGCTGGTATGAGCAGCAAATGGATGACGGATGAGGATGGCAAAGTATCGCTGGCATCCTATCGTTTGGAGGAGCTGCGTGCTTACCTCGGGAAGATCTCTCAGGAGCAATTGGCTAACCGGACAGGAATCAGTCGCCGGACAATTCAGGATTGGGAAACCGGGGGTAAGACGACCGTCAAGACGTACACTGCTTTTCTGAATCAGCTTGGTATCACGGACCTGCGGCAGTTTGATACTCGCTATGAAGATTTCTATCTCCCGATGAAAGACATTGTGCGGAAGGGGCTGCCACTGGTACTGCCCTCCAGGGAATGGGAGCCGGCCTGGATGCCTCCGGGGGCTCTGCTGCGAGCGGATCTGGGGATTGTCAGGTTTCACCAGCGGAAGCAGGAGTTGGCAGAACTGAAGGAGTGGTGCTGTAGCTCGGCGGAGTTGAAGGTGCAGCTGTGTTAGTAGTGGCAGGGGCTGCTGAAGCAATTTCTGATTAGTTTCCTCCGTCTTGTCTGCTGGTCTAAAAGAATTGCCATCGTCAGGATTTTGAATTCATAGCTCGGGAGTACTTGATGACGAATACTGCTGCCAAAGCCCTGACCCCAAAGGTGCTCGGGGATGCCGCCGAACATTACGCACTCAGCCAGTTCGCATTCGCCGGATTGCCCGGAACTAAAATGCCGGATAACTGGAAAGGGTATGACCTTGCGGTTGAGACCGACGGTCATGGACTGCAACGAGTCAGCGTGAAGTTACGATCGGAGAGCGCTGGCTGGAAGGCCGCCAGTTGGTTCATCTTTGATGACCGCTGCGAATGCGACTGGATAGTGTTGATTTTCAGGCCGAAAGACGGGGTTTTGCGGAGCTGGATAATTCCTTTTGCTGATGCCAAAGACAACGCCAATACCCCCGGGCCCACTCGAAAAGATCCATGGATGAGGGATATCTCGTTCGAAAAGCTGTGTACAGAGCCACTGTGCTTATATGAAGGAAACTGGAAAATGGGCGGTCCGTTTTCACCGACTTCCTGACGGGGCGAAGCGACGGGAGCTCAATGCAACTTGCTTGAGGGAGGTTGAGCAGGATTCCGGTGCTGGGGGCACTGATTTGCTGGAATTACCGGACGGCTCGCGCCGTACCGCTTTGAATGGAAGCCGAATCCGCAGTGACTACTGGAGGAGGTACGGGGTTGGTGTACGGATCTAGCGTGGGACGGCAAACAAACGAAAAAACCCAGCAAAAGCTGGGTTTTTTCAGCGTCCCCGGCGGGATTCGAACCTGCGACCTTCGGTTTAGGAAACCGACGCTCTATCCTGCTGAGCTACGAGGACATGCTCACTGCTTAGATGCACAGTCTACCCTGACGGACTACGAATTCCAACTGCCGATTCTTTGCCTCAGGTCCAGGACCGAACGACCGTCGTCAGGGTTCACATCGACACCGCAAAAAACAAGTCTAACGGATCAACGCGAAGTCAGGTGCAATCCCGCAAATTGCATCTCCACAGCAGTCTATCAGGATTTGCCCACGCAAAACCGGCACAACAAGGAAAAATTGGTGGCAGGTGTCAGAGTTTTCTGGATCAACGCGAAATCCTGCGCGCAGCTGCAGGTTGCCGTTTGATGCGGTTGGCAAAAATCGCCCGGGATACTGCTTCCGTGCCCGGAAAAACGCATCCGCTCAAACGCAAACGACACCACCCGTCAGCTGACTCCCCTGGGACCACCGAGCACCAGCTCGGTGACGCCCACCCGCAAACACCCGTCAGCTGACGCTAACGGCTCGCCTCTGG
>CAXBSH010000319.1:0-6757 GCA_963977705.1 uncultured Planctomycetaceae bacterium
CGTCTCACGGCGGGGTTCGCAGGCTGATCTGCAGCAGTTACTGGGACGTTTCTCTGAGTATTCCCCGGCTGTTCGTGCGGAACTGGTCGATGGCATGCTCAGTCGTGCCGTTTCTGTTGACTGGCTGCTGAGTGCTCTGGAAACACAGGTGCTGTCCGCAGTGGACCTTGACGCGGCTCAGCGAGATCGGCTGCTGAGTGATCGTCGGGAGGCGGTGGCTCAGCGTGCCCAGCGGGTGCTGGTCGTGCAGGGCGATGCGGATCGTCAAAAGTTGGTGGAATTGAAACGCAGCGAGCTGGAGGATGTTACCGGAGAGGCCGCCGCTGGAGCGATTGTGTTTGAAAAACGTTGTGGGACGTGTCATCGACTGCAGAGTATCGGTCGTGAGGTTGGAGCTGATCTGGCGGCGCTGAAGGACCGTTCGACGCAGGCCCTGTTAGTGGCGATTCTGGACCCCAATCGCGCGGTTGAAGCGAAGTTTCTCAGTTATACGGCCGTGACGACAGCGGGTGTGCAGCATGTGGGTATGCTGCGGGGAGAAAGTGGAAACGCGGTGACGTTACTGGGGCCGGATGGTCGAGAGCAGACGCTGGCTCGCAATGAACTTGAGTTGTTGACGGCTTCAAAACGCTCGTTGATGCCGGAGGGTCTGGAGAAGGACCTGAGCAATCAGGATCTGGCGGATGTAATCGCCTTTGTGCAGTCGGCGGGGGCGGCGTGGAAGCAGTTTGCAGGCAATGTGCCGGCATCCGGTCAGGTGCAGGCAGACGGCTCAATCCTGCTGCCGGCGTCTGCAGCCGAGATCTATGGGCCCAGTCTGGTGTTTGAGGAAAAGTACGGGAACATAGGGTTCTGGACCAGCACTGAGGACTATGCTCGCTGGACTTTTGATGTGCCTCAGGGGGGCGACTGGGTTGTAGAGCTTGAGTTTGCCTGTGATGATGGGACGGCCGGAAGTCCGATTCGGTTTTCTACGGGTACTCGGCTGCTGACTGCTCGTGTGCCGGGGACCGGCACGTGGGACGAATATCGTCTCTGGAGTGCCGGCACAATTGATCTGCACCGAGGGCGTGGTCAGTTGATTGTGACGGCGCCTGAGAAGCCTGGAATGGCATTAATTGACCTGAAGGCCATTCGCCTGAAACCGCCACAGTAGCGATCGGGTGGTACGCTGAAAACGGGATCTGTTGGATTTTAGTGAGTTGGGGGGGGAAGAATCGTATGTCTGGAACAGTTCGTCCTGCCAGTTTTCGGCTGTTGCTGCTGGTTATCTGGTGTCTGTTGTGTCCAACGTTCAGTGGACGGCTGCTGGCACAGAATCGAATTCAGCAGGAGAATGCTTTGCCGGGTGCCATAGACTGGCAGCTGACTCGTGTGAAGGTTGTGGGTAATGGCTGTCGGTCAGTTCCGGTTGAGGCGTACTGTTCGAGGCAGAGTGTGGCTGCGGGTGAGACGATCGACATTATGGCGTCGACGAATCCGGCCCGGGCATTTCGGCTGGAGATTTTTCGCACGGGCTTCTATGGCGGACGGGGTGCCCGACTGATGCGCACAATCGATCGCGTGGACTGCGGAACTCAGGCTGATCCTCAGCCCGGCGAAAAGAATCTGCATGAGTGCCGTTGGAAGCCGACGGTCACGCTGACGATTCCGCAGGACTGGCTCAGTGGTGTGTATCTGGGACGTTTGACAACGATCCCTGAGGGGAACGAGCCGTACTGGCAGAGTTATGTGATTTTTATCGTGCGTGACGACCGCCCGGCAGATGTTTTGTTCCAGTGTTCTGACAACACGTGGCAGGCGTACAACGTCTGGCCCACGAATTTCTCGGTCTACACGCATCCGAAGGGCGGTCAGGGGCCGTGGGCTGACGTCAGTTTTGACCGGCCTTATGGTCGTGAGTCGCAGTTTACTTCGGTGGTGAATGATCCGTTGACGGTTGGTGCTGGTGAGTTCCTGCCTTACGAGTTTCCGATGACTTACTGGCTGGAGCAGCAGGGGTATGACGTGTCGTATGTTTCAAATTCGGACATGCTGACTCCAGACCGTGGGCTGAAGTGTCGCTGTTTCATCAGCATTGGTCACGATGAGTACTGGGATCAACGCCAGTTCGACAGTGTGTCGCGGATGCGGGACGAGGGTGTGGATTTGTTGTTTCTGAGTGGAAACAGTGTGTGCTGGGTCAGTCCTTTCAGGTCTGCAGCAGATGGGCGGGCCAACCGGATCTTTTTCCGGGGTGGACCCTATGGTGGCGAGAATGAGTATGCTGTGCAGCGCGAGCGCGAGCATGGTCCCTTTCCGCATCGTGGTCCGGACGAGGGTTTATTGATGGGAGCCCGGAATGTGGAGCCGGTGAATGGTGGCGGGGACTGGACGGTGACAAAGGCGGATCACTGGATGTTTCAGGGTGCGGGAGTAAAGAATGGGGATTCGATTCCGGGATTGATAGGCTGGGAGTATCACGGGCAACCGGCAGAGATTCCTGGCCTGGAGGTTGTGGCTGGTGGTACAGCGTGGCAGGGGGGCGTAAATCCGCAGCAATGGACTGCAACAATTTATCCGGGTCCGAAAGGAAACTTTGTCTTCAATGCAGCAACGATCTGGTGGGCTCAGGCACTGGGAGATCCACCGGGGCACACGTTGCCGTGGTCGCATTACAGTCGACCGCACGGTCCGGATGAGCGCGTTCAGATTATGACTCATAACCTGCTGAAGAAGGCGATTGAGAACTGACGGCTCAATTCTCATCAGTTTTCGGGAACAATCTGCAGTCTACTGCCGTCACAGGCTATGGATAGGTGCGACTGACATGCTGTAGTAGTCCATTTCCAGTGAAGGATCTGACCCATGGTAATGCAGCTGATTGTAAGATTACGCTCAGTTGGGTCGATGATGGGCCCCTTGCTGCTGATGGCCGTTGGCGGCCTGTTGTCTCCGGGTATTGCGGGGGCTCAGGGCCTGACGAATCCTCGACCGGCGATAATTCCGGTGCCAACTTCAGGGTTCGAGATCAGTCGACTGCAGGTGGATGCGGTTGTGCGTGGACAGTCTGCAAAGGTACGGATCAGCAATGTCCTGAAGAATCCGTCTGCATCGGTGATTGAGGCATCATTCCTGTTTCCGCTGCCTGATGATGCTGTTGTGGGGTCATTGACACTGCTGGTTGACGGCAAGGAGTTGCCTGGCAATGTGCTTGATGCCGCAGAGGCTCGTCGGATCTATGAGGCGACGGTTCGTCGGCAGCGGGATCCTGCATTACTGGAATATGCCGGTCGGCGATTGATTCGCAGCCGTGTTTTTCCGATTCCGGCCGGTCAGGAGCGGACGGTGGAGTTTGAGTACACGGTCGTGCCGATGCTGCGGGGAAACCTGCGCGAACTGAGATTGCCGCTGCGATCCGTTCGGGGGGCTCAGGCGCTGGGCACAGTGGATCCTGCGCCGCTGAAGGTGGAGGAACTGAATGCCAGTGTTGTGATTCACAGCGAGCAGGCGTTATCGACGCTGTATTGTCCGTCACACGGCGATGCGCGAATTGAGGGCAGTGCGCAGCAGAAGACGGTCTCGTTGAAGCAGCAGACACCGGGAGTTCCGGATGACTTTGTAGTGATGTTCAGGAGTGACGAGGAAGATGGTGTTCCCACGGTGCTCAGTTATCGTCGTGACACCAGCGAACCAGGGTATTTCATGGTTCTGGCGGCACCGGCTGATCAGCAGCCGCGACCGATTCCTGGTGGCCGCAGTATTGTCACGGTGATTGACCGATCGGGGTCGATGCGAGGCGAGAAATTCGCGCAGGCGCAACTGGGGATTCGCAGGTTGCTGGAGTCACTGAATCCGGACGACCATTTCAACCTTGTGGTGTATGACAGTGAAGTGGAATTGTTCCGCAATGAACTGCAGGCGGCGACACCAGAGAACCTGCAGGCAGGGCGTGAATGGGCCGATGCGCTGAAGCCTCAGGGTGGAACAAATATTTCTGAAGCGCTGAGAGTGGGATTAAAGCAGGCGGCCACGGGCGACAGACCTGCATGGGTGCTGTTTTTGACGGACGGTCTGCCGACTGCTGGTGTGACTGATGAAAAACAGATTGCAGCTTTGGCGGTTGAGTCAAACACAAAGCAGGCTCGAGTGTTTTCGCTGGGGGTCGGCTATGACGTGAATACCAGATTACTTGATCGGTTGAGTAATGCTCACCGGGGGCGCACGGCTTATGTTCTGCCGGGAGAACAGATTGATTCGGCAGTGGCAGCAATTGAGTCGGGGATTGCAAATCCGTTGCTGACGGATCTGACATTGCAGGTGAACGGGCCGGACGGGAAGCCGCTGGAGGGGATTACTCGGGTCTGGCCGAAGGCTCCGGCTGACCTCTATCGTGGCGAAGTGTTTGTGGTTACCGGCCGTTACCGCACTGCGGGGGACATCCAGTTGCAGTTGAGCGGACAGCGGGAAGGTGTCGCTGTGACGTTGTCGGGTCGAGGAAATCTGGCAGCAGAGAGCGCTGATTCCGCATTGTCGTTCGTAGAACGGCTGTGGGCCGGAAGACGGATAGCGGAGTTGACTGTTCAGATGGACCAGAATGGCGAGAGTGAGGAATTGCTGACTGAGTTACTTGAGCTTTCGAAGCGTTACGGAATTCTGACTCCGTGGACTGCGTTTCTGGCAGACGAGCGTCAGTCTCTGGACTCGACAACTGCCCTCCCTCAACTGCGAGGTGTCTTGCAGGAGCAGGCAAGGAGGGTATCGGGGGCTGAGGCGATTCACAGTCGAGGTTCAGTGCAGATGCTTTCGCGTGCGTTTGGTCCGCTGCCCCAGTCGGCGAGCAAAGGGGCGGCTGTTGATGCCGCTGCTGTACCCAGCTTGGCCGGTGCCGGCATCGGTGGTGCAATAAGTGGCGGAGTGAAAGGCAAGCAGTTGGCGGCTGACATGAAGGCCTCGACGGCACCAAATCGATCTCCGCGGATTGTTGCTGGGCGTACATTCTTCTGGAAGGATGGCTGCTGGATGGATGTTAGGTTGCAGCCCACGGATCGCGCGGGGGCAAAGCAGGTGAGATTATTTTCTGACGAGTATTTTCGGCTGACGGAGGCTGAACCCGAGGCTGCGGCCTGTCTGGCATCCCTGGGAGATGATCGGGTATTGATTCGACTTGGACAGGTCGTATATCTGATCGAGCCGTCAGAGGTGAAATCGGACGCGGAGAAGCAGTGAGATTCTGTTTGGGCAATTCAGGCGGGACTGAGTTTCTTTTGACTCACGAAACCGGTCGGGCCCGTTCAGTTTTATAACCCTGATCCTCGAATGAATTTTTGGGCTCACCGTAAAATGTTGTGCGCGGTGTTGCTGTCCCGTCTGAGTGTTGGAGATTCATCACCACCGAAGGACACAGTGGTCAGTGGTCAGTACACGCAAAGTCCCCCTTGGGAGGGCGAGGCTCCCGCCGAGCCGAAAGAAGTGGTCAGTTCTCAGTGGTCAACCAAAATGTAGCCCGAGCATTCCTGCTCGGCCCCACCCCTTTAAAAACACTGGGGATTTCGAGGCTGACGAGAACTACGTGCCCGGGCTAAAGCCCGGACTACGACTTTTGTCCCTCGCGTCATTCCTGCCCGGTCGCCTTTGGCCTGAACGTCGTAACAGTCTGTCAAATCGGCATCCGAATGAGCGTTCCATGGGCATCATGCAGATAATCCGCAGCACCCTGACGATTGAGCTTCGCGGCTCGAATGCCCCGATCACCGTTGCTTTGAACAGCGTGGCTCAACGCTTCCAGCTGGATCAGCTCGATTTCACACTTCGGGCTGAGGATTTTGGATTCCCTGCGATGCAACCGTGGCTCACCACGCAGGCGTTTCCAGCAGCTTTTCGACGACCTTTCGGCGACTGCCCGTTTGTTCATAAATCTCCAGTTGGCGGCGTGCGCCGCTGGTCCCGGGGATGTCAGCAAGTCGTTCCAGTTCGGCTCGGCACTGCAGTTCTGCAGCGGCCGGACCAAGCCGTGTAATCAGATCATCGACCAGTTGTGGTACTGAACGCTGCTGAAAGTCCCGATAGCTGACCAGTGAGGCATCAGCACCGTAGCGCGTGGCACGCCACTTATTCTGTTCTACCATCATGGGGTGGTATTCAGACTGAAACGTTCCCTCATCAATTTCCTGTGAGATGGTATGGACGAGGCACTGAATCAGGGCGGTGAGTGAGAGGACGTGGTTGAGATCCGGAGGAATATCGCAGACGCGGACTTCAATGGTGCCGAAGTGATGATGCGGCCGAATGTCCCACCAGACTTCGCGGATCGAATTGATGAAACCGGTGTCCATCAGGTGTTTAATGAGCCAGACGTATTCGCTCCAGTTTCGCATCTGATAGGGCAGGCCGGCAGTCGGCAGACCTTCCATGATTTTTGAGCGATTGGAATGCAGCCCGGTACTGCGACCTTCCCAGAACGGCGAGTTTGCTGAGAGGGCCAGCAGCAGGGGCAGGTGATGCAGCATTCTGTCGCAGATCATGACGGCTTTGTCGCCCGAGTCGACTCCGATGTGCACGTGCAGACCGAATGTCACCAGCCGGCGAACGACGTCTTCCATCAGCGTCACAAGGCGGTGATAGCGTTCATGAAACGTGATTTTCTGGTGCCGCCATGAGGAAAACGGGTGGGTGCCGGCCCAGAGCAGTCGAATCCCCATGGGGTGCAGCAGCTGTTCAAGTTGCGACAGTTTGGTCCGCAGATCCTCACCGGCCTCGGCCACGGTATCACAGATTT
>CAXBSH010000320.1:0-6756 GCA_963977705.1 uncultured Planctomycetaceae bacterium
GGGAGGGGGCCGAGCAGGAATGCTCGGGCTACCTTTTGTCCTCGGCGTCAGGATTCCGTTGGCTGCAACAACGCTACCTCGCTGTTGTGTGGTGCACGCAGGCGGACTCAACAGGGGCACAATTGCAGCGGATGCGGAGGCAGTCGGTAGTCCGACTGCCTCTCACGCGCATCAGCGGGGCTGCTTCAAACGATCACGCACCAGTTCGGGCAGATACTTCATGGGCACGGACCCATGGTCCAGTACGGCTTCGTGATAACGTCCCAGACTGAATGCGGGGCCCTGTTCGCGCTGGATTTCCTGACGCAGGCGGTAGTGGGCCATTCGTCCGGTGAAATAGGTGCTCAACTGTGTCGAGCTCTGTTTGGCTCGAATGACTTTCAGCCGAGCCTCGCCTTCCGACTGGTAGGCTTGTACGGTCAGCAGTTCCATCGCCTGCTCATCCGTCATCTCGGTGCAGTGCATGCGGTGATCAAGGATGGCGTTCACCACTGCTCGCAGATAGAACTTCAGCTGATTGAGCCGCAGCTGCAGGCTGCCGTTTCCGTACCCCTGATCCAGCATCATCTGTTCCGTGTAGACTGCCCAGCCCTCAATGAAGACTCCGGACTGCAGCACCCTTCGAATCAGTGATGGACAGCGATTGGAGTATTCGAGCTGCACGTAATGTCCTGGATAGGCTTCGTGAATCGTCAGGATCTGCAGCATGTGCTGATTGTATTCCTCGAGAAAGCTGCGGACTCGTTCTGACCCCCAATCTGCTGGTGGTGGGCTGACGGCGTATGAGCTGATACCGCCGGGGTCGAGGGGCAGGGCGGGGTCGAGGTAGGCGAGTGAATTCCCGCGACGGAATTCGGGCATTTCAATGATCTGACAGCGATCAGGATCTGGCAGCCGCAGCAGATCGCGCTGGCGAATGAAGTCCTGGATCTGTCCCACGGAGGAGCGGGCATCGGCGACGAGGGTTTCGGGGGCACCGTGTTCCTGACTGACAGCGGCGATCACTTTCGTGACGGTTTCGCGGCGACCGGCGGGATCATCCGGTGGCAGGACAGTCTGCGGAAAATACTGGCTCCAGAGCTGCCGCGAGATGACGTACAGCTCGTCCTGAACTCGCAGGAATTCGGTTTCAGCGTCAGCCAGTACCTGGCGGGCTGAGACACCGGCATTCAGTACCAGTTGCAGTTTTTCGGCGAACAGTTCGGGCCCCAGACGCCAGTTTCCGTTGGCACGCAGGCGACGGCTGTCTTCCAGAAATGTCTGATGGTCACGCAGGGCCACCAGTGCTGGAGCGGTGGCGGTGCGCAACGCCTCAAGCTGCGGCGATGCTCCGATCAGCTCATAGATTCCTTTTTCGTAAAACCCGATAGCCCCGCGATTCTGCAGGATGGCAGTTTCCAGAATTGTGGGTGGCGAGTCCCGCAGGGTCTGACGAGCCGTCTGGACGATGCGGGGAATCTGACCGATACGAGCGATCGCGTTTTTAATGTTCGTTTCTTTTGGCAGTGTGGACTGCACCAGCAGTGAGTACACGCTGTCGGTGATATAACTGCCGTAGGTGCGGGGATCTTCTTCAAAGGGGCGAGTGTTTTCGGCCAGCCAGATGCTGCGTACCAGCTCATCCCGCAGAATCTCGTAATCCACCTGCCCACTGCGAGACAGCTGCTGTCGTGGAATTTCCCGTTCCAGTCGCTGCAGCTGACTGCGATAGTGCTGCAGCCACTGCTGCCGAGCGGCGGCAGAGATGTCATCCAGCTGGTCATCAAAACGATGATCGCCCAGCATTGTGGCTTCCAGCGGGCGCAGCTTAAAACACTGTTCCAGATGGGCTTTGAAGAAGGTTTCAAGCTGCTGATCGGCCGTCTGAGCGTGCAGGGGAGCGGCTGTGAATTGCAGTAATATGACGGTGCAACAGGTCAGTAAGAATTTCATCAGAAAGCTCCCGGAATTCGCTGGCAGCGACGTCATTCAGAACAGAACCAGCACGGCCAGCAGAATATTGAACAGATTGAACAGACAATGGACCAGCACACACGTCAGGTAACTGCGACGTCTGTGCCATGTATAGCAGAGTGCGGCTGTCAATGGCACGAGGGCAATGCAGTCAGGAAATCCGTGAGCCAGCGTGAAGAGAGTGGACGACAGCAGAATGCCGGTCCATGGCCAGCCGCGCTGCTGCAGGCCTCCCAGCAGCACCACACGAAACTGCAGCTCTTCGGCAATGGGTGCCACCACCACTGCTGCGAACGCAATCAGCAGCATCAGTTGCGGCCCGGCATCACCGTTAAGAATTTCCAGCAGGGGATTGCTGTCGGGCGCACTTCCGGTCAGCTGCGTTACGACTACCACCAGCAGCAGTCTCAGCAGCATGGACGGCAGGACAGAAATCAGAAAGACGCTGCAGGCGTAATGCAGCTCGGTGGGCACATGCAGGGGCTCATCCGGGAATTGCTTATCCGGCTGCTGCTCGGGTGCGGTTTCGATCAGTGACTGTGCTGTCTGTCGCTGAGCCTGAGTGTGGCTGCGGATGACCAGTCCGAGAATGAGTACGAGGATAACGTTCATCAGAATGCTGGCCAGGATTCCGCGATACTGGGCGTTTTGATCGGGTTGCGGTTCGGGTTTCGCTGCTGCGTCTGTACTGGCGTCGGTGGCGTCGGTGGCGGCGTCGGCGTTGCTGGCAGCTGCAGCATCGCTGGCAGTTGATGCACCGGGGTTGGTCGGTTGTTCGATCGCGTTGGCAGTTGGCTGTGTGGTGGTTGCCGGTGCTGTGGCAGTCAGGGCATCCAGACTGCTGATGACGGCCAGTGCGGACAGTGGGATGGTAAGCAGGGTGGTCCAGAGCACGGCCATGGGTGGGGTGAGCAGAGTTGCGCGTCGGGCCTGTGGCAGCGGGTGCTGGCCGCGGGTGATCTGCAGCAGCCACGAAAGGCTCATCCCCAGACCGGCCATTACGACTGTCAGCAGCAGTAGACCGGCCAGAGTCTTTGCGGGCGTCATCTCAACCTGCGGTGCTGCCTGGACAGCGAGCATCCACTGGAGTGCACTACCTGTAACTGCTGCGTACATGAACTTCGGTCCGGGAGAGAACACTTCGCGGGAAGTTCGGGCGAGCCTCCGGGAATCTTCCGGGATTGCTCGACCTGTGACCCTTGAATCGACTAGCATCTGAGTTCACGTATCAAACAGTGGAGCAGCGCACTTGTCGACCATTCTGGACGAAATCATCGCTCGAAAGTTTCAGGAAGTGTCGGCTGCGCGTCAGCGAGTGTCGCTGAGCCTGCTGGAAGCCCGCTGCGGAGCTGCTCCCGCGCCTCGTGGATTCCTGAAGGCACTGCAGCAGGCTGCTGCACCGGCGCTGATTGCTGAAGTCAAAAAGGCGTCTCCGTCCGCTGGTCTGATTCGGGCGGATTTTGATCCTGTCAGCATTGCTCTGCAGTATCAGGCGGCCGGAGCCGCCTGTCTGAGCGTGCTGACTGATGAGCACTACTTCCAGGGGCATCTGGATTATCTGGCGGCGATTCGTCGGGAAGTGCAGATTCCCGTGATGCGCAAGGAATTCATCATCGATCGTTATCAGATCGCAGAGGCTCGCGCTGTGGGTGCTGACTGTGTGCTGCTGATCGCCGAGTGTCTGGACGATGTGCAGTTGCAGGATCTGTATGATTACGCGCGCAGTCTTGGAATGGATGTGCTGATTGAATTGTATGATCTGCCCAATGTCAGTCGGGTGCTGGCCACCGGAACACAATTGCTGGGGATCAATAATCGTGATCTGCGGACATTCGTGACGTCCCTTGAGCACACATTCACGCTGCAGGAGCAGCTTCCTGGCGATATTCTGCTGGTCAGCGAAAGTGGAATTTCCACACCGGCCGACATGCAGCGACTGCGCAGTGCCGGAGTTGGTGCCGTGCTTGTGGGTGAATCTCTGATGCGGCAGCCGGATATCGGCGCGGCTGTCCGGACTCTGCTGACGCCGGTTACCTGACGGTTTCGCAATTCGCAGCCCCCGCTGCGTCTGCAGCCTCTGCTGCTGCAGTCAGCTACGAAACAGTGGCAGGATTTTGGTCCAGAAGATCAGGATGCTGAGTCCTGCATAGAACAGTCCGCAGCAGCTGATTCCGATTCGCGAGTACCAGCGGGGGCGCAGTTCCACGGGCAGCAGGCGACAATTGATCCAGAGGATATGAAAGGCGGTTACGGCAAGGGCCACATTATTGAAGTTGGCGATGACGGTGACCATGGTTTTCGGGGCGTCCGGAAAGCGCAGAAAAATGACGGCCACAATGAAGGTCCACAGCACATAGATCAGCAGGATCGAATAATACACCTGCCGTGCCTGATTGCCTTTCAGACGTGTGCGAATTCGGCGACTGCCGCTCCACAGAATATCCGTCCAGCGGCGGGCGAAATCATCAACGATCGCCATCTGGCTGGGCAGAAACACCATCAGGCCGGTGAACAGGCACAGTCCCCACACCAGTGGGGCCCAGCTGCCGAACGCCGGAGTATGCAGAATGCCGTCGGCGGCCAGCAGTGGCTGAGAATACAGGATATCCCGGCCAAACATCGGCGAGTTCATGGCGAATCCGATTGACAGCAGTGCCGGCAGTGCCATGCCCATGAAGCATCCGGGCACCCAGACCATCAGCTGATCGGCCAGAATGTATCGCCACCAGCCACGCCAGCGCTGCAGGTTCTGGTCGTTGATCGGAAACACGGCTCCGATGTGACTGAGCGTGATGTTATGGCCTCCGACAGCACTGGGAATGGCGCCCACCTGACTGCCCATACCCCAACCTTTGTCACGGACGAAGTTGCCGTAGGCTGAATTACTGAGACCTCCGCCACCGGCATAACCGGCGAAGGCCCCCAGCGTTGCGATGTGCGTCAGTGAGATTGTTGGCCAGACTCCATGTTCCCACCGCCAACCGAACACATTGACGATTGTTTCGCTGCCGGATTCTGCCACGACCGGTACGTTGCCAAACCGCAGGAATCCGCTGAAGACATTCCACCAGCCTTCGGCGCTGACAAAAAACAGTCCCATCGTCAGACAGAACCCCAGCACCACGAAGACTTTTGCTGTCATGATCCATTGCAGCATGTTGTAGACCTTCCCTCCCACCAGCACCGGCAGTACGACGGCACCGAGTGTTATCAGGGCAAGGGTATTCACCAGAGTTCCGTCAGCCGCTGTGGGGATACGATCCAGCCAGATTGTTGCCAGCAGCACGGCGGCGTTTGTGGACAGCCCGGGAATCAGGAATGTGAGGCACAGGACGGCTGTGACCGCCATCCAGAATCGTGGTCCGGGAAACGTGCGCATGAAGCCCGTAAAGACCGGTTCGCCGCAGTACAGGGCGTAGCGTCCGCATTCCACGTTGTAGAACGCCTGTGTCAGAATGGCGATGGTGGCGACCCACATCAGGTTTCCACCGTAGCGAGCTGTGACGTCCGGCCCCATCAGCCATTCGCCACCCCCGATCTGAATGCCGCACATCACAATGCCGGGGCCGATCAGGCCAGCCAGATTTCGCATTCCCAGTGGCCTGGGTTCCGGCAGCTCGGCGGTTGTCCAGGGAGGAATGGCAGTCTGATTGAGCCCTGCGGGCGGGGCCGCGGAGGATGCGGCTGGGGAAGAATGCTGAGTCTGCATGGGACGCAACCTTTGGCGATCGTGAGGCAGCCTGCCCGGTGAAAGCAGGTCCTGCCGGTGGGGAATCGTTCACTACCATAACCGAAGCGAGTCTTTGAAAACAGCCGACAGCCCCGGGGAACGTCTGAGAATCCGGGGCGTCCCTTTCGGCACACTCGACCACAGCCCCGGCGTAGCCTACTCTGCTGCACAGTCTGCTGCTGATTGGCTTGCCGTTTGGGGCGGTGGCAGCGGGAACGGTCCCTTTTTTCTCAGGTCGCGACGCACATGCTCAACTGGAACAGTAATCAACTGACTCATGGGTGGCAGAAGGGCATAACTGCCTTTTATTACGCACTGGGCATGTCGGCAGACGATTTTCAGAAGCCGCAGATCGGGATTGGTGTGCCGTTGCTGGACGGGAATACCTGTAATGTTCATGCCTACCAGCTGGCACAGGAGATTGCAGCCGGCTGTCGAGAGGCCGGACTGCTGGGCTTACCGTTTGGCACGCCCGGTGTCAGCGACAACATTTCGCAGGGGCATGAAGGTGGCAATGCCAGTCTGCCGTCGCGCAATCTGATTGCCAACAGTGCGGAATGTGTTGTTACGGCGCACTGTTACGACGGTTTGATTGGACTGCACAACTGCGACAAGAACGGTCCGGGCTTTGCCATGGCTTTGGCCCGTACCAATTTTCCGGGTTTGATCGTCAGTGGTGGCAGCATTCTGCCGGGCTGTCACAACGGCAGGGACATCACCATTCTCGACGTCTATGATTCTCAGGCCAAGGCTGCTGTGGGAGCGATGACGCAGGAGGAGTCTCAGGAGATTATTCGGAAGGCCTGTCCGGGTCCGGGCGGCTGTGGCATCGCCGCGTCGTTTAATACGTGGGGTCTGGCCATGGAGGCGATCGGCCTGATGCTGCCGGCCAGCAGCTCCATTCCGGCGGTTGATCCGGAAAAGCGTGCGGAGTGTCGGCGTGTTGGTGCGGCGATGGTGAATCTGCTGCAGCGCAACATTCGCCCCCGTGACATTCTGACGGTGGCGGCCTTCCGGAATGCCGCGGTGACGATCGCGGCCGCTGGTGGATCGACCAACGGTGTACTGCATAT
>CAXBSH010000321.1:0-6732 GCA_963977705.1 uncultured Planctomycetaceae bacterium
CTGCTTTGCCCGTCCGACACCAGAATGATCATGCGATCGCCACTGGCCTGCTCCTCCAGCACACGGCGGCAATTGATCAACGCCCGACCAATCATCGTGCCACCGCCAATCGCCCGCTGGGAATCGGGTTTCATAAACGGTAAGGCACAGGCAAAGGCGGATGTGTCGCGAGTCAGTGGGCACCACCGCACAACATCAGACGCAAAAAATGTCAGGCCGAACGCATCGCCCTCACGAAAATCCAGAAACTCGCGGATCGCCGCCATCGACGCGTCATAACGCGTCCCTTCACCAAAAGCCGCCGTCATACTGCCCGAACAGTCCACACAGAATTCAATATTTGTCAGCTTCCGCTGAGTGACCGGGCTGCCCGTCGCCAACGGCACACATAACTGCAGAATCGCAACCGCCAGCAGCAACGCCGGCAGGCACTCCGCAAACATCAGCAGGCTACGCAGAACTCTGCGATCCGCACGCACTCCATGATCCAGTGGTAACGCCACGGGCCGCTGAGCACCACGCCAGATCCATGCCAACAGCAGCGCCGGCAGGGCCAGCAAAGGCAGCAGCCATGGACGCTCGAATGTGTCCACCATGCCGAATACGATCATGGAATGACTCCGTTCCCCGCGCGGTCCGCCAGGTCCCGCAGAGGCACCAGAAGTCGCTCCACCGCTGCTTCCACTGATCCCGGACGATCGTAAAGCCAGCGCTCAAGCTGCTGCAGCAACGGCCCAGCCACCGGATCCGACTGCAGAGTCATCAGCAACTGCTGCGGCGGCAGATCAGGGAGCCCTCGAAGTTCACGAAAAAATGCCAGAATGTGCGATTCAAGGGCCGTGCGCCCGGCCGCATCCAGTCGCCCCGCAGCCGCCTCGGTCAGTAATTGCCGCAACTGCTGCAAACGCTCAGCGGTCGGATCAACCACCGCCGCAGTCGCCGTACGGCGCTGACCACGCTGCGTCCACAAAATCAGACCCAGACCCAGCACCCACAACACAGCCAGCAACGATAACAGGGATCGATAACCGCCCACCCAGACCCCACGCACGGAAGCTCCAGGTGACAACGTCAGACGATCCGGAGGCAAGACCGAAGTGACGGTTACCATCAGCTTCGGCAGAGCATCCACCGCAGTGCCATCCTTACGCTGCAGATACCGACTGAGATTGAACTGACCGGGCCGAAAACCGGTCCACGTCAGGTCGTATCGAAATCCATCACCATGCGGATACACCGCGTCAAAACGAATGGCAAAATCACGATCGGCAGTGCCACCCCCATCCAGCGGTTGCAGTTCTGAGCCAGGGAAGAACACCTGAGTAATCGAAGCACGCATGCCCACGACAGCGGACAGTTCCGCATCGCCGTCGACTCGCGCTGCAACCTGTGACTCGGTGGGTGAGACTGCTGCTGTATTTCCTGTCGCTTCGGATTCTTCCGACTGGGCGGCTGCCAGGGGAGTAAATAACCCGGCCAGGCTCAGTACGATTGCCAGACGCACGATCATCGAGCACCCCGGTTGAAGGCGTTGCGAGACATGAGAAATGAACGCAGCAGAGCAGACCACGACTGATCCGTTCGCAGCACCAGATGATCGACTCCGGCGCGTTTCAGAAATCGTTCCAGAGCAGGCTGATCGCCATGCTGATCGCGGCTGCGAGCAACGATTTGGCGTCCCGTTTCCGCCTCCACGGCACGCAGGATTCCGCCTCCTTCAAGGCCATCCTCAAATGGATCACGCAACTGAATAACAATGCATTCATGTCGCTGGTTCAGTTGCCGAATGGCAGTGACCGCCTGTGGATCGTGCAGGTCGCTCAGCACAAAGATCAGCGTTCGATTCAGTAAGGTGGGAGCCAGTTGCGAGATCCGACGAGACAGAGTCGTGGGCTCGTCCACGCGGAATTTTCGCAGCGAGAGAAGCCACTGCAGAATGGTGTCGCGGCTGAGTGACGGCTGGACATGAAAGTCGCGGCCACCCACTCCCAGCACTCCGACCGGACTGACGCGATCAAGACAGGCCAGTCCCAGTCCTCCGGCGACCAGTAACGCCGTTTCGTATTTGCTGCGACGTTGTGATGACACCAGCATTGATGCCGATGTATCGATCAGCAGATAGCAGGGCAGACGTCGGGGAGTTTCAAATTCGCGGACGTGCGGTTTTCCTGTGCGAGCTGTGACAGGCCAGTCCATGCTTCGCACCGGATCGCCCGGCTGATATTGACGCGACTGCACATACTCGATCCCGCTGCCCAGAAACGGTGAACGATCCGTTCCATAGGCCAGACTGTCAGCCAGGCGGCGTGCCGCAATGGCGAACTGCCGGGAATTCAGTGGAACAATCTCGTTCAGTTCACCCTGCATGTTCACGTTGCTCTGAAGAAGACTGAGGATGTGAGGCCGGGGGCTGTTGACAAATTCGGTCTACAGGCGACTGCTGAGAATCTGCTGGAGCACATGTCGGCCGGTGATGCCGTCTGCCACAGCCTCGTATGTCAGCCGAATGCGGTGCAGAATCACGTCCTCCGCGAGGGCAAACAGGTCGTCAGGCGACACATAGCTGCGACCGTGAATCAGGGCTCGGGCACGCGACGCTTTAATCAGTGAGATACCCGCGCGAGGACTGCAGCCCAGTTCGAGTGCCGGATGTTTTCGGGTGTCATTCACCAACTGCACGATATGCTCAATGAAAGTATCGCTCACGTGCACGGAATTGACGGCCTCCATCGCCGTAATCAGATCTTCTATCGTACCCGCAGGACGCCGATCAAGGACATCAAATTCGGTCTGCACGACCGCTCCTCCATCACGACGCTGGATTCCAAGACCCGCATTGCGCCGCAGGACCTCGGTCTCCTCAGCGGGAGTTGGGTAGTGCAGGCGATGACACAGCATGAAGCGGTCAAGCTGGGCCTCCGGCAGTTCAAACGTGCCGGCCTGTTCGACAGGGTTCTGTGTCGCAATCACCAGAAATGGGGCCGGCAGGTTCCATGTCTCGTCGCCAATCGTGACACGACGCTCCTGCATCGCCTCCAGCAACGCGCCCTGGACCTTCGGAGCAGCCCGGTTAATTTCGTCCGCCAGCAGCAGATTCGTGAAGATCGGACCTTTTTTCGTTCGAAATTCGCTGGTGCGCTGATCGAGGATTTCGGATCCCAGAATGTCCGATGGCAGCAGATCGATCGTGAACTGAATGCGGGCGAATTGCAGGTCGATGCAGCGCGACAGCACGGACACCAGCAGCGTCTTGGCCAGACCGGGAACACCCTGCAGCAGCAGGTGCCCGCTGGTCAGCAGCGCAATCAATGCACGTTCGACGACGACGTCCTGTCCGACAACGACTTGTGCGACGCGCTGCCGCACTGCCAGCAGGTAGGCCGCTGTTCGATCCACGGAGTCAGCCTGGTGCTGGTTCATGATTCGATCCGCACGATTGAAACTGCGCGGTCAGTCAGAACTCAGGATCAGGCAGGCCGAAATCCGCGCGACACCGCCCGCTTCACTGGACACCGGCCGAAACAGCACGGGGTATGAAGAGGATCACAGTGTAGGCAACAGCGTGCAGACTTGCGACTGCAGGGGCATGGCAGAGTTTACGAAAAGCGGAACTATCGCTGACAGCACTTCGAATCGCCTCCGGCAGACTCCAGGCAGTGCAGCGACAACCACAATTTCAACAGGCCGAACAGATCCACGCAACCACGACAATGCAGGAAATTATCAGAGCCACAGTGCTGTTTCACCGGACGCCAGGGACGAGCGCAGGAGAAACGCAGGCAGCACTGGTTGCGAGATTGTCTCAGCCGCGATGCTCAGGCCTTGGGATCCGGAGCCGCTTCTCGGCGAATCGCGTCATAGACCTCTTCGCGGTGAACGGTGACATCTCGAGGCGCCTCGATGCCAAGGCGAACCTTGTCACCTCGGATCTCAATGACCATCAGAGTAATCGAGTCACCGATAACGATCTTTTCGTCTTTTTTGCGGCTGAGTACTAACATGTCCAGTCCCTGGTCAATCTTCTTCGTGAATGATTGCTGCCTGCTGGTTCGAAAAACCCTGAGATCTCACACGGATCTCACCTGACAGACAGTGAAAAATCCGGAGCAGTGTCTGCGGCAGGATTCTGCAGTCCTGCGGTAATCAGATACTGATCCGAAGCCCGGTTCGAACGGCTGTGCCGATCGCAGCAACTTCGATGATGCAAACGGGAGGCCAGGAACTGACCTCGGCATAAGATGCGAACTCAAGGCTGACAACTCTAGGTCCAAGTTCGACTGTCTGGCGCGGACTTCTGCAGGAATTGCCGAATCTGCGTACCGCCGTGTGTGGATGTCGGCAGTTTGTGCCGTCAAATCACTCTGTAACATTTCCGATTCTGACGGCTTTAATGGTCGTGCAGGAGAAAACAGCCAATCCGCAGGAAGTTCCGCCAACTTTCCCTTGCCGCAAGCGAGAAACGAGGAGAAAGCGAAACTGTTTCCGGAATGCATCAATTGAATCTCTGATGCAACAGTCTGCTGCACTGCTCGGTTCATCGCTGATTTATGGGCAGCCGGCAAAACCCAATCGGCGGTCGTTTGTTATGGCAACCGCACAGGCCAGGCGTTCGACATTTCGGGCGGGGTTGTTGAATTTGGGGTTGTGGTGGCGTGCTTGAGTAACAGCGATGATGGCTGTTGCTGCATCACAGGCAGGTCAGGACCCGCAGATGCAGGTTTCCCAGTGGACGTCGTTACGGTATGATGCCTGGCAGTGATGATTTTCTGAAGCCTGCAAATATTGTCATCAACTCACGAGTATCCGTCACATGCTGCCACTGCGACCGCTTGGAAAAACCGGCTTGAACTTCACATCGTTGTCCTTCGGTGCCTCGTCACTGGGGGCGGAATTTCGCAACGTGGATCTGCAGGACTGCCTGCGCAGCGTTACGACAGCAATTGAAGTGGGGATGAACTTCATTGATACGTCTCCGTACTACGGTCGCGGAATGAGCGAAGTGCTGTTGGGACAGATCCTGCCCTCAATTCCACGTGACAGCTACTTTCTGGGCACCAAGTTGGGGCGTTACGCGCCGCGCCACTTCGACTTCAGTGCCAAACGAGTGATCGAAAGTGTTGATATTTCGCTCGAACGTATGCGGACCGACCATCTCGATATTGTCCTGTGCCACGACCTTGAATATGTCGAAATGTCCCAGATCGTTGAAGAAACACTGCCCGCACTCCGACGACTCGTGCAAAAAGGCAAGGTGCGTTTCATTGGAGTCAGCGGGTATCCCATGAAGATGTTCAAATATGTCCTGCAGAACTCTGACGACGTCGACGTCATCCTCACCTATAACCACTACACCCTGCAGAATGATATGGCCCTTGAACTGGTGCCGCTGTGTCAGCAGAAGGGCGTTGGGCTGATGAACGCCGCACCATTTTCCGCACGACTGCTGTGCAATGACCCTCTGCCGGTCTGGCACAAGGCCACGCCCGAAGTTCGCCGCGTTGCCGCCGCTGCCGCTCAGTTGTGCCGCGAACGCGGGTCAGATATCGCCAAACTGGCCCTGCAGTTCTCAATCGCCAACCCGGACTTCACCACCTGCATCACAGGCTCCGCCAATCCCGCCCGGATTCGCGAATGGGCCGCATGGGCCACAGAACCACTCGACCAGCAACTGCTGGCGGATGTGCTGCAGACCCTGCAGCCGATCCACAATTGGCACTACACCGAAGGACGCCCGGATAACAACGATTAGTTGAAATACCGCCGAGCCCTCCCGCCGGTTCCTGCCCCGCCCCCTCCAGTCGGTACCCCCAGCGGGGACACACCTTCGCGTCGAGCCCGCATCAGCCCCTATGAGCCCCCATGGGTGAGCCCCCATGGGGACACAGCCCGCATGAATCCCCCAGCGGGGACACACCATTTGTGAGGCTCGCGCGGGGACACAGCCCGGGCGTCAGTCCAACGTGGATCCAAGGGATCCAAGGGGACACAGCATTGGGTGCAGCGGGGACACAGCATTTGAGGCATTTTTCGCAGGTTCGGGCATGGACACCTCGCGGATAAGCCTGCCCCGGGGGGACACACCATTTTGTTCACGTTTACAAGTCAGGTTGAAATTTGCGTGGGGATACAGCCCGCGCGCTGCGAGTGCCCCGGGGGACACTCCATTCCGGTTGCTTGCCCTCGGGGAAGTCGTTGAAGTCGTTGTGAAGTCGTTGGGGACACCGCAATTTGAGCGTTCAGTGAGTCGGGCAAAGGCTAAACAAATCCGAACAAATCCGGGACACAGTTCGGCGCCAGCGACTTGAGCGGCTTGGATCCACGGGGGACACAGCATTTGGAGCATTTTTCGCAGGTTCGGCTGGGTGAGCCCCGCGGATCCGGGTACCCCCAGCGGGGACACAGCATTTGGGTCGAGCCCACAATCCCATATGGGGACACAGCCCGGCAAGATCGACGGATGCCGCAGGGACACAGCATTTGTGCGTTTGGGGACACCGCGTTTCCGCGAATGGCCGGCAGCCTCGTGTCATTGCGCGGGTTAAAACCGGCCACCGATTTGCGGGTCAAAACCGGCCAGGGTTTTGATGAATTGAAGCTGTTATTTCCCGGGTTTTGCGGTGTTTTTTTCGACCAGACCCGGTGTGCGGGTTTGGCCGGTTTTGAATGTGGCTGGTTTTGAGCAGGTTTCCTCAGGCTGTTCCTCAGACACCACAGGGGTCTTATCGGCCTGAT
>CAXBSH010000322.1:0-6728 GCA_963977705.1 uncultured Planctomycetaceae bacterium
GACGGGTGTTGTTGTTGTGCGTACCGAGCTGGTGCTCGGTGGTCCCGGGGGTGGGCAGTTGACGGGTGTTGATTTTTGCGTCTGAGCGGTTGTGCTTTTCTCTGTCACGAAAGCAGCGGCCCGTGCATTTTTCGTCAACCGGATCAAGCTGCCACCTGCAGCTGCTTACGGGATTTTTCGTTGATCCCGAATTATCCCCGCTTTGCCGGCGTTTTGGCAGCGATTTCTGCAGCCGAATCCGACATAATTTGCAGTCAGGGTATGGTCAGTTTCGCGTTGTCGGAGCGGATATCCGATGGCGCTAAAGACGCGGATGGTGCTGGTATGTCGATCCTGACTGACATTTCTGTTCGCTCTGCGGGTGTGTTGCTGAGCCTGCTGCTGTGTGCCTGCGGCGTGGGATCTCTGCGTGCCGACGATCGCCTGCAGTTTTTCGAGCAGAAGATTCGGCCGGTGCTGGTGCAGTCGTGTTATCAGTGTCACAGTGCGGAATCTGTTGAATTGCAGGGTGGTTTGCGTCTGGATGTCAGGTCCGGGTGGCAGCAGGGGGGTGATTCGGGTCAGCCGGCGATTGTTGCGGGGGATCCGGGTGCCAGTCCTGTATTGCTGGCGATGCAGCATGAGCGTGGTGTCTCGGCGATGCCGCCTGAGCAGCCGCGGTTATCAGCCAGTGTGCTGTCCGATTTTGCTCAGTGGATTCGGGATGGCGCTGTGGATCCTCGTGATGGAACCATCCCGGTGCGTGATCGTGCGGTGGAGTGGGAGTCTGAGTATCAGCGTCGGCTTGACTGGTGGAGTCTGAAGTTGCCGGTGATGGCATCTGCTCCGGCGGTTGCGGGTGATGTCTGGTCGCGGGGAGTAGTGGATCGGTGGATTCTGAAGTCATTGTCGGAGGTGGGCCTGTCACCGGCTCCGGCCGCTGACCGTGCGACGCTCGTAAGGCGTCTGTCATTTGCCTTAACGGGCCTGCCGCCATCCGAGAGTGTGCGGCAGAGATTTCTGAGTGACAGTGGAGCGGATGCTGTTGAGCGGCTGGTGGATGAGTTGCTGGGCAGCCCGCAGTTCGGTGAACGCTGGGCGCGGCACTGGATGGACGTGGTGCACTACACGGATACTCATGGATATGAGTGGGACGTTCCTGTCAAGAACGCGTGGCGTTATCGGGACTATCTGATTCGCTGTTTCAACCAGGATGTGCCGTACGATCGATTCGTGATGGAGCAGATTGCGGGGGATCTGATTCCTGCTCGCGTGGATGCGGCCACGGGGCTGAATGAGGCTTTGATTGGCCCGCTGATGCTAAGACTGGGTGAGCGTCGTCACGGTGACAACAGTGCGGCAGAAGGAATTTCGCAGGAGGCCGTGTCCAGCATGGTGGATACTCTGGGCAAGGCGTTTCTGGCAACGACGCTGGCCTGTGCGCAGTGTCATGATCATAAGCTGGATGCTGTGGAGCAGCGTGATTATTACTCGTTGTCCGGCATGCTGATGAGTACTCGGTTCAGTTCCCGCACGGTGGATGCGGTGGATCCGAATATTCGGGTGATTGAGTCATTGCGAGGGGTGCGGAGTGAATTGCGGCGTGTGTTGTCGAATCGCTGGCTGCAGGCACTGTCTGACGATGAGCAGGCAGGATTTGCGGTGGCGTTGAGGGCGGTACCGGCGGGGGAAGTTGCTGGTGCGGGAGTGCCGTCAACGCTGTTGGATTACTGGAAGCGGGCGCGGGTGAATCCGGTCACGGCGGACGAGTTCCGTTTGGTGCGGGAGCAGCGGGTGCAGGCGAATGCCGCCAATCTGACGGTGCTGGCGGACTTTTCGCAGCCTGCGGCAGTGACGGGCTGGCGATGGGATGGGTTTGGGATGCAGCATGGTCTGGCGGCTGATGGTGAGATGGTGGTGTCCGAGGAGGGTGAGCGGGCGATTGTGCAGATATTGCCCGGTGGACGGTATTCTCATCTGTGGTCGTCACGTCTTGCGGGACTGTTGCAGGGTCCGGCGATGGATCCTCAGCAGCCGGTGACATTTTCCCTGCTGGGTGTGGCTGGACGTTTTGCTGCGCAGACATTTGTGGTGGATCGGGCGCTGAATCCTGAGCGACTGCAGTTTCCGGCTCGCCCGCAGCCAGTCTGGGGTACTGTGACTGCCGGGCAATTTGATTCGTTGGAAGGGACTGTGGATACGGCTGCACGGCGGGTGTATTTCGAACTGGCGACGAAGTCTCTGAACAACTATTTCCCACCGCGTGTGGGTTATGGAGGAGTGAGTGAGGCGGAGTGTGCAGACGAGCGATCGTGGTTTGGTGTGTCACGGATTGTGCAGCATGCTCCGGGGCGTGGTCCGCAGGATGAACTGGGTCGTTTTGTGGGTTTGTTCGGTGAGTTTGAGTCTGAGGCGGATTGGCTGGTTCGGTTGAAGCTGCTGGTGAGAGCGACGGTGCAGCGCTGGCAGACGGGGACCTGTAATTCGGAAGATGCGTTCCTGTTGAACGATGCGGTGCAGTCGGGATTACTGCCGGTCGATCTGGCGGGTGACACTGAGACGGCTCGTCTGGTGTCTGTGTGGCGTGAGACATCGCAGCAGCTGCAGGCTGACCGCACAGTGGGTTCTGTGGCGGAGTGGCCGGAGGGTCTGGATGACCGGGTGGCAAATCGCGGGGTGTACACGGATCTGCGTGAAAGCGTGCCGCGGGGACAGGTGCGAATGTTTGCCGAGGATCAGCCACTGGTCGAGACTGAGAGTGGGCGACTGCGCTGGGCTCGACGAATAGCCGGTTCGCACAATCCGCTGTTGGCACGGGTGTGGGTCAACCGGGTCTGGCATTATCTGTTCGGGGCTGGACTGGTGCGTACGACAGATGATTTTGGACATCTTGGCGAACATCCCAGTCATCCGGAGCTGCTGGACGTTCTGGCGGTGCAGTTTATGCAGGACGGCTGGTCTACGAAGCGTCTGATTCGCAGTCTGGTCCTGTCGGCGGTCTGGCAGCAGAGCAGTCTGGCGGATCCGCGGGCATTGGAGCTGGATCCGGAGAATCGTCTGTGGCATCACCGTCCGTTGCGTCGACTGGAGGCTGAGGCGTTGCGTGATGCATTGCTGCAGGTGTCTGGTCGTCTCGATTCGCAGCTGTATGGTCCGGCGGTGGAGCCATGGCGTGCGGCGGAGGATTCTTCGAAGCGGCTTTATCGAGGTCCGCTGGACGGAGCCGGTCGTCGCAGTGTGTATCTGGAGATGACACTGATGGAGCCGCCCAGATTTCTGGCTCTGTTTAATCAGCCGTTGCCGAAACAGACGAATGGTCGTCGGGATGTGACGACGACGGCGGATCAGGCGTTAGCGATGCTCAATGACCCGTTTGTGGCGGAGGCAGCGGTTCACTGGAGTCGACAACTGCTGACGGATGGCAGTGCAGCGGTGGAAGTGCGAGTGGGTGCGATGCTGCGGCGGGCGATCGGTCGTGAGCCATCGGCTTTGGAGGTGGACGGGCTGGTTCAACTGGTGCGCGAGTCGGCTCGGCTGCGGAACGTCGATTCTGCGGGCATATTGATGGCTGAGTCAGTCTGGGCTGATGCAGCGCATGCGGTCTTCAATCTGAAGGAGTTTCTGTATGTCCCGTAGTCAGTTGCAGGATGGCGAGTTCGGGGGCGTGGCTCCGGCGCTTTCGCGGCGTGCGTGGCTGCAGTCCTGTGGTCTGGGTTGGGGCTGGCTGTCGTGGTGTAGTCTGGCAGCGGAGGCTGCGCGAGTTGAGCAGCGTGCCGTTCTGCCGCATGCGTTACCGCGAGCGAAACGGGTGATTTTCCTGTTTATGGATGGTGGTGTTTCACATGTCGATTCGTTTGATCCGAAACCGGTGTTGTCGGAGCGCAGTGGTCAGCCGGCGAAATGGCATCCGGATCCGCGTTCGCAGGCGGTGAGTGCGGGACGTAAATGGTTGGGCAGTCCGTGGAAATTTCGGCAGCACGGGGATTCGGGGCTGTGGGTGAGCAGTCTGTTTCCGCGTGCGGCGGAGGTGGTGGACGAGCTGTGTGTAGTGCGTTCGATGATTGGTGAGACGCCTTTGCACGGTGCTCAGTCGCTGTTACTGCACACCGGGCGATCGATCGCGGCAGCCCCCAGCATTGGTTCGTGGATTTCGTGGGGGCTGGGGTGTGAGAACGAGCAGTTGCCGGGTTATGTACTGCTGAACAACGACTGGATTCCGAACGGCGGTTTTCAGAACTTTGCCAGTTCGTTTCTGCCGGCGGTGCATCAGGCTGCTCTGGTCCGAGCGAAGGGGACACCGGTCGACAATATTGTGCCGACGGATACGCCGGATCTGCAGCGGGCCAAGTTGTCGTACCTGCAGGGGCAGGATCGACTGTTTGCTGACCGGCAGGGCGGTGTGGATGAGATTGAGTCGTCAATTCGGAACTATGAGACAGCGGCGCGGATGCAGACGCTGGTACCCGAGCTGTGTGATGTGGCCGGGGAAACTGCTGCCACGCTGTCGATGTATGGCGTGGATCGTGCGGATTCGTATGACCAGCTGTATGCGCTGCAGTGTCTGCGAGCACGGAGACTGGTGGAGGCAGGTGTGCGATTTGTGGAAGTCACCTGCCCCAATACTCACGGGAACAATTCTCCGTGGGATCAGCACGGGGATCTGAAGCTGCGTCATGCAGAGAATGCGCGAATTACGGATCAGCCGGTGGCGGCTTTGATCAGGGATCTGAAGCAGCGGGGGCTACTGGACGACACGCTGGTGGTATGGGCTGGGGAAATGGGCCGGACTCCGCACAGTTCCGGCACGGATGGGCGGGACCATCATGTCAGTGGCTACACGATCTGGATGGCGGGTGGTGGAGTGAAGGGCGGAATGACGTGGGGGGCGACAGACGAGATGGGTATGAGTGCCGTCGAGAACTCAATGGATATTCACGACGTGCATGCGACCATCCTGCATCAGCTGGGTCTGGATCACGAGCGCCTGACGTATCGTTTTGGCGGCCGTGAAATGCGCCTGACCGATGTTCATGGCCGAGTGATCCGTGATCTTCTGCTTTGACGCTGTGATGAGCTTTGGGGAGGCTGTCAGGCGTCGAAGACTGCACAGCTGAGTGTTTTGCTGCTGTCACCGAAGGAGTCCTGCTGAATCCCCATGGACTGCAGGATGCTGAGATACAGGCTGGACATCAGGCCGTCCTTTGTGCGGCAGTACTGCCCGTGATGCAGTCCCAGATTGCGTCCGCCGGCCAGTAATGTGGGAAGATTGGCTGGGTTGTGCGTGGTGCTGCAACCACTGCCGTACAGTACGATTGTGTTATCCAGTACGCTGCCCTGAGCATCCTGATATTGCTGCAGTCTTTGCAGGAATCCGGCGATCTGCTGACTGAGGAACAGGTCGTAGCGCGCGAACTCCAGTTGTCCGTCGCGGTCACCGGCGTGGGACAGATTGTGGTGAGTTCTGGTGAGACCCAGTTTCAGCGGGAACGTATCACTGATACCCATGCCATCTTCGCGGTTGAGCATGAACGAGACGGAGCGGGTGATATCGGCATCAAAGGCCAGCGCGATCAGGTCGAACATATTGCGATAGTAATCAGCCGGAGCCCCTTCATTGGTGGCTTCCAGATTCAGATGGGAATGATCCTGAGCCTTCAGGGGGATGTCGATCCAGCGTTCAGAGGCTGTCAGGCGTCCTTCAATTTCGTTGAGTGACGTCAGGTACTGTTCCATTTTGTCGCGATCAGATCTGCCAAGCTGTCGATTGAGGGCTTTGGTGCCCTCCAGTACGGCGTCGACCAGTCGCATGCGGTGGGCAAGTTCTGCGCGGCGGGTCTGAGTGGATCCGTCATCGCCTCGGAACAAACGATCGAAGACGCGCCGCGGGTTATTCTCGGCAGGAATAGGTTTGCCTTCGACGTTGTAGGAAATGGTTCCGGTGCGGGAAAGAAACCCAACTCCGGCATCGATCGAAAGTACCAGCGAAGGCTGTCGGCAGTACTGTCGAGTATGCAGTGCGATGACCTGATCGAGACTGACGCTGTTGAAGGTTCCGGGTTTGGGGTTATGCAGCGGGGCCCCGGTGAGCCACATGTCCGAGCACATGTGGGGGTCTGCTTTGAGACCGGACGCGTGGTGCAGACCACCCAGAAAGCTGACGTGTTCGCGAAACGGGCTGAAGGGCTGAGTCGACTGTCCGAACTGAAATTCCGGACCTTCAATCTGCGGAAACCAGCTCCAGTCGCTGATGCCGTTGTCCGCGGCCGGCAGAG
This sequence comes from uncultured Planctomycetaceae bacterium, assembly GCA_963977705.1. Taxonomy (GTDB): domain Bacteria; phylum Planctomycetota; class Planctomycetia; order Planctomycetales; family Planctomycetaceae; genus SXXK01. Next base: position 6,252 of record CAXBSH010000322.1, read on the forward strand.
ACATCCCGTTGGCGGTGTACATGGCGCAGAATCGCCGTGGCGACTGTGCGGCGACTTCCTGCCCCATCGCCTGCAGTACTGGCAGTGCCAGAGTAACACCGGCAGCCCCGCGAATCACAGCACGACGTGAAAGTGTCTTCATGGGTGAGCCTGCCACGAGTGGGTTTGGAGGTGGGCAATAACGGGGGAGAAGAGCCGCAGAATGATCGGTCCGTGTTTCGCGGCCCGATCGCTCTGCAGAGAATAACGGCTGTCAGGAGTGTGTCCAACAGGAAATGCCCCCGAAACGCCGTGAAATTGCCGCGTTTTTCAGGCTCAACGTGAAATGCTGTGCGCGGTTTGAGGGCGATTTTTGGGCACTTCTTCGCAAAATGGAGCTGACTTCGGGAGAGCGAGGCTACCGCCGAGCCGAAAGAAGTGGTCAGTTCTCAGTAGTCAGTGGTCAGCCAAAATGTAGCCCGAGCATTCCTGCTCGGC
>CAXBSH010000323.1:0-6699 GCA_963977705.1 uncultured Planctomycetaceae bacterium
CTGCAGCAGCTGCTGCAGAGCCAGTTCGAGATCGTCTCTGGTGGCGGCCGGTCGGGCACCACCCGGCCGCTGCTGATCATCAATTCGACCGCGGTATCGCAGCACTCCGTCACCGTCAATCACACAGACCTGCGGAGTTCTGGTGATCCCCAGCGCCGTGGCGACTGACAGGTCCGCATCGCGCACACAGTAGAAGGGCACGTTCAGCTCCAGTGCCTGCACTGCCATCTCGCGAATCGTATCTGCTGCTCCCACATTCACTGAGGCAAATACCACACCCTGATCCCGGTACTGCTGATAAAGTTGCGTCAATCGGGGCATGGACCGGCGTACCAGTGGGCAGGTCGTGGAGGTAAACGTCAGCACAAGCGCACGGTACTGGCCGAAATCCCCTGTGGTGCGCTGCAGGCCCCGGATATCGGTGAATTTCAGCGGCGGTACGGCCTGTCCAATGGCAATCCGTTGCGGCGCAGCCGGCAACTCATCGGCCAGACCCGAGTTCCACACGCCTGCCAGCAGACCGACCAGCAGGACTGTCTTACAGATTTTTGTCGGAACAGCCATGGAATTTCCCGATTCTGTGGCAAATCGCCGCGAATCCAAACTCGCTTGCTGGAGATCACGCGACGCATTTCAGAGACTATCGGGATTCCAGACAGCAGGCAAGGCAGCACGTTATTAAGGGTTCATCGCGTGAGCGACACTTTCGCAGTTCGGCTGCAGCGGGTCACCAAAACCTTCGGTGATACTGCAGCCGTCCGGGATCTTGATCTTGAAATCCCCACCGGCTCAGTCTACGGCTTCATCGGACCAAATGGCTCGGGAAAAACCACAACCATTCGCATGATTCTGCGGATCTTTCAGCCGGATTCAGGCACAATTGAAGTCCTTGGCAAAGACCGCGGTGACTGTGCCGACAGTCGTGTCGGCTATCTGCCCGAAGAGCGTGGTCTGTACCGTCGCATGAAAGTGCGCGAACTACTGCGGTATTACGCACGATTGAAAGGCTTTCGAAACTGTGACCCGGAAATTGATTTCTGGCTGCAGCGTCTTGGTGCTGCCGACTGGTCAGCGCGGCGAATCGAATCACTCTCCAAGGGTATGTCTCAGAAAATTCAGTTCATTTCAGCCGTCGTCGCCAGGCCTCAGTTGCTGATCCTTGACGAACCCTTCAGTGGGCTTGATCCGGTCAACCTGGAAATGCTGCGGGAGGCGATTCTGGAGATTCGATCGCGTGGTACAACGATCATCTTTTCAACTCATGAAATGGACGTCGCTGAACGTATGTGCGAGCGTGTCTTCATGATTCACCGAGGACGCAAGGTGCTGGACGGCACGCTGGATCAGATTCGCAGCCTGTATCCGGCCCACGAACTGCGACTGCGGATGTCGGCCGAAACGCCCGAGCTACCGTCCCTTCCGGAAGCCGCCCGACTGGAAAAACGTGGCCAGTACACCCACTGCACAGTCTCAGACCACACGCATGCTCAGCGCATTCTGCAGCGTCTGATGGCCAGCGGACAGGTGGAACATTTCGAACTGCTGCGACCATCACTGCATGACATCTTCGTCCGGATCGCCAATGAAGGAACCGTGTCATGAACAAGATCCTGACAATCGCGTGGCGTGAATATCAGGCCATGGTGGCGACTCGCGCCTTCGTCATTGCACTGCTGCTGATGCCCCTGCTGATGCTGGGCAGTGCGTGGCTGCCCGTTGTTCTCAGAGGACTGGAAACACCTGAAGTCCGCAGAATCGCTGTCGTCGACAATACCAGCCTGCTGTTCAAACGATTTGAGGAAGCTGTACAGCAGCGCAACCAGCAGCTGCAGAGCGACAGGGGCGCTGCTCAGCCAGTCGTCCCCGCCCAGCCACAGTCCACACCGGCCGATACCACACCCCGCAGCGATTCTGATGCACTCATCAGCACTGTCCGCAGTCAGCAGAAACAGGATGCCACAGCAGAGGAACTGGGACTGAAGGACATTCACAGTTATGAGCTGGAAGAGATTCCGGCAGAGGATTTTGGAGACGAACAACGGCTGGCTCTGTCCGAACGTACTCGGAAAGGTGAACTGTATGCCTTCATCGAAGTACCCGCTGACGTGCTCCAACCACGACCTTTCTCTCCTGAAAATCTCAAAAATCCTGCACCCGACCTGATTCAGCTGCCGGCCATGAAATGGGTGGCCGAAGATGCCGCACTGTCTGATGCAAGACGCTGGTCTGAGGCTGCGATGAATCAGTTGATTCGCAGCCAGCGTCTGTCCTCCAGCGTTTCTCCCATCGTGCTGCCGACAGTACTGCTGGAACTGGAACGCCGCGCAGCCATGGAAGGCAATGGCCTGTATATTCGCGACGAATCCGGAAAGATCACCAGCGAAGCCAAGCCCGATGAAATCACCAGCCTGCTGCTCCCCATGATTATCATGATGCTGATGTTTATGGTCATCATGATGTCAGCTCAGCCGATGCTTGAGAGTGTGCTTGAGGAAAAGACTCTGCGTATCGCTGAAGTGCTGCTGGGGGCTGCCAGTGCGCGAGAACTGATGACCGGTAAACTGCTGGGCAATGTCGCAGGCTCGCTGACGGTGTTCGTGGTCTACGGCTCCGGTGGAGCCTTCATGGCCATGCACCAGGGATATGGCAATTACATTCCCCTGCAGCTGATTCCGTGGTTTGTGGTTTATCAGATTCTGGCCGTACTGCTGTACAGCTCGGTCTTCATGGGTATCGCGGCTTCAGTAACTCAGCTTCGGGAAGCCCAGACGCTGCTGCTGCCGGTCTGGATGGTGGTGCTGCTGCCGATGTTCGTCTGGTTCAATATTGTCCGCGAACCGAATAGTGCACTGGCGACCGCCATCAGTATGTTTCCACCGTCCACGCCCATGGTCATGACGCTCAGAATGGCCACCGGTGCCACGATTCCGTTGTGGCAGAGCCTGCTCAGCCTTGTGATGACGGTCTGCGGAACATGGCTCGGTGTGCTGGCAGCTGCTCGCATTTATCGACAGGGCATCCTGCGGCAGGGTAAGCCGCCGCGGATGACGGAAATGCTTATGTGGATCTTCCGCCGGCAGGATGGCAGTCCGGTGCGGCAAACAGAGCCTCGTCCATAACCATTCTTCCATCCCGCAGTGCAGCAAACAGGATCGCTGCGGTCAGATCGGCCGTCGTACCGGGATTCAGTCGATTGCCGTCACTGCGCAGAAACGCATCCAGCTCGGCCAGCGCTGTCCCCGCCTCCGCAGCAGCAGGCCAGCCCGCCTGCAGCACTTTTTCAGCCAGCGCTGCCGCCACCGCAGACTGCTGTTGTCCGCTCTTGCGAGCGATCAGGGAGTCACCGAATTCTGCCAGCAGTCGCAAGGCCACCCACACCACCTGCTGCGACTGCACCGATGTGCGTTCTTTCGCCTCCTGCAGCCATTCTGCCCCGGTCTGCAGCACCACCCGGAAGCCATCTGCATATTGTGCTGCAATCAGATCCCGCTCTGCCGCCAGCTGCATGCAGACTCGCAAATCCTGCGTTGGTTCCGCCGCCACATCCTGATCTTCGGCACGCCCCAGCCCACCGGGTGCTGCCAGCCGGATCGCCGCATACACGTCACAACTGTCCTGCACCGTCAGCCCGGACAGCACCGACTCGATACCCGCCTCCAGAGTCTGCCGCAGTGGAACCGCAGCCAGTGGCGCAATCAGCAGAATTATTCCCAGATTGGTGTTATGGCTGACCACCGTTCGAACAGCCCGCACGGACTGCAGCACTGTGCGTCCTACCGGTTGCCCGACAGCTGCTGCGATGACATCCGCCGCTGCCTCCGCTGAACGCAGAAAATCGGCTGTCGAGGCATCTGCAAAATCACGACCAGGACTGACATTACCCGGCTTCGGACTCAGGACTTCCATGCGACAGGCCTGCAGCCAGCATGTCCGCACATACGCACTGTCGGCGATCATAAGCCGACTCCGGAAGTCTGCACCTGCACGCGACCGGCGGACGTTCGCTCCAGCAGCAGACAGACGTCGCCCAGCAACTCCGCATCCTCCTGATCATGAGTTACATGCAGGACCGTCACACCCGTCTGCCGATTCAGGTTTTTCAGCATCTGCCGCGCTGTTCTGCGAGTGTCGGCATCCAGTGCACTGATCGGTTCATCCAGCAGCAGCAGAGCAGGGCGAGCAGCCAGCGCACGCCCCAGAGCCACACGCTGCGACTCACCACCACTTAATCCCCGGACACCACGCTGCAGCAGATGTTCAATTTCCAGCAGGCCCGCCAGTTCCGCAACCCGCGCTGCTACCACGGAAGACGTTGCCCGCTGCAGACGCAGAGCAAACTCCAGATGCTGCTGCACTGTCATGGTCGGAAACAATGCCAGATCCTGAGGCATATAGCCAATCCGACGATCTCCCGGAGCCCACGTTGAGACATCAACACCACCCAGCAGCACACATCCACGCACCAGACGACGCAACCCACAGATCGCTTCCAGTAATGTCGTCTTGCCAATTCCCGTGCGTCCCATCAGCACCGCATACGCACCGGCCTGCACCTGGAAGGAGATCCCCTCCAGACAGTAATCGCCTGACCGAACAGTGACATCACGCAGCTCAATCACGTGGACATCCCCGCTCCCAGCCAGCGCAGAAACAACAGCACCGCCACTGCCATCAACACCATCATCAGCGAAACCGCAACTGCGGCATCCAGCTGACCAACACTCAGCTCAAGAAATACCGAAGTCGACAGCACCTCTGTGCGAAATCGCGTGGCTCCCGCAAACACAAGGATCGGACCAAATTCGCCCAGCGCCCGAGCCCACGAGATCGTGCCCGCTGTCAGGATGCCACGCCATGCCTGAGGCAACGCGACCTGCAGAAAGGCCTGCCCCCGAGTACATCCCAGCGTCCGCGCTACGTCCTCCGCACGCGGATTGATCTGATCAAATGTCACACGCATCGTCCGCACCGCAAAGGCACAGGACACCGCAAACTGAGCCAGTACCACAGCCGGCCAGCGATATGTCACCGGAAAACCGGCAACCTCCTCCAGCCAGTCCTCCAGCTTCCAGCCAGCACCAAAGATACCCGTCAGCGGAAAGGGCTGATGAAACAGGATCAGCAGACTGAGCCCCAGCACCAGCGGCGGCAGCACAATCGGAATATCCACGATCACATCCACAATACGACTGCCCGGAAAGCGATATCGCGACAGCAGATAACCCAGCGGTGTTGCGACCCACACCGACAGCACAGCAGCCAGCGTGCAGGTCAGCATCGTCAGTCGAAAAGCCGCCAGAATCTCAGGCTTCCGCAACGCCGCCGCAAAGGCGGTCGGCGAGGTAAAACTCAAATCCGCCAGCAGCAGCAGCACAATCAACACAACAAAGGACGCTGATAAACCACCCATCACCAGAAAGAACACAGCATCCCGCGACGCGCCACGACGATGACCGTCCATCTTCACTGGTGATGACTCAGTACTGCTGCCCATGTCACAGCCTCAGGGTTGAACCGACCCAGGTACCTCGGATGCCTCCCTCGCTGACTCCACACCCGCCGACAGCTGCCAGCGAAATCCCTCCGCTGCAAAAATCTCCTGACTCTCCGCCGACTGAATCCGACCAAACAGTCGCGCCGCCAGATGACTGTGCTTTGAAGCCCGCAGAACTGCCCAGGGCTGAGTCGCCACAGAACAGGGAATCCCCTGGATCTGCACCGCATCCAGAAAATCGGCTGAACCCGCCGCATTGCTGAGATATGCAACCGCGGCGTCCAGCGAACCCGTACGCAGCTGGTTCACCAGCATATCACCGGTGGGTGTCTGCACTGTGACGTTCTCCATGATCTTCGTCGTCAGGCCCGTCTCTGCGAATGTCTTCTGAGTAATCCAGCCCATCGCACACTGCTTTTCATGGCCGATCCCCACCCGCAGTCCCTGCTGTGTCAGATCCTGCAGCCCCGCAATCTGCCGCGGATTCCCCTTCGGCACAAGAATCACCAGTTCATTCTGCGACACCTCTGTGGCTGGCCCGAACAACTCACTGACCTGCTTCATGAATTCCACATCACAGGCAAAATACGCATCCGGATGCTGCCCGCTTTTCATCTGAGCCACCAGAATGCCGCAGCCATTATAGGACCGCGCGACGCGTACCCCTTCACGCTGCTCAAATGCCGTGATTGTTTCTTCAATGGCCGGGCGCAGCATGGAACCCGCATAGACCGAAAGTTCGGGAACATCGGCCCAGACGTCTCCTCGCTCCACCACAAACCCCTGCCGACGATACTCCTCCAGACCACGATCCTCAGCCGTAACATAACGGGCAAAATGCAGTGCGGCTGCAGGCTGCTGACAGCTGGTTGTGACCCCCAACGCAACCTTCGAAACAGCGCCCCGCAATTCCTCTGCCTCCACAAACTCCAGCTGCTCACGACCATACAGCACCACGTCATACACAATCCCCGCATCCGCGGCACCAACCTGGACATCGTTGGCCACATCATTGACCGTTGTACGATACCCATCCGTCGCCGCCGCCAGTGCATCCCACAAACCCTGCTTCGTCAGGACGTCACGCGTCAGGCGAGCCACAGCGGCGGCATCCGGATTCGCCTGCACCACTTTCACGTCGTCACGCAGCAGATCGGCAACCGAACGAATCCCTCGCGGATTCCCCCGCGGCACAACCAGACCAC
>CAXBSH010000324.1:0-6685 GCA_963977705.1 uncultured Planctomycetaceae bacterium
AATTGCCGCTGGGTCGTGCTACATCGTGGCCTGGATCGCCACCTATGCCCTTTTGCCCAATGTGGCAGTGGCTACTGGCCAAGGCAAAATTACCGCAGGCATTGGTATGGCCCTGCGCGACGGCCGTTTTATGCTGTTCAATGCGCTTTTGCTCGGGTATTGGTTTATGTGGACACAAATCACGCTGGCAATTCCCCTCAAGGCCACCGATATCGCCGGCAACAACAGCGCCGTGAGCTGGGTGTATGGTGTCAATTCGCTCATGAGCATCGTGTTGCAGTATCCGCTAATGCGTGTCACCGAGCGCTATTTGTCACCAGCCAGCACCCTCGTACTGGGCATCGTCATCATGGCGCTGGGCATGCTGCTGGTGATCGTGGCCGGACACATCGACCTGTCGGTGGGCTCGGTGAGCGGCTTCATCGGCGCGCTGGCGGCGGTGCTGATGGCCTACGCGCTGGTGGACGTGCCGCTGCAGCGCCTGTTCTTCATGCGCCAGCAGCGCATGAGCAAGCAGGAAGTGAAGGAAGAATACAAGAGCACCGAGGGCAAGCCTGAAGTGCGCGCGCGCATCCGCCAGCTGCAGCAGCAGACTGAACTGCCTCTGCATGTCCATGCATGCCTCGGCATGGGACGCTCCTATATCCGTCACTCGAAGTGCCTCGTGCGAGTGCTTCCGGGCATCCTTGAATCAAAGCTCTGGGAACATCTGCCGGCTCGCCCCACCCAGCCTGCCCTGGTCCTGCTGACGGATGTCGGCAATGACATTGTCTATGGTTTTCCCCCGCCGCAGATTCAGGCAGCAGTGCGTGAAGTGATCAGCAGAATCAGGACATGGGATCCGCAGGCGGAAATCGTACTGACGGCACTGCCGTTGAAATGCCTGGATGATCTGTCGCAACTGCGTTTTCAGATTGCCCGTCTGCTGCTGTTCCAGGGCAGAGCGCTGACACTTGCTGACGCACGACGGCTGGCCGGCCAGCTGCAACAGCTGCTGACAGAGCTGGCGACAGATATGCGTGTGACCCTTGCGGCACCTGAGCGATCGTGGTACGGCCTTGATCCGATTCACTATCGTCGGCCCGCACGCCAGACAGCGTTCCAGAGTTATTTCAGTCATTGGGCATCCGTTGCAAAACCGTCAACGACTGCGACGGTCGCCCTGCAGCAGCCTCCACTGCCAGTCAGCGCGGAAGTCCTGCGCAGAGGGCGCCTGATCTTCACGCCTCAGCCCGTGTACAGCACTCAGACACTGCAGATTTCCGCATGGTGACGGCATGAGTGACCCCGGTTTCGACGATCCACGCATCCAGCAGGGACTGGATCTGTTCAATGCCGGTGAGTATTTCGCCTGTCACGATGTCCTTGAAGATTTCTGGGGCGAGCTGACATGTCCCGAAAAATCCCTGTTCCAGGGACTCATTCAGGCTGCCGTGGCCTTATTTCATTTCGAAGAAGGAAATCTGGGCGGGGCACTCCGGATGTACACCTCCAGCCGCATGCGACTGCAGGGATTTCGGGATGGAGTTGCCGGCATTGACGTGAATCGACTGCTGCTGGACATGGAACGCTGTTTTGCGGAACTTTGCCAGCCACATCAGGGTTACCCGTCGCACGTCAGACTGAATCCCCAGCTTGTGCCGCAGATCCACCGTCACGCCAGCCCTTGAAATCCCCCGAAATCCTTCGAAAACCCCCGCCAAATCCATGGAATTCTTGACTGCAGGAAGCCGATTGGGATAGAGTCTGTAGTCAGATCTCGCGATTCTACAGATCCTGCCTCCCTGATGCCCTGCCTCCCGCCTGCTCAACTGTTCCATCTCAGCTTTCCTGCCGGACCTCAGCCATGCTTACCATTTTCGGTCGGTCCTCTGCCACAGCCTCATCACGCACAGGTTTCTGCGATGGCGTCTCGCGGCGTAACTTCCTGACCATCGGCGGAATGGCCCTTGGGGGTATTTCCCTTGCAGATGGCCTGCGTGCTGAGCAGCAGCAGCGAACAGGACGGTCGCACAAAGCCATCATCAACATCTACCTGCCCGGGGGTCCGCCGCATCTTGATATGTGGGACCCGAAGCCAGAGGCCCCGGCCGAGATTCGTGGTGAGTTTTCCGCCATCTCAACCAGTGTCCCCGGCGTCTTTGTCAGCGAGCTGTTTCCTAACATGGCACAACTGATGGACCGCTTTGTACTGGTGCGTTCACTGTCAGACTCAGACGGTGGGCACGACGCGTATCAGTGCATGACGGGTCGTCGAAAGGGCAGTCGTCAACCGCCGGGTGGCTGGCCGTCGGGTGGTGCATGGGTTTCGAAGATGGCCGGTCAGGTGACGCCGGCGATCCCCGCGAATGTGGCCTTAATGTACAACACGGGCAACCGCACCTGGGGCGAACCGGGTGGTGGTGGTTTTCTGGGGGTGGCACATGCTCCCTTCAATCTGGTGGGCCGTGAAGCACGCAGCAAGCCCGAGAATATGACGCTCAACGGAATCACGCTTGAAAAACTGCAGGATCGCACGGCCCTGATGCGGTCACTTGATCGGTTTCGTCGCGATGCCGATCAGCGCCGACAGATGGAAAGCCTTGACGTCTACGCCGAACAGGCGATGGGCATCCTGACCACATCCAAACTGGTTGATGCCCTCGACCTCTCAAAGGAAGATCCCCGCATTGTTGCCCGCTATGGCGCCAGCAGCGAGGTCTTTCAGCGTGACGGGGCTCCGCCGATGATCGAGAATCTCTGTATCGCTCGCAGACTGGTTGAAGCCGGTGCTCGCTTTGTTTCTCTGAACTTCAGTCGCTGGGACTGGCATGGCTCCGATGGCATGAACTTCCCCAAGTGTCGGGAAGAATGTCCGCGACTTGACCAGGGATTGGCCGCACTGGTGACCGACCTGCATGAACGCGGGCTTGATCGCGATGTGTCAGTTGTCGTCTGGGGTGAATTCGGGCGAACTCCTAAAATCAACAGCAACAACAGTCGCGATCACTGGCCGCAGGCCAATACCGCGGTCATGTTTGGTGGTGGTATGCGTACCGGACAGGTCATCGGAGCGACCAATCGATACGGCGAGACGCCTCAGCTGCGACCCGTCACGTTTCAGGAAGTGTTCGCCACCCTTTATCACTGTGCGGGAATCGACGCCCAGAACACTCGCATCTTCGACCTTGCCGGAGTTCCCCAGTACCTCGTCGATCAGGGTAATAAGCCACTGCATGAGGTCATCTGAGTGCAGTTGAAAAGTTCCGCCGAACGAACATCAATGGTTGAACTGCAGTCGACTCGCTGAATGAACCTGCATTCAGCACTCGATGATATTCACTGCCAGTCCGCCCCTTGACGTCTCTTTGTATCTTGCATTCATATCGCGACCGGTATCCCGCATCGTACGGATCACTTTGTCCAGCGACACAAAGTGTTTGCCGTCACCTCGCATGGCCAGCCGCGCTGCGTTGATGGCCTTTACCGCCCCCATGGCGTTTCGCTCAATACACGGTACCTGGACCAGTCCACCGATTGGATCACAGGTCAGCCCAAGGTTGTGCTCCATACCAATCTCGGCAGCATTCTCCACCTGCTGCGGAGTTCCACCAAGTACCTCTGCCAAACCCGCCGCCGCCATACTGCAGGCAGCCCCCACTTCTCCCTGACACCCCACCTCGGCACCCGAAATCGAAGCATTCAGCTTAAACAGAATTCCTACTGCACCTGCTGTCAGCAAAAACCTCACTGTGCCGTCGTCATCAGCCCCCGCACAGAACTGATGAAAATACTGCAGCACTGCCGGAATAATGCCTGCTGCGCCGTTTGTTGGAGCCGTCACAACCCGTCCACCCGCCGCGTTTTCCTCGTTGACTGCCATAGCCCACAGATTCACCCACTCCAGACTTGAAAAGGCATCAGACTCTGCCCTTTCAGCATGCAACTTCCTGTACAGCTGCGGCGCACGACGGCGAACCTTCAATCCGCCCGGCAGAATCCCTTCATTGCGACAGCCCGACTCCACACATTGCCGCATGGCAGACCAGAGCTTCAGAAGTCCGCTCCGAATCTCAGGCTCACTGCGCCACGACAGTTCGTTCTGCAGCATCAGACTGCTGATCGACAAACCACCCGCCTCACAATGCCGAAGTAACTCATTGGCTGTGGAAAACGGATGCGCCAATGCGGTGCTGTCTTCCACAATCCGATTGGCACCTGTGGCCGATTCGTCCACAACAAATCCGCCGCCTACAGAGTAGTAGACACGCTCGAATAACGAGGCCTGTTGAGCATCCAACGCACTGATCCTCATCCCGTTCGCATGGAACGGCAGCGATTCCGAGCAAAAAAGCAGATCACGCTGTGGACTGAAAGTGATCTGCTGCGTCCCCGAAAGCACAAGCTGACCAGTTTCAACCGCCATTCGCTCCAGACGATCAATCGCTTCGGGCCCGGTGGTCTCAGGTTGCTCGCCACTGAGTCCCGCAATCACAGCACGATCAGATCCATGCCCACGCCCGGTTGCACCAAGAGATCCGTACAGCCGCACCTCGACCCGGGCAACGTTGCCCAACAGCCCCTGCTGCTGCAGAGACTTCACGAACAGGCCGGCCGCCCGCATCGGACCTACTGTGTGCGAACTGGACGGCCCAATTCCCAGCCGAAACATGTCAAATACGCTGATCGCCATCTGCTATGCCTCCTGAAAGTATTCTACCCCCTGATTGTCGAGGCGACTACTGCCCCAGCATCAGTTTTCAGCACCGCCCCACCACCTGCCCCCGTTGCCTTGCCAGACGGAGGGATGTACTGCAGAATTCCGGCCCTGCCACAGCCTTGCACTGAACTCACTGCAGCAAATGACTCGGTATTCCCTCTCACTTTCCTCGGATTACTCAATATGTCCTCGGTCCGGTCCCTGCTCCTGTTGCTTTGCTGCGGCTTCCCTCAGGTTGTCTTTGCTCAGACCCCTGAGCCTCAACCGCCCGTTTTTGCAGACTGGTTCGAAGATCGCGCGCTGCGTCTGGAATTCACTGTTTCCGGACACGCCTCAGAACACTCGCTCGCACTGCAGGAAATCTTTGAAGAGCCCTGCTGGCCCGAGCATCCCGGGTTACTGCTGCCCATTCGGCAACTCTGCAGCACACGAGCACGCGTTTATGACGCTGCCAGTGGCACCCTGATCTGCCAGAGATCGTTCGACACCCTGTTCAGTGAATACACAACCACAACGCCGGCCGCCGACAAAATTCGCCGCTCGTTCGAATTCGTCGTTCGAATACCTCTGCCCAAAGCTCCCGTACGACTGGTATTGGAAGAACGCAATCGACAATACAACTACGAACCTGTGTTTGAAACCACCATTGCTCCCGATGATCTGCATATTCGCCGCGAATCTGCCGGGCAGGATGAAATCCTTGAAATCCAGGTCGCCGGAGCACCTCAGTCCAGCCTCGACATTACCTTCCTTGCTGAAGGCTACACAGCCGAACAGTCCGCAGACTTCAAAGCAGACCTGCAGCGCATGTCCGATTTCCTGCTGACACAGTCGCCGTGGAACGAATTTCGCGACAGCATCAGCATTCGCGGAATCTTTCGTCCATCTCCCGAACAGGGCACCGATGAACCACATCGTCGCATCTATCGCAATACCAACCTTGGTGCTACCTTCAATATCTTTGACCTCGATCGCTACCTGCTCTCAGAACAGAACCACGACATTCATCGCATGGCCGCACAGGTTCCCAGCGACACCGTCGTACTGCTCGCAAACAGCAAAACCTACGGTGGCGGAGCCGTCTGTCTCGACTACTGCATCTCAACGACCGGTCACAACAACAGCCCCCTCGTATTCATCCATGAACTGGCACACTCGTTCGCCGGCCTTGCCGACGAGTACACCGGTAATGTCGCCTACAATCAGATGTACCCGGACGATCAGGAGCCGATGGAAGCAAACATCACGCGGAATCTGAGTCGAGATACGCTGAAATGGCGACAGTTCCTGTCACCCGACATTCCACTGCCAACACCCACCCTGCCACAGCCTGAAGCCTCAGAAAAACAACTGGTCGGCGCATTTGAAGGTGGTGGCTACCTGAAACAGGGCATGTTCCGATCAGAACAGGATTGCTGGATGGGTTCACTGCTTCGTGACGAGGGATTCTGCGTGGTCTGTCGCGAGGCAATCCGCGAAACCATCAAAGGGCACCTTGGAAAATAGGGACCAACACGAAATCCTATGGGCATGTGCAACTTGCATGGCCACAGAAGGTTTCTAAAAAGTTGTCCACGCAGAACCGGGACGACCACGAAAGACTGCTGGCAGGCGTCTAAGGCTTCCTCCTGAGCTTCCTGTCACCAGCTGTTCTGAGGGCTGAACCCCGCAACTGAATGCTGTCACAGCATCTGGCGTTCTCCCCGGGACCACCGAGCACCAGTTCGGTAACAGTCATCCCCGTCCGTTCGGTTCGTCAGGCGCCTCACCCTCCCAGACAACTGACAACTGACAACTGAAAACTGAAAACTGCTGCATCGAAACACCTGCGATCACTCCAGCACCGGCTGCCACGTGTTCTCCGGATCCATAAACTCGCGAGCGGCAAAACACCAGACGACAACTCGCAGGCTGCTCAGTCGCTCTGCATCCTGCAGCAACTGCAGACGCGCTCCGGTTCCCCCTGATCCCCGAACCCCCAGCGTC
>CAXBSH010000325.1:0-6678 GCA_963977705.1 uncultured Planctomycetaceae bacterium
TGCCCAAGGCTACGTTGACTATGGCCGTTGGCCAACTTGTGTTTTGTTGTTGGTATGTTTTTCCTTGGGCGTTGCCCAAGGCTGCGTTGTGTATGGCCGTTAGCCAATTGTGGTTTGTTGTTGGTGTGTTTTTCCTTGGGCGTTGCCCAAGGCTACGTTGATTATGGCCGTTGGCCAATTGTGGGGTGTGGGTGCGGTGTGTTTTTCCTTGGTCGTTGCCCAAGGCTACGTTGTGTATGGCCGTTGGCCAAATTGTGTTTTGTTGGTAAGGCTTTCGTGGGTAATGACAAGGGAGTGGAGTCTGGCGGGGCAACTGGCGGGGCAGCTGGCGGGGTGGGGGTGGATCAGGATTCCAGTTCTGAGTTGGATTCGTCATAGGGTTCGACGTGAATCAGGACGTCATGGATTCCTTTGCAGGAGTTCCGCAGGTGTGATCGCACCTGTCCTCCGACGGCGTGGGCCTGTCGAATGGGCATGTCGGGGTCGACCTGGATATGCAGTTCAGCGAGCCAGCCACCGCCACTTTTGCGGACGCGGACTTTTTCGATGCAGCGGACATGTGGAATCTGTGCTGCGTTGGTTCGCAGTGATTGTGCGAGGCCGGGGGCATCGGCGTCGAGCAGTTCAGCGAGTGCTGGTCCGGCCAGTTTCCAGGCCGTCAGCAGAATGACGCCGCTGGCCAGGATGGCGGCGGCTTCATCGGCGAAGACGAGTGCGGGTAGTCCGCACAGTTCGGGTCCCCAGACAGCGACTGAGACGCCGATAAAGGCGGCTGCCGAAGTGATGGCGTCAGAGCGCTGGTGCCAGGCATCGGCGGTGGCTGCTGCGGAGGCTTCGGCTGCGGCGGTATGGATCATGAAGCGAAACAGCAATTCCTTGACGATGGTGACGATCACCAGCAGCAGCAGCGTCCATGCGGCGGGAGGCTGGTGAGGAATCAGGATTTCGTGAATGGACTGAACGGTCATCAGGATGGCGGCAACGACGAGCAGGGAGCCGGTGAGCAGGGCGGCCACGGCTTCTGCCTTGCCGTACCCCCACGGATGTTTCTCATCTGCCGGGCGTGCGGCAACTTTCAGGGCCTGCCAGACGAGCAGTGATCCTGCGGAATCTGCGAGGGATTCGATGGAGTCAGCGACCAGTGCTGTCGATTTTCCGAGGACACCGGCGAGCAGTTTGAGGGCAGCGAGCAGAACACTGGCGGCGAATCCGATCAGGGAATTGCGTTGCAGGCTGGACTGTGACATGGTGGGTGGTGGCTGGCAGGGACTGGAGGCTGCAATCAGGGAAAACGCCCGGAATCAGCGGTGATGGTTGGTATCCTACCGCCGGATACTTATGATGATGGCGAGTTCAGCGTGGCCGTGGAAGTCACATTTCCGGCTGTCTGCGGGCAGAAAGTCACAGGAAGGGTGGATTGATGTCGGAACAAGGTGAACCTCTGACAGCTCAGGCTGTGGATCTGCTGCATACGTCTTATCGACAGTTACAGGAGCAGATTCGCCGGGTTATTGTGGGGCAGGACGAGGTGATTGAGCAGTTGCTGATTGCATTGTTCAGTCAGGGTCATGTGCTGCTGGAGGGCGTCCCGGGTCTGGCGAAGACGCTGATGGTCAGTACGGTAGCGCGGTGTCTGTCGATGACATTTTCCCGCATCCAGTTTACTCCGGACCTGATGCCGGCGGACATCACGGGTACGGACATTCTGCAGGAGAATCGCAGTACGGGTCAGCGGGAGTATCGTTTTATTCCGGGTCCTTTATTTCACAATGTGGTGCTGGCTGACGAAATCAACCGGACTCCCCCGAAGACTCAGGCCGCACTGCTTGAGGCGATGCAGGAGCGGCAGGTGACGGTTGGTCAGACGATTCATCGCCTGAGTGCTCCGTTTTTCGTACTGGCGACGCAGAATCCGATTGAGCAGGAGGGCACGTATTCACTGCCTGAGGCTCAGCAGGACCGTTTCATGTTCAAAGTGTTTGTGAAGTATCCGTCATTTGATGAAGAGCGTCAGATTGCTCGGCAAACGACCTCCAATTTTCGTCCGGAGGTTGTTCCGGTGTTATCCGGCGAGCAGGTGCTGCAGATTCAAAGCACAGTGCGTCAGGTGCCGGTCTCTGATCATGTGATCAATTATACTCTGGCTCTTGTTCGTCGGACTCGAGTGCGTCAGCCGGGGACACCGGAATGGGTGAACGAGTGGCTGGGCTGGGGGGCTGGTCCGCGAGCGGTTCAGAATCTGTTGTTGGGTGCGAAGGCGCGGGCGCTGCTGAGTGGTCGCACATCGGTTTCAGTGGAGGACATCCAGCGGCTTGCGGCTCCGGTTCTGCGTCATCGAATTACTCCGAATTTCACCGCCATCAGTGATGGGATAACTTCGGACAGTGTGATTCAGCGTCTGATTGATGAGACCCCTTCGCGTGAAAGCGAGCTGAGCAGTGACCCGGCCCTTGGAACAATCCTTGCGTCCTGAAGAGCTTGCTCGCATATCGCGGCTGGAGCTGCGGGCGCGGCAGGTTGTGGAAGGCTTTGTCTCGGGTCTGCATCGCAGTCCGTATTTTGGTCAGTCGCTGGAATTCCGTCAGCACCGGGAATATGTGGCTGGTGACGATCTGCGGCGAATTGACTGGAAGCTCTGGTCGCGTTCTGATCGCTATTATCTGAAGCAGTACGAGGAAGACACGAATGTTCGTGTGATGCTGGCGGTGGATGGCAGTGAGTCGATGCAGTTTGGTTCGGGTGCGATGACCAAGTTCGACTATGCCAGAACTCTGGCGGCAGCCGTCAGTATGCTGGCATTGAAGCAGCATGATTCGGCTGGCGTGTGTGTCTTTGACAGTCGCATGCGAAGTCAGATCCCGGCCAGCAGCAGCAGCCATCATCTGCAGGCAATTCTGCAGGGTCTGGAAGTGCAGGCGGCTGAGGGTCGAACGGATATGCTGGCCGTGCTGAAACGTGTGAACGAGATTCTGACTCGTCGCAGCATTGTCGTGCTGTTTTCGGATCTGCTGTGTCCGCGTGACGATGTGTTTCGCGGGCTGCAGCTGCTGCGGCAGCGCCGGCACGAAGTGATTGTTATGCACGTGCTGGATGATCAGGAACTGGATTTCAGATATTCGGGGACGATGCGTTTTGAGGGTCTGGAAGGGGCTGGTCGGCTGACCTGTGATCCGGCTGCGCTGCGTGCCGGTTACCAGGCAGCGCTTGAAAAATTTCTGGATGCGGTCCGTCGTCGTTGTGCGGGCAGTGGCATTGATTATCAGCTGGTGCGGACTTCTGAGAATCTGGACGCTGCACTGGCTCAGGTGTTGATCCGCAGGATGGGGTAGTGTGAGGGGGGGCTGGGGATGTTGCCATCAGAAAGCGGCTGTTTGCGGCGGTGGCTGACCGGTCTGGTGGCGGGGATCTGTGGCTGTGGGCTGGCGGTAGGCTGTCTGCGGGCTGATGAACCGGTGCGGCTGCTGACTGGCAGTGCGTTGCAGAAGGCGCTGCAGTCATCTGTTTCGTGGTCCGCGGACAATGTTCCACTGCGGAGTCAGCTGGAGAGTCTGCGGCAGCAGACGGGGATTCTGGTATTGCGTGATCGTCGTCTTGATCCGCGTTTTCCCGTCAGTGTTGATACCGGATTTGTGCCGCGTGCAGTGGTGCTGCAGCAGCTTGCCGAGGCGATACCGCAATGTCACAGCGTGGTGACGGACAGTTATGTGCTGCTGGGCCCGGCAGACCGAGTGGGTCGTCTGCCGGTGCTGTTGAAGCTGGCGTCGGAGCAGTTGAACAGCTGGAAGAAGCTGCCGTCGAATCGGCTGCCGAGGAAGGCCTTTGGAAACATTCTGCCGGCGTGGTCGGCGGGGACGGAGCCGCGCGAGATTCTGGAGCGTGCCGCAGCGGAATGCGGTATTGAGCTTGAGAATCCTGAGTTGTTATCGCATGACGTGTGGGATGCGGTGAGTCTGCCGCGGATGACGTTTGCCGAGCTGGCCTGTCTGGTGCTGGTGCAGTTTGATCTGCAGCCGGAGCTGGCAGCGGATACGGCTGTGGTGCGTCTGCGGCCGATCGATCCGGCGGCGGTACTGGAACTGAAGCACAGTGTGTCGGTGCGTCAGAAGCCGCTGGTACAGGAGGCGTGGCAGCAACTGCATCCGGACGCTGCGCTGAAGTGGTCATCTGCGAATGTGGTGCTGAGTGGCGGGATTGATCTGCAGGGGGACCTGCTGGGTATTCTGCAGTCGACTGCTCAGGCGCGTACAACGGAAGCGCCGGTGACAGAAGACTCACTGAGGACTCGCCTGTTTCAGCTGATGGGCGAGCGTGTTACGGTGGAGTATCTGGTGCAGGAGTTTCGGAAGAACCGGATTGTGATTGAGATTGAGGGTGAGGAGACGGCGGAGGTGCGTGCGGTGCTGAAGGCGCAGGTTGACCTTGCGGTGGTGCGAGAAAAGCTGCCGGGTCTGAAATTTTTTCCGGCGTTGTTTGGCCGGCAGTTCCGGCGAGTTGAGGTGCGCGATGATCGTGTGGTGCTGGGTCTGTGAGGGAGTGCACTGATGTCGGCTGAAGACAGCAGATCCCCCGTTTTTCCCCATTTTCCCCGAATTCGGTCCTGATTTTTATTAAGCTTCAGTGACAGCCGGCGGTAGGATGGTGCTGGTCCAACAGAGGGGGTGGTCGGCAATGACACAGGCACGTGCAATTGGCATCGATCTGGGTACGACATATTCGTGTATTGCGTGGCTGAACGAGCATGGTCAGCCGGTGACGCTGCCGAATCAGGAAGGCGAACTTTCTACTCCTTCGGTCGTGTTCTTTGATGAGCAGGGCCAGACGATTGTGGGGACCGAGGCACTGCGAAATGCGATCGCCAGTCCTCAGCGAGTAGTGCAGCACGCCAAGCGTCACATGGGTGATGGTGCAAAGTTCTGGAAGATCAACGACTATCGATATTCGGCTGAACAGATTTCGTCATTGGTGCTGAAGAAGTTGCTGGATGCGGCGCAGGAGCAGATCGGTGAAATTCGGCAGGCGGTGATTACGGTTCCGGCTCAGTTCAATGATGCTCAGCGGGAAGCTACTCTGCAGGCGGGCCGACTGGCGGGTCTGGACCGTATTGAGATGATCAACGAGCCGGTGGCGGCGGCGCTTTGTCATGTGCTGGGGAATGACGGGCTGGTCTTCACGACTCTGGCAGAGACGCAGCAGATTCTGGTGTTTGACCTTGGTGGTGGAACTCTGGATCTGGCCGTCGTTCGCTACAGTCCGGACGAAGTGAGTGTGGTGGCATCGGATGGTGACCTTGAATTGGGCGGTCTGGACTGGACTCGGGTGCTGACGGATCTGGCGGCCGAGCACTTTATTGAGGCGTTTGAAGCGGATCCGCGCGAGCATCCGGAAAGTCTGCAGTATCTGTATCTGGAGGCCGAGCAGGCCAAGCGCAGTCTGTCGGTGCGGAATCGAGCGGCGGTCACGGTGCGTCATCAGAATCGGCTCAGGACGTGGCAGATTGAGCGTGCTGAGTTTGAGGTTCGCAGTCGTCCACTGCTGGACCGTTGTCAGCAGGTGGTGCAGCGGATACTGAAAGAGAATCGACTGGGCTGGGCGCGTATTGATACGGTGCTGACGACTGGTGGGGCTTCACGGATGCCGATGGTTCGTGCGTTGCTGGCACAGCTCAGCGGTCGCACTCTGAATACGACTCTTTCGCCTGATCAGTCGATTGCCCATGGTGCGGCTTTGTACGCCGGAATGCTTCAGGACGACCCTCGTGCGACTCGCAGAAAGTACGCAGGCGGGCAGTCTGAGCGACCTCAACCGGTCCTGAAAAACGTCAGCGGTCGGGCTCTGGGAATTCTTGTGCGACAGGAAGAAACGGGTCAGCGTGTGCCGCATTATCTGATCCCGGCCAACAGTCCTTTGCCGGCTTCTGCGACTTCGGTATACGGGACTGTGGTTCAGAATCAGCGGAAGGTGCATGTCTGGATCGTGGAAAGTGGTGCCGGTTCAGATCGTGCTCCTACGGTTCTGGGGGACTGTCGAATATCCGGACTGCCGGCCGATCTGCCGGAGGGGACCGAGATTGAGGTGACGCTCAGTTATGACCATCAGGCGCGGGTCCATGTGACGGCTCGCGAGCCGGTCAGTGGTGCCGAGGCTGAAATTGAGATTCTGCGGGCAGAGAATCTGCGGGAAGCAGCGGGGGCGACTCGGCCTGCGGTGGCTGCAGCGGTGGCTTCTGCAGCGGCGGCTTCTGCAGCGGCTGCTGCGGTTCCTGTGCAGCAGCCATCGGTTGGAATGGTGAAGGCTGGTGCTGGTGATCAGGGGCTGCAGTCAAAGTCTGTTCAGGCGGGTGCAAAGCGGGCAGAGCCGGATGAGGATCTGCTGGACGTGTTCCAGGACCTGCTGAAGTCGATGGAAGGGCGTGACACGGGTGTTTCAGAGCAGCCGATTCTGTTGTGCGAGAAGTGTCAGGGCGAGCTGGGTCGTGGAGGTCGTTGTACGAAATGCGGTACTGGACCGGTGTCGGGAAAGGCGGACCGTGGCGGGAAGGCGGGAGCGAATTCAGTCGCTGGTCGTGCGGTCAGGGGGCCATCGGGAAAGCGTCATGTGAAGCGACCGGTGGATCCTAGTGAGCAGGAATTCTGGGATCTGCTGGAGGGTGAGAAGTGAGTGATCATGGCGATGGAATCC
>CAXBSH010000326.1:0-6672 GCA_963977705.1 uncultured Planctomycetaceae bacterium
GAAGGGGCCTGGATCAGCCGCACCGAGCTGGTGCTCGGTGGTCCCGGGGGGACGAGCTCGGGCGCGTTCGTGCGTGGGCCTTCGGCAAGCTGCAAGTGGGTCGTCCGAGGTGTTACCTTCTGGCGAGTGGTGCAACGTGGCGGAAATCGCATGCCTGCATCGACTGGGGAAACTGCCGCCCCACAAATCACCAAAGGCTTCTGGTGCGAAGGTCAGAATAAACAGGCTTACTGAATCGGCCAAAGATCACTTTCAGCAACTTCGAGGGCCTGCGCCAAGCGAACTATGGTTCTGCGTTGTGGTCTGCATTGTCGCTTCAGCATGTTACTGATGGCAGGCTGGCCAACTGCCGTCATCAATGCAAGTTGTTCCTGAGAAATGCCCTTTGCTTCCATGATCGCCCGCAATCGATCTGCAAAGGTCGCTTCTTCGGCGGCTAATTCGGTCCGAACTTTTGCCGCGGTCGACGACTGCATTCCATTCGAAGAGTCTTCCAGCATGTCCACACTGACACCTGGAAAAATCGCCTCAATGATGGTGGTGGATGCCATCAATCGGTCATCTTCCGTGGCCTCCGCGTCCACAAGGATTTCGGTCATCTCATCCACCACCTCTCGAATAGCAGGACTGCACTCGCGGTAGGCGTGTAGAAACATTGCAAACTGCGTAGTTTCGGTCCTCAGGATTGATGATGCGGAAATTGTCTTCGTCATGGTCATACCTGTTCCTGTGAACAAACTACGCTTCTGTCGCTCCGTTGTAGTAGCGCTGCACAAGAATCGTTCTTGTACCCTTCCAGGCTTTCATTTGATGCGACGAAAACCCCTGCGCTTTCTTTTGAAACGCTGCCAGGATCCAGATTCTTCGCATAATCTCTCCCGACGCCGAGACGGGATCATCCTTCAAGGCGATGTTTGCCTTGAAGAAAATGATTCGGATGTTGTTGTTTCCAGCAATCTCATCGTCGATCCGCAGTTCCCCGATTCTTTGGGGCTCGAGGGTTTTGATCCAGTCCCAATCTGTATCTGAACCATCGGGCCAAAACGCCAGTTTCAAAGTGTGTCGTCGGAGTATGTGGTAAGGCCTTGCTGATTTTTGGCAAAGGCTCCAGGCTTGTGCTAACGCACCCGATGTTGGCACCACATAATAGTCACCGAATAGCCCATCTGCAGCCATTGCCGACTTACTCCTACAGTCACCCGCGTTTGCAACAACGATATCACAGAAAATCAACAAATCCAGCAGGAATATCACACAATTGCCCCATTATTCGCCGCAAATTATCACATTTTGCGATGCGTGCGGGAGTTTCGGTGTGTCATGGACTAGTGAATTAGTCGGCGGATTTCCCAGCTTCCGCTGCTACGGTCGCCAACTCCGAATCGACTGATTCAGATGGGCAAGGGGCCCTGCGGGCAAACTGGCCAACGTAATTCAGTTGTCAGTGATCAGTGATCAGTGATCAGTGGTCAGTTGTCAGTGATCAGTGGTCAGTGGTCAGTGGGCATGCCCTTGGGAGGGCGAGGCTCCCGCCGAGCCGAAGGGGCCTGGATCAGCCGCACCGAGCTGGTGCTCGGTGGTCCCGGGGGGTGCGACCGTAGTCTGGGCTTCAGCCCGGGCACGAACTTCTCGTCACCCTTGAAATCCCCAGTGTTTTTTAATCGACGGGGCCGAGCAGGAATGCTCGGGCTACATTTTGTCCTCGGCATCATTCCTGCCCGGCCATCTTTTACTCTCACAAGGTCGCTTTGCGGCGCACGGTTGCCAGCCCCGGTGATCCCGGCTGCTGAAGGCTACGGAACAAAGGAATGCCTTGGCAGCTTCACCGAGCTGGTGCCGGGTGGTGCCACGTGGTTGCCGGGTGGTCCCGGGTGGTCCCGGGTGGCGGGATGCGGTGGAGATTTTTCCTGAACCACTACAGGTTCAGTCGCCGGATCCGAGTGCGTTGGGGATGTCGAGTTGCTGCTGCAGTCGTTCGTCCCACGTTTTCAGGTAGTGTTGATATGCGGGGTGATCTGCCGCCTGTGACTGCAGCAGTTCGCGGGCTGCTGCTGTCAGGTCGCGTTCTTCCTGAGCGTTGATTCGCCCCAGCAGGACCTGAGTTCTGAGGAACACGAAGTAGGTGTCGAGGACATCACAGCGGCAGTAGTCATTGATGAGGTCGACTTTTCCTTCGTGGTAGAGTGACTGTACCTGGGAGCCGTCGATCAGTGATTTGCCGGGTTTATGGATGAGATTGGCCAGCAGGTTCAGTCCGCCGCTCATGCGGAATGCGCCGTAATTGGTCAGCAGGTCCTGCAGATCGATGTGTGCTTCCTGGTTGTAGCGGTTGCGAGCCTGTTCGAAGGAGCGGGCGTCGACATTGAACCACTGTGGAATGCTGATACCGAAGCGAAAGGCGGCCACTTCCATGACGGGGAGGTCATACGAGCGACCGTTGAAGGTGACCAGCGTGGGTTGTTTGTAGTGTGACCAGCCCTGCCAGAAGCGCCGGACGATTTCCTGTGGTCGGAACTGTGGAGCATCGAGTACTGAGACTTCGAGGAGTTGCCAGTCGCGTGAAACTTTGGCGACTGCGACCGAGACGGGCAGTACGAAGGTGAGTGGCAGGACATCGCGGCCGGATTCTTCAAGCAGCTGGCTGCGATATCTTTGGATGGCTTCACGGGGATTGAGTGGTTCGTCGGGGAAGCGGACTTTGCGAATCAGGTCACCATCACCGACGGTTTCGATATCGAAAATCAGATATTTGACTTCGCTCATGTCTGATCCTGTGAGAACCGCGAGTTCCTGCGGGCGCAGGTCATGCCGTTCAACGGCGTTGTGCAGAACTTTCCCCGGGGTGGCGAATTGGCATCCGCCCCATTCTCAGATATTCTGCCGTGTTCCGGGCGCAATTGCCCGGATCAGCAGGGGGAATTCCTGAAACGTTCTGGAAAATACGGGTCTGCTGATCAGTTCGGGGTGGAAAACGGGACAAGTGGATTCCATGTCAGAAGCTGAGTCAGCGGGTGGCGAGCGATCGGCCCAACCGCTTAACAGTCTGGAAGAGCAGGCGATCCGTGGTCTGACGGCCGCCTATCAGAAGATGCGTCAGGAAATCGGGCGTGTGATTATCGGGCAGGACGAGGTCGTGGATCAGCTGCTGATTGCGATGTTCTGTCGATCGCACTGTCTGCTGGTTGG
The DNA here is from genome assembly GCA_963977705.1 of uncultured Planctomycetaceae bacterium. Classification (GTDB taxonomy): domain Bacteria; phylum Planctomycetota; class Planctomycetia; order Planctomycetales; family Planctomycetaceae; genus SXXK01. The sequence continues at coordinate 3,187 of CAXBSH010000326.1, forward strand.
TGTTCCGGGGCTGGCGAAGACCCTGCTGTGCAGCACGATTGCTCGCATTCTGCAGCTGTCCTTTCGCCGCATCCAGTTTACTCCGGACCTGATGCCATCGGACATCACGGGAACGGATGTGCTGCAGGATGATCCTCAGACGGGCCGACGAACCTTTCAGTTTATTCAGGGACCATTATTCACGAACGTCCTGTTGGCTGACGAAATCAATCGGACTCCCCCGAAGACGCAGGCGGCGCTCCTTGAGGCGATGCAGGAGCGGCATGTGACGGTGGGTTCCAGCACCTATGATCTGCCGGATCCATTCTTCACGCTGGCGACTCAGAATCCGATCGAGCAGGAGGGGACGTATCCGCTGCCAGAGGCGCAGCTGGACCGCTTTATGTTCAGTGTGCTGGTGCGTTATCCGACGGCGGCGGAGGAGCTGCGAATACTGAAGCAGACGACGGGTAATGAGAAGCCCGAACTGACTCCGGTGCTGACGGGCCGTCAGATTCAGGCATTGCAGGAGGTGGTGCGGCGTGTGCCGTGTGCTGAGTACATTTATGTGTATGCGCGGGATCTGGTGCGAGCGACTCGACCTGGCGAATCTGAAGCTCCGGCGTTTATCCGTGAGCTGGTGACGTGGGGAGCGGGTCCGCGGGCCGGGCAGTACCTGATTCTGGGGGCGCGGGCACACGCGCTGCTGCAGGGCCGTTTCCATGTGACCACCGATGACGTCCGCGCTGTCGCTCGCCCGGTCCTGAGACATCGCATCATGACCAGTTATGCGGCGGCCAGTCAGGGCATGACGCCGGACGCGGTGATTGAGCGATTGCTGAAAACGGTGCCGGTGGAACTGCATGAACGGGCAAAAAAGCGTGTGCAGGGTGAGTAAACGGTGTGGGGAATTCCAGTTTTTCTTCCCATCCCGACTGGCTCGCCCGATTTACCCCGATTTCTGACCGGTTTCGCATGAAATCGCCTCCGTTTTCGGAGAGACTGGGGGGCGAAGCTGTGGAGATGATGTCCGTTGTCGTCTGCCTGCACAGTCGACTCAGACCCGTGTACGTCAGGAATTTGCAGAATGCAGAATGTGTTTTGTTGTCAGGCAGCGTTGACATTGTCCGGGCGGTCTGTCCTTCGACTGTGGGCCCTGATGTGTGTGCTGGCAGTGACTGTGCCGGTGCTGGCTCAGCAGGCCCCTGCCACCGCCTCTGCGGCTCCTGCGCCGAAAGACGGTCCTGGTTCCGTCGCAGCATTGGTGGGCAGCGATGTGGGGGGGGCTCCGGCCGATTTTTCCCCGCAGGGCTTTTTTCAGGGCCCCATCGAGATTCCCGAGACGGCGCGTTACATGAAGCTGCCGCATCGCATGGATTTTGAACCGTACATTACGGATGCGATTCGTATTCCGGTGCTTGACGCAGTCTATGTGCCACTGTCGATTCGGACTCTGCAGCAGTCGAAGGACGAAGAGGTGCAGGAAGTGGCCGCGATTCAGCTGTACCGTTTTGCTCGCGAGCGGCTGGCTGATATTTCTTCTGCGGCAGAAGTGCTGCAGCAGACCTTTGGTGCGTCGACCAGTCGTCGTGTACGATCGGCCTGTGTGCGGGCGGCAGCGGCGGGTGGACTGCAGCAGCTGGCTCCGCAGATTCTGGAATTCACCAGATCGGCTGCGGATTCCGAGCGTGTGATTCTGGAAGCGGCTCTGACGGAATGGAAGTTTGCTGATGCTCAGCCGTTGTGGCGTGAGCGAGTGGTGAATGACCGTGAGTCTGCAACATCGGTCAGTCTGGCGTGTCGTGGTCTGGCGGCCCTGGGTGATCAGGAATCCGCTGCAGCTTTATTGAAACTGGCTGGTGACAGCACGGCCGATTTTCTGAAGCGGATGTCTGCCGCTTCGGCAGCAGCTCAGTTGTCTCCGGCTGACAGCGTCGCTCTGGCGAAGACACTGGTGAATCGAGCCGAAGCCGAACGACTGATTGCCGTGGCATTGCTGGAGAATCAGGACGCGGCCGGACTGACACTGGCTGTCCAGCTGGCTCAGGACGTTCGCGATGCGGTTGGTTCGGCAGCCTGGCAGCTGGTGTATCGTCAGAAGCGTGAGCTGCTGCAGCCATTGCTGGCGACCGGTCGAGTGCATCGCGACGCTTTCGTCCGCATGACGGCGGCTCGAGTGATGAAAGATTTTCCGGATGCCGAGCGGACTGGCTGGCTGCATCAGATGCTCAGCGACGAACATCTGCTGGTGCGTAATATTGCTCGTGGAATGCTGTACGATGTGGCTGGTCAGCAACCAGCGTTGAAAGAGCAGATGATCAGTCTGTGTGCTGGTTCGCTGCAGCCGGAATCAAAGGACTGGCAGGGCATTGAGCAGTCGCTGGTGTTGCTGGGTCAGCTGCGTGCATCAGCCTTTTCAGCACAAGCGGTGGCGCTGCTGAACTATCCTCGGAATGAAGTGATGGTATCGGCGGCATGGCTGATTCACCTGTTTCCGGATGTGGCGGTTCGCACGGGGGTTCTGGAGGCAGCTCTGGATGCTGAAAAGCGTCTGTATGATGCCGCAGAGCGGGATCGTGAGCATGGGATGAAGCAGGCGTTTCTGTTTGAGTATCTGGGGATTATGCGAGTGAAGGAAATCGAAGAGACTCTGGCGAAGCAGTTCAGCAAGGGTGTTCCGGGTGTGCTGGAACGTCGATCCGCATCGATGTGGGCGTTGGGTCTGTTGTATGAAAACAACCCGGATCCGGCGCTGGCGGCGCGGCTGCATGATCGCATTCAGGATCGGAATTCGCCGAATCCTGAGCGGTTCCCGGTCCGACGATTCTGCCTGTTGGCTTTGGGCATGATGCGTTCCACAGCTTCGCAGCCGATCGTGCAGGAGGCGTGGGAGATTGATGACGTGTCTGAGCGTTTGCGGGGATCGGCGCGGTGGGTGCATCCGCTGGTTGGTCTTGCATTGCCACCGGCGATTGCTCCGATTGAGCAGCCCGTGGGTGGCTGGCGACTGAACCCGTACACGGACTGAAATTTTCGATGGTGTTCGGAACTGAAATGCGAAATCTGCTGCTTGAGCCGCGGTGGCAGGCTGGCGAGCTGGGTGCTCCGATGCCTGATTCGCTGCATGCTGCATCTGCGTGTCTGCCGCTGTGGGATCATAATATTCGGTATGAAGAGGGTGATCCGGAGGTTGTGGATCGCCTGCGTGCCGCGTATCCCAGGTTCTGTCTGCATCCGCTGGTGCGGCAGCTGTGTCAGCGTGTTTTTGGCGGTTCGGGCAGTGGCCTGATTTTTCCGACGTCGCGTTGTGCGGAGCGGGCTGCTCAGCACGTGCGTGATCGGGGTGGTGTGGTCATTGGTCTGAGGTCTGTTGAGGGTGGTCCGGCCACGGGCGTGCAGGTATCGAGCGACGATTTCGGCAGGCTGAAGGAATACTGGCAGCATGCGGGTGAGATTGTCAGTTCGCGAGCGGCCGAGAGTCTGCTGGGTGGCGGTGCAGCTGCGGTC
>CAXBSH010000327.1:0-6631 GCA_963977705.1 uncultured Planctomycetaceae bacterium
CTACGTTTTGGCTGACCACTGACTACTGAGAACTGACCACTTCTTTCGGCTCGGCGGGAGCCTCGCCCTCCCAAGGGGGCTTTGTGGGGCTTGAACGCGGTGGATGACACGGGGGGAAGCCCATGCTACGAGTACTGGGCAGCAGCTCGGTGACGGCTCACCCTGGGGAGGGGGCAGGTACCGGGTTTGTGTGGGCACAGGGCGGCCGGGCAGGAATGCCCGGTCTACATTTTGGCTGACAACTGACTACTGAGAACTGACCACTCGTTCGAGGGCTGTTGTGGGAAAAACCGTGGAATTCGGGACTCAGCGAGGGCGGGAGGGGCCGGAAATGACGATCTCATCTTCTGTAATTCCCCACAGACTGCCGTGTTTTCCCACTTGCCCCTTGATACAGCAGCCCCGCTGAATTACACCAGTGCTGGTTTCCTCAACCACCGATCGGGTTCCGGCCTGACCGGTCCCGCCTGATTTTCCTTCCTGAAACTCTTGTTTTTTCAGCCCGCGGATGCTCAGCCGCTACTGAAAATCCCTCCATCAATTTTCCTGCCTTTGTCCTCAATTCCCCCAGTTCTGGGTGTTGCAACCCATGCCGGTGGTACTGCGGGCCATGTTCGGATATCCACCATGAGTTCCCTGATTCAGCGTCCTGTGACGTTTCGCGATGGACCGCGTCGTCTCCACGCTCACCAGCTGGACGAGGTGCGGCAGGTCTTTCTGCAGGACGGTTTGGCTGGTGTCTGTCGCGACTTTGGTTTTGCCACCGACCTGGATGCTTTACGGGCCATCGCGCAAGCGCTTGTCCTGCCCGTCATCGATCTGACTCGTGAACAACCGTCTCGTGATCTGTTGACTGACTTTCCGATCCGTCTGATTCACCGGCACAGCATCTTCCCGGTGTCTCGCACTGACCAGTCGTTGCGGATTGTGTTATCCAATCCGTTTGATGTGCAGGCGGCAGATGCGGTGGCAGAGGCGACGGGTTTATTTGTTTCGGTGTGCACTGCGATGCCGGCGGAGGTTGCGGGTCTGATCAAGCTGCATCTGGGCGTGGGTGCTCAGACGCTGGACGGCCTGATGGCTCAGGCGGCGGCGGACGACGAGATTGAGGTGCTTGGTGATCTGTCGTGTGAGGATTCCGAAGTCGCCGCGATGGCTCAACAGGCCTCGGTTGTGCGGCTGGTGAACGACATTCTGACAGAGGCTGTGACAGCTCGGGCCAGCGACATTCACATGGAGTCGCAGGCGGCGGGGATGAAGATTCGGTATCGCATTGACGGTGTTCTGCAGAACCAGCCGGTTCCGTCTGAGCTGAATCGGTTTCAGGCAGCCATTCTCAGTCGTCTGAAGATTATGGCTCGACTGAACATTGCCGAGAAGCGTGTGCCGCAGGACGGTCGCATCAAGCTGCGAGTCTCGGGCCGGGAAGTTGACATTCGTGTTTCCATCATCCCGATGCTGCATGGCGAGGGTGTGGTGATGCGAGTGCTGGACAAGGACGCGATGAAGTTTTCGTTGTCCGGCGTTGGCATGGAAGAGGACACGTGTACGAAGTTCCGTGAGTTGATTCGTCTGCCGCATGGAATTGTGCTGGTGACGGGCCCCACGGGTTCGGGCAAAACAACGACGCTGTACAGTTCGCTGGCGGAAATTCGCAGTGAGCGGAACAAGATCATCACCACCGAGGATCCGATTGAGTATCAGCTGGAGGGCATCAATCAGATTCAGGTGAATCACAAGGTGGGATTAACGTTTGCGGCCTGTCTGCGAAGTATTCTGCGGCATGACCCGGACGTGGTACTGGTGGGTGAAATTCGAGATTTTGAAACGGCCGAGAACGCGGTGCAGGCCAGTCTGACGGGGCACATGGTCTTCAGTACTCTGCACACCAACGACGCGGCTGGCGCATTTATGCGTCTGTCGGACATGGGTGTTGAGCCATTTCTGATCAGCAGCACGGTGGAAGGCATTATGGCTCAGCGTCTGGTGCGTACGCTGTGTCGTCATTGTCGTGAGCCGTACATGCCATCGGAAGACGAGGTTCCGTCGGACTTCCCGCTGTCCCACTATACGGCTCAGGCGCCGATCTACCGTGCGGTGGGGTGTCGTCACTGTCGCAACACGGGTTATTCGGGGCGACTGGGAATTTATGAGCTGCTGGTGACGAACGATGAGATTCGTCAGTTGGCGGCAGAGAAGCGCGGGACGTCGGAAATTCGTCGTGCGGCGATTGCTTCCGGCATGAGGACTCTGCGTCAGGACGGCTGGCTTAAGGTGTCTCGTGGACTGACCAGCATCGAAGAGGTGCTGCGGGTCACGAAGGCCGACTAGTTGGTATCGCGTGGAGTGAGCAGCGATGCCTGAGTTTGCTTGGAAAGCTCGCACGATGTCCGGTCAGGACGTATCCGGCGTGATCACCGCCGAGACTCGTCGTGACGTGCTGGCCTTACTGGCTCAGCGGGCACTCAGTCCGCTGTCGGTGACTCAGGCGCGTCCGCCGTTGTTGTCACTGCGGCTGCAGCGCGGCGTCAAGACCGACCTGCTGGCCGCTACTCTGACTCAGCTGTCCGACCTGCTGACCAACGGTGTGCCATTGTTACAGGCACTGGATCTGTTGTCTCGCCAGGCGACTCATGAGCATCTGCGGGACGTGTTGTCGGACATTCGTGCGAAGGTTGCGGATGGTCGGCAGCTGCCAGAGGCGATGGCGGCTCATCGGGACGTCTTCAGTGAGCTGACACTGTCGATCGTGCGTGCGGGTACTGAGGGGGCGTTTCTGGAGGCATCGCTGCAGCAGACTGCGGAATTTCTGGAGCGGCAGGAGGAGTTGCGGGCGAAGATTCGGGGTGCGATGGCGTATCCAACCTTTCTGGCCTGTGCGGGTTTCACGGTAACGCTGGTTTTGATTGTGTTTTTTGTACCGAAGTTTTCTGAGTTGTTTGCGCAGCTGGAGCGAGAGGGGACCTTGCCGGTGCCGACGATCGCTCTGTTGTGGCTGAGTGATTTTCTGGGTCGTTTTGGTTTGCTGGTCCTGCTGGCTGGGGGTGGTCTGGTGGCCTTGCTGCGGCGCTGGATGTCATCGGAGCGTGGCCGTGAGCTGGTGGATCGTCTGAAAACTCGGATTCCGGTTTTCGGCCCGATTTCGCTGAACAGTGCGGTCAGTCGATTCTGCCGCATTCTGGGGACTTTGCTGCGAAACGGGGTACCGATGCTGAAGGCGCTGCAGATCAGCAGTGATTCTTCGGGGAATGTGGTTTTAGCGCGAGCGATTCGCACATCCGCGGAAAATATTTCGGCGGGCGAACCCCTGTCGACTCCGCTGGCTCGCTGTGGTCTGATTCCGCCCGGCATTATGGCGATGATCAGTATCGCGGAAGAAGCCAATAATCTTGAACGAGTGCTGGGTAATGTTGCTGATGGAATAGACCGTAAGGTGGCTCGACAGCTGGACACGATGGTCCGACTGATTGAGCCGGCACTGCTGATGGTCATGGGCGGCGCTGTGCTGTTTGTGATTGTGGCTTTGCTGCTGCCGGTCTTCGAGATGAGTACTTCGATGAGCTGATGAAAGGAGCTGACGATGAAACGACAGACTTTGACAACGACGGCGATTCGCCGTGGGTTTACGCTGACTGAACTGCTGATTGTGATGGCGATCCTGGTGCTGCTGGTGTCGCTGATCGGTCCGCGTTTGCTGGGCAGTAAGCAGAAGGCCGATGTGAATGCGGTGAAGACGCAGATTGGGATGTTCCAGTCAGCGCTGGAGCGTTATGCGGTGGACATGAACAAGTTTCCGGCAACGGAAGAGGGACTGAACGCACTGGTGGCGAATCCGGGCGCAGCAGGTGGTGCGGGATCCGCCAGTGGTGAGTCAGCGGAAGCGGGTGGTGCTGCAGCGGGTGGCGACACGGCTGGTGGCTCGTGGGACGGCCCCTATCTGAAGACTGAAGCGGTGCCGAAGGATCCGTGGGGCAATGTTTATGCCTACGAGTATCCTCCAACGCACAACAAGATCAACGTGCCGGACATCTGGTCATGGGGACCGGACGGTCAGGAGAACACGGAAGACGACATTGTGAGCTGGACTGGGGAAGGTGCGAAGGAGTGACGGAGGCTGAAGGGGGTTGCACCGATGCGGCGTGGATATTCGCTGGCTGAATTGCTGATTGTGCTGGCCATCCTGGCGGCATTAGCGGCATTGGTGCAGCCGTCAGTTCGCGGGTTACTGGACAAGAGCCGTCTGAATGCCGGAGCGAAGCAGGTGCAGGCTGCACTGGCGAAGACTCGCGCACTGGCCATCCGCGAAGGTGCTCCGGTCTGGTTCCGGTTTGAACCGGGTGGTCAGCAGTGGTGGATTGAGCGTGACCCGGCGAGTATTCCGCTGACGGTCTCGGCGGATGCGGCAGCTGGTGCTGCGACAGCGACAGCGCCGGTCACAGATCCGGCGGCAGCGACCGATGTTAATCCTGCGGGTGCGGGTTCCGTCGCGGCTGCGGGGTCAGCGGGGCTTCAGGGCAGCGAAACGCCGGTACCCGGCAGTGGCTCGGTTGTGCTGCGCATGGACCGTCTGCCGGAGGGCGTGACATTTTCGGCTGTGGAGTCCGGTCAGTCAGAGCGTGTGCGATTTTCCGTGTCAGGGCGCACGACTGGTCGGCAGCTGCGACTGTCGGGGCAGCGTGAGTTTGTGGTCGATCTGACGATTCGCGGACTGACTGGTCTGGCCAGCAGTACGACGCCGTTCAGGGCACCACCGGTGATTGCTGTGCCGCTGGGTGAATCGGCCGCTGTCGATTCAGAGCTGCCTGCCGGCAGCAACTCGGCAACAGACGCTGCGGCGCAGGAGTCGCCATGACAGCCAGACGTCTGCGGGGCGTTGGCAAGGCTGCCGATCGCGGTGGGTTTTCTCTGCTGGAGGTGATTCTTGCGACGGCCATGCTGATGGGGGCTGCGGTGGTGTTGTCGCGTCTGGCGGGGATGGGTCGTGAGCAGTCGCAGGCCGCACAAACTCTGGATCTGGCGCAGCGAATCTGTGAACGCACCCTGCATGAGCTGTTGCTGGGAGCTCGTCCGCTGGTCCTGGGTGAAGACCAGCCTCTGCTGCCACTGGACCAGCTGGCACAGCCTGTGCTGGAGCCTTTTGTGGAGACGGCTGTCGGTCGGTTTGCGGTACCGCCAGCTGCGGCCGGGTCAGCTGCCGCCAGTCTGCAGACAACGGACGAGGTGGCGTGGCGATTTTCGGTGCGCATGCAGTCGCAGGCGGCCTTTCCCGGCATGTGGACATTGACTGTGGAAGTGGCTGAGGGGAATCAGCAGCTGGCTCGGCGGCGACGGTTTGCCCTGACTCGCTGGATTTCCGGTCCGCCGGCAGCGGGAGCATTTGAAGATCCGTTCTGGCAGCAGTCTCCGGAGACGCAGCTGCCGCTGGGCGGGGCAGCCGGCTTCAGCAGCGGAGGGATCCAGCCATGAGGTCATTCTTGAACTCGCGGTGCTCAGACTTTCGCGACTCAGAGGCGCCGGCGCGGCGCTGGTCACCGGCCGGATACACTCTGATCGAGCTGTTGATTGCATCGGTGCTGACAGCGACGCTGATGACAATCACGTGGGGGTTGTTGTCGATGTATAGTGGCTGGCTGACGGCTGGCCGTGTGCAGTCTGAAGAGCGACAATTGAAACGCAGCCTGCTGGTGCAGTTACAGGACGATCTGGAGTCAGTGGCGTTCGTGGACGGCGGGCGGCAGGTGCAGTTTCTTGAATCGCTGGCTGACGAGACCGGGGCGACTGCGGAATCTCTGGTGCCGGAGGATCTGGAAGACCCGCTGGTATCAGCGATGGAGCCCAGTCTGGAGGCTGAAGACGTGCCGTCGTGGCTGCAGTCGTTGCAGTTGCCGAAAGACCTGCGGGGTGTTCCGGGAATTTCGCTGGCCGGCACGGCCACCATGCTGCGGCTGATTATTCCCCGGCAGATGTCAGCGGATGAATTGTCAGCCCCGAATACTGCGCCGGTGGTGAATGCGGGCGATGGAACGACGGAAACGCCGGTGGCAGCGAATCCGGCGGAGCTGAACACGGACATGCAGGCGGTGCAGGGTGCGGCAACGGTTCCTGTCGACTCGAACGGCGTGCCGGGGCCTGTCGTTCCGAGTGTATCGCCGATGCAGATTATTGTCTGGCAGTTTCGGCCGTGGGGCAGTGGCGTATTGAGTGCGGAATCGAGTGGTCTGCCGCCAGTCACGGAGTCGGCAAGTGATGTGCTGCCTGGGGCGACGGTGGAACCGGCATTTTCCGTTCCGGAAAGCGGATTGACTCGACAGGTCTGGGATGGATTGACACTGCTGCAGTTTGCGCGGGAGCAAAGTGCTGATGCGGTGATGTCGACTGTCGATCAGCAGAATGATTTCAATGCAGTGACGCCGCCATTGCAGTCAGCGAGGCCTTTAGAGGAAGAGCGGATCCCGGAGGCGATGTCGGCTCAGTTTGAGTATTTTGATGGGCGGCGCTGGCAGAGTTCGTGGAACAGTGGTGGCGGGGGTGGTCTGCCGGTGGCAGTGCGTCTGCGTCTGTGGATGATTTCAGCGGCGGCAGCCGAGGAATTGAATGCGCAGGTTGCGGCCGGAGCAGCGGGAGCGGGGGT
>CAXBSH010000328.1:0-6622 GCA_963977705.1 uncultured Planctomycetaceae bacterium
GATCGGGCGCCCTTCTGGATCGGTGGCCTGTGGGAGCGCTGGATCGGCGCCGATGGCAGCGAGCTGGAGACGGCTGTGATTCTCACCACTGCCCCCAATGCCTTGATGGCGCGGGTGCATGACCGCATGCCCGTGTTGATTCCCGACGGGCTCGAGCAGGCCTGGCTGGAGCCCGATGACGGACCGTCGCTGCGGGCCCTGCAGCCGCTGCTGGAGCCCTGGGAGCCCCATGCGTGGGAGGCCGTGAAACTGGAGCCGGCATCTCCGCCGCACCGGCCCGATCGGGAGCGCGACGCGGGGATGGCCGCAACGACGGCCGCAACGACGGCCGCAACGACGGCCGCAATGAGGGCCGCAATGAGGGCCGCCCCTTCATCGACCGCAACAACGATGGTCGTCCGGACGGATTCGGCGACGCGCGGCCGGGTGAGAACCGCCCGACGCGCGGCACGATCCGGCCGGAGCCGGACAACGCGACGGTGCGTCCGCAGCCGCAGCCGCTCATACCAGAATCTCACTCAGCAATTGCCCGCCCACGTCCGTCAGACGGAAGTCACGGCCGTTGAAACGCCACGTCAGCTGAGTATGGTCCAGTCCCAGCAGATGCAGCAGCGTCGCATGCAGATCGTTCACATGCACCTTCTTCTCAACCGCCTTATAGCCAAATGGATCCGTCGCGCCGTAATGAAAACCACCCTTCACACCAGCACCCGCCATCCAGATCGTAAAACCATTCGGATTATGGTCCCGACCACGCGACCCCTGAGAATCCGAGGTCCGACCAAATTCACCGCCCCAGATCACCAGAGTCGATTCCAGCAGTCCACGTGACTCAAGATCCGACAGCAACGCAGCGGCCGGCTGGTCCGTATGCAGACCGCACGAACGATGATTCGTCTGCACGTCCGAATGACAGTCCCATGGAACGTCATTCACACTGCCGTCACCACCCACACCCTTGCCAGCAAAAATCTGCACAAAACGCACACCACGCTCCACCAGCCTTCTGGCCAGCAGACACTGCCGACCAAATGTCGCACACTCCGGCTGATCAAGCCCATACAGCGAATGCGTCTCTTTCGTCTCCGCCTGCAGATTCAAGGCCTCCGGAGCCGCCATCTGCATGCGATACGCCAGCTCAAAGGAATTGATCCGCGCGGCCAGCTCCCCCTGAGTCGGACGGCCCACCGCATACTCCTGATTCAACTCCCGCAGCAAATCCAGCTGCGCACGCTGCTGCAGCTCACTGCGACGACTGTCTCGCTGCAGATTATCAATCGCCTCGTTCCGACGCGCATCCAGCGCCATCGCCTGATATGTCTTCGGCAGAAAACCGGCCGACCAGATCTGGTCGTCTCCACGCGGTCGCGTGTCGTGCATCACCACACAGGATGGAAGATTACTGTTCTGTGATCCCAGACCCCACGTCATCCAGGCACCCAACGCCGGTAAACCAGGACGATTCGTCCCGCACATCAGCTCAATCGATGCCGGCGCATGATTGTTCTGCCGCAGATGCATCGAATGCAGAAAACACATGTGATCCACATGCCGAGACAAACGCGGAAACAGATCAGAAACCCATGTCCCAGACTCCCCGTGCTGCTGCCACTTAAACGGAGATGCCAGACACTTGCCACTGGTTGTGAAAAAACCGGTCTTCGGATCCGCACCCGACAGCTCCTGACCATCCCGCGCCTGCAGCTCCGGCTTGTAATCCCATGTGTCCACCTGCGATGGACCACCCGTCATGAACAGCCAGATAATCGAACGTACCCGGCCAGGAAAATGCGGCGGACGCAGCGCTAAGGGATCCACTGGCACAGCGGACGGAATACCGGACGCCACCCCACCGTCCTGACCCCGCGACTCTTCATGCAACAGACTGGCCAGCGCAACAGAACCAAAACCCAGCCCGGTCTGCTGCAGAAAACGACGCCGTACAGGCAACTGCACATCGGCAGCAGAATAATAGCCAAACATGTCGCTTCAACTTCCCGTCAGACGTAAAACTACCGCCCCGGCATAACGCCACTCAGTCGATATACACAAACTCATTCAGACACAACAGCACATGACAGAACTCTTCCAGCGCCAACTGCTCAGTCGCCGCTGACGATGTCCCACCAGCACTCGCCTGCTGGTGAATAAATGACAGCATCCGACTGACCTCCGTCGCCGACGGCTGCCGCGACAATGCTCGCTGCCACGCATCACGCACCGCGTCCTCCAGTGGACGCGAATTGTCTGCTCGAACCAGCCGCGCCAGTTTTTCAGCCTGCTGTCGCACAATCGGCGAATTTAACAACGTTAAAGCCTGAGTCGGAACCGTCGTCACACTCCGCTCGCCAATACTCTGAGTCGGCTCGGGTGCATCAAATACGGTCATAATCGGCAGCAATTCACTGCGTTTCACCCGCAGATAGACGCTCCGCCGAGGCGTCGCATCCAGCACACTCGGACCGTACATCGTCAGATCCAGACTGCCCCCAACCGACAACAAGGCATCACGGATCGCTTCCGCCTCCAGACGACGAGGACGAAAATGCCATAACCAGCGATTCCCCGGATCCTGTGCCAGATTCTCTGCTGATGCCTCGTGCGATAACTGCCACACATCACTCAGAAGTATCGCGCGGTGCAGCGACTTCAGCTTCCACCCCGAACGCACAAACTCACCCGCCAGATATTCCAGCAGCTCAGGATGCGATGGCGCTTCCCCCTGCACACCGAAGTCATTCGGAGTCCCCACGAGGCCCTCGCCAAAATGATGCTGCCACACCCGATTCACAATCACCCGCGCCGCCAATGGGCCCGCACCGTGCTCAGGATCCGTGATCCAGCGGGCCAGAGCCACTCGCGGAGGCTCAGCAGGTTCCGTCCGCGGAGCCGCCGGCTGACTGTCACGCCATAACACCTGCAGAAAACCGGGCTGCGCCTGACCCTGCTTGTTGTCCACCTCGCCACGACGCAGCAAAAACACGTCCTGCCCGCCCGCAACCGTCGTATACACCTCGCGAAAATCCGGACGAGGCGTTTTTGCCAGATGCTCCTGCACCGGCCGGAAGACCTCAGCCGTACCCGAATCAGACGACGCCAGCCAGCGCGCTGCCGGTAACTGCACCTCAGCCGCCAAACCCTGCGGATAGGCACCGGCCAGTGCCCGCAGTTCGCCACCATGCTGATCACCCATACTGCCCGCCCACGTGGCCGGATTCGGCTCTGTCGACAGACTGGCTCGCAGTCGACCGATCCCGCCATCACGGAACTGCAGAGTCAGCGTCAACTCCACACCACCATCAGAACCCGCTAATGGCTGCGGCAGCTCAAGAATCAACGCGTTGTCCTTCCGAGCCGTCGCGCGAACAATCCACGCGGTGTTCGGCTTGCCATCCAGAGCCTGATCGGCCCCCTGACCATCATCCGCAAATGCCGCAAATGCCACCTTCAGCGGTACCGCCGTTGGTGCTTCGGAACTGCTCAGAGGTCGACTGGTCAGCTGAACCTCACCCAACTGGAAACTGCCGTCCCCATTCAGCCCCGGCCCCTTCTGTGGCAGACTGCTGTCCGTAAACATGTCCAGACGAATGGCCTGCACATTTTTCTGATGCGTCTGGAACTTCAATTCATATCGCTCTTCATTGGCCACATTCCGTCGCTGTCCACGACGAGCAATCGTGGCACCCGGGACCATCGCACCGTCATGCACAATCAGTCCACCCGCCTGCACCTTCAGCCACGATCGCTCGGCTTCAAAACTGATCGGTTCAAGGATCTGCCAGCGACTGTTATCCGGCAAACGCGGTAACTGCTCCTTCCGCCACGCCTCAAATCGCCCCGGTAACTGCTCGCCGGCAAACTTTGTCAGCACCGCCGACAGCTCGTCATGCCGCGACTTGTGCTGCTGCAGACGCTGCTCCGTCGCAGTCGGATCATAGTCGTAGTTCTGGGTACCATGAGCAGTACGAGCCAGCGACGCAGCCAGAGCATAATAGTCCTGCTGCGGAATCGGATCGAACTTGTGATCATGACACCGCACGCAACCAAGCGTCAGACCCAGCATCGAGCCACCAATCGTCATCAGCATATCGTCCAGCTGGTCGTAACGAATTCGCTCAACCGTCTTGGCCGTGATCTGGCCAGGATAGGGACCGGCAACCAGAAATCCCGAGGCTGCGGCACCGGACAGCGTATCCGGTTCCAGCAGATCACCAGCCAGCTGCATTCGCAGAAACTGATCCCACGGCAGATCCTCGTTCAATGAACGAATCACCCAGTCACGGTAGTGCCACGCACCCGGCCGAAAACCGTCAAACTCATAGCCACCACTCTCGGCAAACCGAGCAGTGTCCAGCCAATGCCGAGCCCAGCGTTCACCGTACGCGGGACTGGCCAGTAACTCGTCCACAACTTTGGCAAAGGCGTCCGGCGACGAATCTGCCAGAAATGCCGCCACCTTTTCCGGAGCTGGAGGAAGCCCGGTCAGATCCAGCCACGCCCGCCGAATCAGAGTCTGCTTTTCCGCCGGCTTGACCGGAGTCAATCCATGCTGCTGCCAACCAGCTCGAATAAAACTGTCGATCGGTTTCTGCAGATCCGGAGGAACCGTCGGCTGCAGCGGCCGAAAAGCCCACCACTGCCGCCCAGCCGCGACATCGATCTCCCGACGCGGGACCTGCGGCACCCCACCACTGCGGGGATCAGGAGCACCCAGATCGATCCACTTCGCGAACGCCGCCACCACCTCATCCGACAACTTCCCGGTAGGCGGCATTTCAAGGCCATCATAACGTAATGCCTTCAGCAAAGGGCTGTCAGCCGAACGACCGCGAACAATCACCGGACCGGATTCACCCCCCGCTTCGATTCCAGCCGCTGAATCAAGAAATAACGAAGCCTTCAAAGCCCCCCTGGCCGCCGCTTCCTGCGAATGACAGCTGTAACAGTCACGCACAAGCACAGGACGAATGTGCTGTTCAAAAAAAGCCACACCCGCAGGATCCGGCGGATCCTGAGGACCAGGCTGAGCAGCCGTCTGCTGAGCACCAGTGGCGGGCACTGCGAACACCAGAACAGCCCACAACACAGCAACGGCAGGACTTACAAGGCGCTGCACTGGCACGAAACAAACAGACATAGCGGGCTTTCGTGAAGAACAACAGGGCAGGGGACCCGCAACGGGCGTCCTGAATGACCGGCAGGATGAGTTTTCTGATGATCGCAATTCTCACCCGCCGAATGGCGGATTGCAAGACCCAACCATTCGAACAGTTCGGGCAGTTGACCAGTCAGACACTTTGGCCGAAACAGTCGGAAATTCAGACAAATCTGCGACTTCGCTGTGTGCCGCCGCACCGTCGCCAATATTCAACACGACGAGACAAACGAGGCGGAAATCTGAAGTTTTGCGATGAAAACACCAGAACTGAAACCCCGGCGTCTACTCATCTATTGACGGAATCCCGCCCACAACCAGACCGAAACACCATCGGCCGAGGTCAAATACGCACGACTGATTCACCTCGACAATCTGAATCGAAACCCCCAATTCAACCAGCGATCGAGACGCATCCGGATTGTCTGATCCAAATCAGCGTCTTAAGACGTAATTGCCGACTACTGCAGACTATTCAACGGAACCACATGATCGGCGCGAGCGGCAGTCAGACCCATCTGCTGCAACAGACGCCGCAGGTCAGATTCGGAAGTCCGACTGACACATGGATCGGGCAGGCTGCACAATTTTCCACTGCCGATCGACGGCACGCTGACACCACGAGGCACAGGAAACTGCAGCGAACCGGACATCTTCTGGAGCAGCATCGAAGTGGCAGCCGCATCGACCAACGCTGCATGCATACCAAATGTCGTCTGAATACCAAAATGCTGCATCAAAGTCGCCAGCCGCGCATTGTCTGCCAGTTTCAGCGAACGAGCATGCCGCATCGTGCAGACTGTCGAGAATAAATCGGCGACCCCTACTCCATGCTCGCACAACACATCATTCAGAAAACGAGTTTCAAACGAAAGGTTATGAGCAACAAGATGCGTCACTCCATGCAGGAATGACAGAAACCCGGGCAGAATCTGACGAAACGACGGACAGTCACGCACTGCAGCATCAGAAATCCGATGTACGCTGATCGCATTCCACGACATCCGACAACCGGGATGCAGCAGCAGCGACAGGCAACGCTCGACCTCAAATCTTTCGTTCAGAACCACCGCACCGATTTCACAGATTCCATCTCCCATCCGCGGCGACAGCCCCGATGTCTCGATGTCAATCACCGCGTAGACATTACCACTCATCACACTGAACTACCCCTGCAACCGACACGACAATCTGCCGAACTCAGACACAAACTCTTCGGCCAATTGTTAAGTCTACCAGGCAATGCCCCAGATGAGCAATCATTGCCGTTGACCGAAGACTTCGCTGCGAGCCAGGGAAGGCGCAACGCGAAATCCCCCGCACACCCGCAATTCGACGTGCCACAGAGATTTACATGAATACGGAAACCTGAAAACGACGTCGGTTCGGCAGGAGCCTCACCCTCCCGATGGGAACTTCGCTTCCCCTGTCCCCTGACCACTGACCACTGACCCCTGACCACTGACC
>CAXBSH010000329.1:0-6601 GCA_963977705.1 uncultured Planctomycetaceae bacterium
GTGTCGTTACCGCGTTCCAGCCCTCTCCGACACCTAGGCGAGTCGTCGGCTGTTGTCTTGCCGCTGTTACCGAGCTGGTGCTCGGTGGTCCCGGGTGTCCCCTTGGGAGGGCGAGGCTCCTGCCGAGCCGAACGGCCCCCGGCACCGTACAGGCGAGCCTGTTGTTTGCCGACAACCGTAGTCCGGGCATTCCTGCCCGGCCACCCTTTACCCAACAAAGCCGGGCTGCGGCGCACGTTTGGCCGTCGCTTAGCCCTTGCGTTGGCTGATAACCACTAAGCACAGGGGACTGTTGGCATCGTTCCCGAGCTGGTGCTCGGTATTCGTAGCATGGGCTTCAGCCCGTGTCGTCCCCCGCGTTCAAGCTCTCTCCGACACCCAGGCGAGTCGTCGGGTTTCGTCATGCCACTGTTACCGAGCTGGTGCTCGGTGGTCCCGGGGGGGGGCTGATGGCGGGACGATGGCACAAAAGGCTGGAAAATCGATTTGCTCGCGTTTCGGCCACGTTGCTGAACGTCCGTCCCGGTTGCCATGGGCTGCTGGGTGACTAGGATGCGTGGGTCAACATATCCAGGTGCAGGGCATAGGGTTTCGTAAGACGGCAGAGAGGGCTCTGTCAGAAAGCGTCCTGAATGGCAGAAAAGACCGCAATTTACAGTCTGCGGGATGCGGTGGTGCATTTTGGTGACCCGCTGCGGCCGGTGCTGCACCAGATTTCGCTGGGGATTCCGCGCGGTCAATTTCTCACCGTGGTTGGTCCATCGGGTTGTGGAAAGTCGACTTTGTTGCGGGTGCTGGCTGGTCTGCAGTCGTTAACAGGTGGTCAGCTGCAGCGATCGGCAGGTGTGACTTCTACCGCGTCTGGTGGTGGGCCAGCGGCTGAGCTGCGGGCGGGTTTTGTGTTCCAGCAGCCGGCCCTGTTACCGTGGCGGACAGCGTTGCAGAATCTGCGTTTGCCGCTGGAGCTGGGGGCTGACGCGTCTGAGGATGAGCGGTTGCTGAGTCTTCTGGAGCAGGTGGGGTTGAATCGAGCGGATGCGGGCAAGCGTCCCGGGCAGTTGTCGGGCGGCATGCAGATGCGATTGTCTTTAGCGCGGGCATTGGCGCGTGATCCGCAGGTGCTGTTACTGGACGAGCCTTTTGCGGCGGTGGATGATTTTCTGCGGATGAAGCTGCAGGACAGTGTGCGGGCGTTGCATGATGCGCGTGGTTTAACCACGATCCTTGTGACTCACAATCTGCAGGAGGCGGCGTATCTGAGTGATCGTGTGGTGGTGTTGCAGCCGGCTCCGCGGGGAATTGTGGCAGATTTTCTGCTGGAGCGTTCATGTTTGTCGCCGGCCGAGCGTCGTCGGGCTCCGGAGCAGTTTGAATTCCTCCAGCAGCTGTCAGCAGCATTGTTTCCGTCATGAGTGAGCGAACAGGAAACTCGCCCGCAGGGGTACGCAGCTCAGCCATTCGATCGGTGGCTGATGTGCTGGTGCCATTACTTGTGCTGGCCTTATTACTGGCTGCGTGGCAGGGAGCGGTCTGGTGGTGGCGGATCAGTCCGGTGTTACTGCCGGGACCGGGAGCGGTGCTGACGGCTGGGTGGAAGATCCGAGTGAGTCTTCTGGAGGCGGCATGGCGCACGGCGCTGGCGGCGTTGACGGGTCTGAGTCTCAGTATTGTGCTGGGGACTTTGACGGCCTTTGCGTTTTCGCAGTCGGCAGTGGTGCGGCGCGCTTTTTATCCGTATGCGGTGTTGTTGCAGACCGTGCCGATCATCGCGATCGCTCCGATCGTCATCGTATCTCTGGGGCGTGGTTTTTCCAGTGTGGCGGTGGTATCGGCAATTCTGGGTTTGTTTCCGA
Source organism: uncultured Planctomycetaceae bacterium (assembly GCA_963977705.1). Lineage (GTDB taxonomy): Bacteria > Planctomycetota > Planctomycetia > Planctomycetales > Planctomycetaceae > SXXK01. The sequence continues at coordinate 1,854 of CAXBSH010000329.1, forward strand.
TCATTACCAGTACGACCACGGGATTGCTGCAGGTGGATGGGATGCTGCTGGATTTGTTTCGGTTGTATCGGGCCAGTCGCTGGCAGACGTTGTTGAAGCTGCGAGTTCCGGCGGCGCTGCCCTATCTGATTTCGGGCATTCGGATTGCCAGTGGCAGTTCGATTGTGGGGGCAATTGTGGGGGAATTTTTCGTTGGTGACGGGACTCCGGGGCTGGGATCGATGATTCAGCGGAAGTCGGCATCGCTGGTGTTGTCTGAGCTGTATGCGACAGTGGGAGTGGCGACATTGCTGGGAACGGTGGTCTTTGGATTCATCACAGTGCTGGGTGAGGCGGTGCTGCGTCGTCGTTTTGGGATGAGTCTGGGGGGGCGTATCAGCGGACCGCAGTCTGGCGACTGAGGTGGTGTGGGGTGTGGGGTGTGGGGGCGAGTCATTACCCACGAATTCAGGTGTTTGTGAAGGCCTTCCGCCGCTGCATCCCAGGGAATCCAGAATCTTCGGCCCGCAAAGTGAAACCGATCTGAACCACATTGAAGCGTTGGGCCTGGTAGTTCCGAGCAAACGTGAATGGGTCATTCGAACCACGAAGTTCAATCGTGAGATCCAGCGGAATGGCGCCATGATGGCAATGGCGGAGGTTCTTGCGGATTCCGAATTGACGGGCTGTTACGCGTGGATTTGTTGGCAGCAGCTCCCGGTGCGTGAGGGCGAAGCCACACGCGATTTGAAATGGGCCCTTCGGCCCAATTTTGGGGGGTGTCGCAGACCCAGGGCTGCGATTTCCTTGGGCGTTGCCCAGGCCTTCGTTGACTATGGCCGTTGGCCAATTGGGGGTTGGTGACCGTGCGATTTCCCTTGGGCGTTGCCCAAGGCTACGATGACTATGGCCGTTGGCCAATTGGGGTTGGTGACCGTGCGATTTCCTTGGGCGTTGCCCAGGGCTTCGTTGACTATGGCCGTTGGCCAATTGGGGGTTGGTGACCGTGCGATTTCCTTGGGCGTTGCCCAAGGCTACGTTGAGTATGGCCGTTGGCCAATTTGTGTGTGAGCGGCAACGGGTTCGGGTGTCGACGTTCGGCGGGCAATTTTAATGAAAGCGTGGTTGGTCGTTACCGCGGCAAGCCCGTCACACAGCGCTGCGTCCTGTGTTACCGGGGACCGGCTTAATGGGACGGAATTGCTACCGCAGGCACGGCATAAGACAAACACACGCCCCCTCGGCGTTTCGGCCGGCCGAGTTTCGTGGGTCATGACAAGGGTGTGGGGAGTGTTCGTCACCGGCGGCTAGCGTCGTTCTGCTCACGGAGGAGTGTGATTGTGAGCCGCCGGTGTTAGCCAGCGGGTGTTGTCTTGTGTTGCTTTTTCATCACCGTTGGTGATTGCCGTACGGGCCGGCGGGGTGTTCCGGGCGGGGGCGGGATTTTTCGAAACTGCGAGATTCCGGATGGAGCGGGCGTTCGCTTGTACCCTGCGGCGGGAGTCTGAAGAATGTGTCAGCAGTTTGAGCGGGTTTGGCGTCGTGAGTGATGGTGAGGAATCTGATGAGCAAGCCGAGTGTCATTATCAGTGCTTTTGCGGATGAGGCGGCGAATCGTCGGACAGCTCTGGAGCAGATGACGGCTCTGGCGGCGATCGGAATTCGCTGGTACAGCCCTCGATTTATTGACGTGACGGGTGAGGGGAAAGTGGAGCACGTGACGGAGCTCAGCGATGAAAGGCTGGAGCTGTTGCGGAAGCTGCATGCGGAATATGGGGTCAGCGTCACCAGCATTGGTTCTCGACTGGGCAAGGTGAAGTTGCTGGATGTGGACGACGGTTCGCACAACAAGTTTGTGCCATTCGACCAGTATCTGCAGGGCGATGTGGCTCGGACGATCCGCGCCGCAAAGGCTTTGGGAACTCGGCTGATCCGCGGATTTTCGTTCTATCATCCGCGGGGTACGAAGCCTGAGCAGCATCTGGACCTTGCAGCGGCTCAGGTGCGCCGTCTGACGGAGGTGTGTGCGGCTGAGGGACTGGTTTACGGGATGGAGATTGAGCCCAATCTGGTGGGTGAGACTGGGCCATTAATGGCCGAGCTGGCGAAGCGAGTCGATCATCCGTCGCTGGTGCTGATTTTTGATGCCGGCAACGTGGCGGCTCAGAATAAGCATGCCTTGCAGGTATTTTCTGAGTATCAGGCGACGCTGCCGTGGCTGGGCTGGATGCATGTGAAGGATTATCGCATCGATCCGAGTCTGGTGTGGGAAGGTGCGGTGGACGAGGAGCGATTGAAGAATTTTGTTCCCTGCAATGAGGGTGATTCGGGTCATGAGCTGATTTTCCGGGATCTGCGTGAGCAGATCCCCGGGTTGTTGCCGCGACTGCAGTCACTGGGACTGCCAGGCTTTTATCTTGAGACGGAGCCGCATCTGAAGGGTGGCGGTCAGTTTGGCGGGTTCAGTGGTCCGGACGGGATGGGTGTTGCGGTCAGGGCATTGTGTGCATCGCTGGATTACGCCGGCATTGGCTATGGGCTGCGGACGTTCCGCGACATTCGCGAACTGCGGGGTTTCTGAGTGGCTGAGTGTCCGTGCTGGAGTGCAGGGTGATGGCGGAGAATGATCAGGCGTGGCGACTGCTGGTCTGCCCGAAGACTCAGGCTGCTTTGGTGTACTGTGGGGACGGGCTGGTCAGTTCGGATTCGCAGTGTCGGCTGAAGTATCCGGTGGTGGGCGGAATTCCGCGGCTGATCGTGGATGAGGCTGAGCAGTTGACGGTGGAAGCGTGGCAGGCCGTGTTGGCGAAGTACGGGACCTGAAGGCCGGTCAGGCAGCAGCGGGCTGGGTTTGACGGCGAAGAGTTTGAGTGGGTGTTTTGCGGTGTTTTTTGATTTCAGGACAGTGTTGCAATGACTGATATTCATGATTTGACGCGTCGTCTGCAGAAGCCGGCGGATTCGAAGATTGTGCTGTATGTGGCGGATGGTCTGGGCGGTCTGCCTTTGCAGCCGGGCGGGAAGACAGAGCTGGAGACCGCGAAGACTCCGAACCTTGATGCACTGGCTCAGCGTGGGGTGCTGGGAATGAGCATTCCGGTGCTCCCCGGGATTGCTCCGGGAAGTGGTCCGGGACATCTGGGTCTGTTTGGTTACGACCCGTTGAAGTATGACATTGGTCGTGGTGTGCTGGAGGCCCTGGGGATTGATTTTGCGCTGACGGACCGGGACGTCGCGGTGCGTGGCAATTTTGTGACGGTGGATGCTGCCGGCAACATATCGGACCGTCGAGCGGGCCGGGTGTCGTCAGAGATTGCTGCGAAGCTGTGCGAGAAGCTGGATCAGATTGTGATTCCGGGTGTGGAAGTGTTTGTGCGTCATGTGAAGGAGTACCGGCTGGTCATCGTGATTCGCGGTGATGGTCTGGGTGGCAGTGTGAATGACACGGACCCGCAGCGTACCGGTGTGCCTCCACTGCAGCCTCAGGGGGCTGATCCGGCATCTCAGAAGACAGCAGCGATTCTGGCCGAGTTTATGCGGCAGGCGGCCGAGGTGCTTAAGGATGACCAGCCGGCCAACCTGCTGACGATGCGTGGGATTGCGAAAATGCCACCGATTCCGAAGTTCCAGGAAGTGTATGGAACGAAAGCGGCGGCGATTGCTGTGTACCCGATGTATCGTGGCCTGGCGCGACTGGTGGACATGGACATTCTGGATGCCGGGCATTCGCTGGCTGATCAGATGGCCTGTCTGGAAGCGAACTGGTCGAAGTACGACTTCTTCTTCATTCACTTCAAGTACACGGACAGTACGGGTGAGGACGGCAATTTCGATGCGAAGGTGCAGCGAACGGAAGAGTTTGATTCCGGGATTCCTCGAATTATGGGTCTGAAGCCGGATGTGTTGATCGTCACGGGCGACCACAGTACTCCGTCAAAGATGAAATCTCACAGTGGTCATCCGGTGCCGACGATGCTGGTTGCCGACACAGCGCGGTTTGATGGGTCGCGTCAGTTTGGTGAATCGGCGTGTCGCGTGGGCGAGCTGGGGATGTTTGAGGCGAAGTACCTGATGCTGCAGGCTCTGGCGCATGCCGGTCGTCTGGAGAAGTACGGTGCCTAGTGCGTGGGGGTGGCGATGATTGGCGGCCTCGGCACGGACATCGTGGAGACCAGCCGTATCCGGGAGATGCTGGAGCGGCATGGTGCTCATTTTGTCGAGCGGTGTTTTACGCCGGGTGAGATTGAGTATGCAGCGAAGCATCGTGACCCAACGCTGCGTTATGCGGGACGCTGGGCAGCGAAGGAAGCGGTGGTGAAGGTGCTGGGCACGGGGTTTGTGCAGGGGATCACATTTCACGACGTGGAAGTGGTGTCCCTGCACACTGGCCAGCCCACGGTGCGTCTGAGCGGCCGAGCGGCTGAGATTGCAGCTGAGCTGGGAATAGAACGCATTCTGCTGTCGATCTCGCACGCCCGTGAATACGCGGTGGCGACAGCGATCGGGATCCGCGGAGCGGCTGCTGGGTGTGGATGAACTGGTCTGGTCAGGGGCCAGTTGACCTGTGGGAATCGGCGGGCTGTGTTTCTGGCGGGCTGAAGCCTGATGCGGTAAAAGCGGGGGACCGTACACAGCAGTAGACCGGGCATTCCTGCCCGGCCACCTTCTGCCCACACAAAGCCGCGACGCTGCGCATGTTAGCCCGTTGCTCCGCCACTCCGTGGGCTGATAACCACTCACCTCCGCATCGTCACCAAGCTGGTGCTCGG
>CAXBSH010000330.1:0-6593 GCA_963977705.1 uncultured Planctomycetaceae bacterium
CCTCCCCAAACACCCTTCACTGATCACTGATCAATGATCACTGACAACTGACCACTGACAACTGACCACTGACCACTGACAACTGACAACTGACAACTGACAACTGACAACTGACAACTGACCCCTGCCCCTTATCCCCGCGATTTGCGATAGCCATATTCAATCGCAAACCAATCCGCGTAGCGTTCACGCTTCCGGAAACTGGTGTTCCGCGAATCGTTGATGTGACCGATCTCGTGCATCAGGACGTTATTCAAATAGAAATCTCGCACGGTTTCAGTCGTCCAGATCAATCGCCAGAAACGGCCGTCCTGCACCCACCGACCACCGTACATTTCGGCCTCAATCCGTTGAGCCGGTCGTGGGGAACGTCCGTACCACTCCTCCAGCGACTCTTCAATCGGATACAGATACACTGCCGTCCCCCACTGCATGCCATAGCAGGGGAATAACTGGCGTTTGCGAGTCATCCGGCTGAGCTGCACAACATCAAGACCACTTCGCAGTGACTGCGGCAGCTGCCGGATACGATTGAGCACATCGTCCGCAGTCACGGCGTGCATGTACCCGGTACCCGCAGCATGAACCACAATCCGCGGATCCAGCCCACGCTGTTCGGACGGAATCTGAACCGGAGGATGCCAGATTTCAGGAGCATCAAAGTGGCGACCTGCGGCAAGACCTCGCCCACGCTGTTGGTGAGCGGACGGCGCCTGAACACTGCGCCGACGTCGCACCTGCCGGGAAGCCGGCAAGCCCGAACGATTACGCTGCTGTGATTGTCTGCGACTGAATTGCATGACTAAGGACCGCCAGGGAAGGACCATTCCTTCTGCCCACGATCCTAACGGTCACCGCCCTCGAGTCCAGCTGAACAATCTAAGTGCAGACACTGGAACAACTTGCAACAAACAAGCCGCAAACTTCAAAAATTCTGCCCCGTCCACGCAGAAGCAAACCTTTACCCAGACCCACTTTCCGTACCCCACCATCACCAGATCCGGTTATGCCGGCATGTTCAGTGGTCTGGAATTTTTTCCGGGCCATTGATCCGCCTGTGACGAATCCAGCGATTCTGCCGAATCTACTGACCGCTCGTATACCACCAGAACACCCTGTCCAGAAGCTCAGCAATGGGTTTTTCACCGGCCACTACACGTCAAGGAAGACTTCAGGCCCCACGGCACTCCCTTGCCCGCAACACACTTCAAAAACCTCTACTCGACCGGTTCTTCCTCCTCCGCCGGCCCCTCCTCCAGTTCAATCGTAAATTGATTTTCGCCGCCAGCCTTGACCTCCAACTCCAGCCCCGCCGGAGCTTTCAGAGCCATCCGTCTGCCACGCTGGCTGCGGGTCTTGCGAGCATCGGCAGAGACATTTTCTGCGGCGTTCTCATCCGCCTCACCGGGTTCCGCAATTTCCTCGGCTTCACCCTCACCCTCCGGCCCTTCGAAGATCACCCGATGCCGCCCCACGACAGCCCCGTCAAACTGCCCATAGGTGGACAACTGAAACGTTCCGTCAGATTTCAACTCAGCCTTTGCCGGCTTGCCCACGTCGCGACCACTGTCCGCATCCGCCGCAGACGCGATGGGCACCAGAGTGATCGACCCGGCAGACACCGGAGCTCCCTTGAACTGGACAGTACCACCGGCAGGGGCCACCTGATAAGCCGCATCACCACAACCCGCCAGACACAGCAACAACAAACCGCGCAGCACAGTCACCCGCTCCATCACCAGCCCCCTCATCCAGAACTCTGACAGAAAGTCCAGCTGCGTGCTGCAAATCAACGCAGCACGCAACACTCACAGACAACACCTGAAGCTGTCAGAATTCGCCCACCACCTCACCACCATCGCGAGTGGCCAGCCGACGATAGGTCGTCATGCTGATGTTCTCTGAGATAAAGCGGACAGAACCATCCGCCAGACAGAATTGAGCACCACCGGTGTGATAGCTGCCCGCATACTCGCCGTCACCATTGAACTGGCCGGCTGCGTTTCGAGTATTCGCATTGATCGGATCGTCCGTCTCCATCCCGATCATCGACTCCGTAGCATCGGTCGGCGGATTCCCATCACCACCCGCTGTGAAGTTGTAGCGCCGGTCACTGCCCGGCATCGAATTTGGCGCCCCGCGAAGATCGTCCGGAACCTCCGCAACCATCAGCGTATTCGATGTGCCATCCGTAATGTCGCCGATCCGCACTCGACTGTTCAGAAAGAAAATCCCGTTAGCCCGATACCCAATATCCGTCAGCTGGTCCATCTGGTCATTATTGAATGACGTTGTGCCACAGACCGCGTTGTACGTACTGAGCTGGTAGTTGTTCTTCGCCGTACTACCAGTTCCCGATGGGTGCGACGGACACTGATAGATGCCGATCCGAGTCGTACGACCGGCCAGAATCTGTTTGGCTGACGTCTGAGTCCCAGCGTCGGTACCAATCACGTCACTTACCTGGCTGTACAGGTTCGTCTGCTCAATATAGGGCAGAATCCGCGCATGATAACTCCAGCCGTCCCCATACAAATCACCACTCGGATCCACCCGCACCACGTTGCCCATCGGGAAAACATTGCAGGTGTCATGGTAGTTGTGCAGAGCCAGACCAATCTGCTTCAGATTGTTCTTGCACTGAGTACGCCTGGCCGCCTCACGCGCCTGCTGAACAGCAGGCAACAGCAACGCCACCAGAATGGCGATAATCGCAATCACCACCAGCAATTCAATGAGCGTAAACGCACGTCGCAGTTTGCAGGCCCGGCGATGCATCAGCAGCACTCCATCAGATTGTCAGGAAATTCAGCTCCAGCCCCAAAAACAGAAAGGCAAGAACAATTGGTGAGAATCCCCGGGATTCTCATGAAAACCATGTCATAGTCAATCCATAACCCCAGTGAAACTATGACAAAAAATCGGGAATTATGGGCAGTTTCACCCGCAGTCCACGATCCGCCCACTCCACAGACCACGCTGACACTTGAAAATCAGCCACTGTTCTGGCAGACTCACCACCGCTGAACGTGGTTCCGCAACGCCCTGTCACAACACGGCAACGCAGAACTTCATCCGCATGTCTCGGTAGCTCAATTGGATAGAGTGTCGGCCTCCGGAGCCGAAGGTTGTGGGTTCGAATCCCGCCCGGGACAAATCCTTCCAGCAGCGTCCATCGCGTGTTCGGCCCTCCGGCTGAACACGCTTTTTTTACGCACCAACATCCCCGCCCACCACAGCGTCATACGACCTATAGGTCCCATAGGCCCCATCAAGTCAAACAGGTCCCATCACACCTGTCACGGCCCGCTTCCCGCTGCCACAGCCTCCACACTCAGATCCACTGGCTCCGGAATTGCCAGCACCGGATACTCGCCACCCTCACGCAACATCGCGTCAAAGAAATTCCACGTCGTCAGTCCATCACAACTTTCTGCTTCCAGCAGCCACGCTGCCAGACGGCCTAATGGCTGCGCCGTCCGCACGATCACAGAACCCGCCCGCAACTCACGAATCTGTGGCTGGGATTCCGTCTCCAACTGCACCAGCTGATGCTTCTGAAACGCTGTCGCACTGCGACGAATTCCCGTCACTCGCTGCACACGCACCGACACACTGACAGCCTCCCGCAAACGCTCAAGACGCACCCCATGCTGCGACAGATTCTGCAGCACCAATGCAGGTACCTCCGACAGCACATAGGCAAACGGCAGCTCTACCCGCTTCGTCGCGTCATACCGCCCCCAGTACTCCACCTCATAATCCCGCGGCTCATCACTGCCCGGAACACGCCCCAGCACACGAAACTTCTGCTCAAACGGCCGCAGCTCTGCATTCAAGGGCAGCTGCTCGGCTGCACTGCCCGCAGCGCGCACAACCTCAGCACTCTCCTCAATCGCCCCCAGCACCCGTTTGATTTCATCTGCACGGTCAATCGCTGCGTTCACACACTGTCGTACAAATTCACGAGATGCCAGGACCCGCGTCCGATAATCCGCATAACTGTACGACTCTGACAGAATCCCGATGCGGCCCCGCAACCCCAGATACTCAGTGCTGTACCTCGGCTCAAAACCGAACGATTCCCACCGCGTGTGCTCACGCGCAAAATTCCCGTAATAAAACGTCTCAAACCCCGCACCGCGCATCCCCTGCGATACCGCCGGCATCAGCTGCTCACGCAGATACGACCGTAACTCGGACACCACCGCCGGATTGTGCGGAATGTCATAGGTCAGCGGATACCGGTGAATCGATCCATTCGTCGTATGACAGTCAATAAACATGTGCGGGTTCCACTGATCAATCAGCCGCACCAAAGCCTTCCCTTCAGCGGTCTCCAGACGCACAAAGTCCCGATTCAGGTCAAACCCCTGAGCCGTCTCGCGACGCCCCATGCCACGCACCGGGCCAATCTGACCCGGGCGATTGTCCACCGACATCTGATCGTTACCGTCTGCGTTGTAATTCGGTACAAACACAAACACCGCGCGCCGCAGCCACGGATGCTGAGCCGTCAGGGTCAGCTCGCGAGCCAGCATCAGCAGAGCTTCCTTGCCATCACACTCGCCACTGTGAATATTGCCCAGCAGCATGATCACCAGACGAGGATCCCCCGCACGCGGCTGTACAGGCGGATCCGCAATCACCACGCCAGACATCGAACGGTCCTGCGACGTCCGACCAAACTCAAACCCCCACACATGCTCGGCCCGCTCATCACAGGCCCGCAGAAACAACTGCACCTGCTCTGATGTACTGGTCGCCTCATAACCGCTGGCCTCAGCCACTGTCGGCAACTCAGACGCACCCACCAGCTCGTCAGTACCCGCACCCGCGCCCGCCGTGCACAAAACCCATGCAGCCGATAACCACAACAAACACAGCCCCCTCATCACAAACTCCTCACTGATCCGATCCCGACTCCGACCCTGCCGTCGCCCCGCCGTTCCGGAAACAATACAACCGAGCTGACGTGCGAATCAGCAGCCGATCACCCGCAATCGCCGGACTGGCCATCCCCATGTCATCCTCAGCCAGCACGTTCTTCCGCACCAGCTCATACTTGTCACTGTCCTGCAGCACAAACGTCACACCGTCCTCATTCAGACAGAAAATCCTGCCCGCTGCAGCCCAGGGTGATGCCGTAAATGCCCGACCATTCGGTAATCGCTGCTGCTCAAACAACGGCGCGCCCGTCCGCGCATGAAACCCCGCCACAAATCCTCGATCATACAACACAAACAAACGCTCACCGCTGACCAGTGTCGAAGGATTATAAGGAGCCGCTGTGGGCTGCAGCCACGCTATGTACTCGCTCGATGTCACGCCCTTTTCCGGAGTAATATCGCCGGATGCACCCGGTCGAATCGCGTAAATCGGACGATTCGGGTCCAGCACATAACCCGAACTGACATACAACAGTCCGTCCGCAGCATAAGGAGTCGCAATTGTGATGCTCGACATACCCCCGCGAATCGACCACAACACCTTCCCCTCCAGATCATAAGACACCGTGCCACCAGTCCCCGCTGTCACAATCTCCGTCCGCTGGTCGTGCTGCCAGATAAAAGGAGTCGACCAGTTGCTCTTGTCCTCGCGGTCGGTCCGCCACAGTTGCTTCCCCGTGACCGCATCCAGCGCCAGCAGATAGGACTGCTGGTCATTGTCACAGCAGTAATACAGACGTCCGGCATGCAGCACCGGCGAAGCCGCCGTCCCCCAGCCAAATCGCATCGGCACAGCCCCCAGCTCATGCCGCCACAACTGCTGACCCGCGAAATCAAAACAATAGATCCCCAGATTGCCAAAACAAAAATACACCCGCTCGCCGTCCGTCACCGCCGTCTCCGAAGCAAAACTGCTCTTGATGTGAATCGAAGACTGCGGCGGACCCTCGTGCACCTGATGCTCCCACTGCACCTCACCCGTCACAAGATCCAGACACAGCACCTTCCACTGATGCACAGACTGGGGCGGAGCTGTTCGATCACCACCAAAATACAAACCCTTCTTCGGCTCCTCAGACTTTCCCGTATTCACCACGGTCGTCAGAAAGACATGCCGCCCCCAGACCACCGGTGATGACCAGCCACGCCCCGGCAGGTCCCGCTTCCATGCCACATTCTCAGTCGCCGACCACACTTCCGGCACCTGCGCACCGGCAGATACACCCCGCGCACCAGGCCCCCGAAACTGCGCCCACGACTGGTCACCCTGAAACCCCTCAGACTCCGCACAACAACCACAGGCACAAACAATCACCAACGCCGCCCGCACGCACATATCCGCAAACCACGAAACCATTGCCACACTCCGGTAAAATCAACGAGCAGACACTTCACCGGATTTTAGCGAATCACCGGTTGATCTGTAACCGTACAGCAGGGACATATGGGCTGTAGGTGCCAGGGCACCCCCGGAGTGGATGCATCCCGGCAGCGTTTGGGGTGCCATTGGTGGGGGTTCAGGAATCTGCTTTTGGGGCCTTGTTGTGGCAATACCGGGCTGGCCAAAGGCTGGGTACGGGTGGACACAGCTCGGTGGTCTGCGGTCCAGCCGATGCGCGCTCACTGGAGTTGTAGGATCCTGGC
>CAXBSH010000331.1:0-6593 GCA_963977705.1 uncultured Planctomycetaceae bacterium
TGCTGCGGGTGCCGCGACAGCGTACGCAGCGCGAGCCGGGATTCGCTGTGTGATTTTTGTCCCAGAGGATACTCCGCCTGCCAATATTCTTGAGTCGGCCTGTGGGGGTGCTCAGGTGGTGCTGGTCAATGGTCTGATCAGTGACTGCGGTCGATTGTGTCGAGCAGCCTGTGATCGTTTCGGTTGGTTTGATCTGTCGACACTGAAGGAGCCATTTCGTCTGGAGGGCAAGAAGACGATGGGCTACGAGCTGGCCTTTGATCTGGCGGATGCGCGTGGGACGGATCAGTTGCAGCTGCCCGATGTGATTCTGTATCCAACGGGTGGTGGAACGGGGCTGATTGGTATGTGGAAGGCGTTTGACGAGATGGAGCAGCTGGGCTGGATTGGTTCGGCGCGTCCCCGCATGGTGGTTGTGCAGGCCGAAGGGTGCGCTCCGATTGTCCGTGCTTTTGAACAGGGGGCGACCTCAGCGCCGCTGTTTCCGAATGCTCGCACTGCGGCCTCAGGTTTGCGGGTACCGGCAGCGGTAGGCGATTTTCTGATGCTCGATATTCTGCGGCGAAGCGGGGGGACAGCGATCACAATCAGTGATGAGGAGTTGATGCAGGGAGTTGGTGAATTGGCCCGTTTTCAGGGCATTCATGGGGCTCCTGAGGGTGGTGCGGTGTGGCGAGCGGCCGTGCGACTGCGTGAATCGGGATGGCTGCAGCCTGCTGAAACTATTGTGCTGTTTAATACGGGAGCAGCGGTGAAGTACAACCATCTGTTGACGTGCGATGATGCTGTGCGACTGGATCACACGGATCCTGAGGCGCTGGTCCGACTGGAAAGCAGTCTGTCAGGAACAGATTTTCTTTGAGAGAGCAAAGGATTCAGGGAGCAGTGGCAGCTTCCAGTTGATCTGCCAGTTGCTGCTGGGTTTCTGCCTGCTGTGGATCGTTGAGTCCAATCCAGACCTGTTGCAGCAGCCGGTGCACCTTTGGCCGGCTGCCTCGAATGCGCAGTGATTCTTCGAGGTCGCGTCGAGCGTCTGCCCAGCGCTGCAGAATGACGAAGATTTCGCCGCGAGTCGACAGCAGTTCGGGATTTTCAGGCAGCAGTTCCAGAGCCTGATTGATCAGGTTCAGTGCATTCTGTCCGGCCCCGGATTCACTGCGGGCAACGGAAAGTGCAAGGTTATTCAGTACAATAGGATTACGATTCATGGCAATGGTGTTGGCCTGCTGCAGCCAGTCGATGGCTTTGCCATAGCGTTCATTCAGCATGGCTACGGTTCCCATGATCAGCAGGATATTTTCAGCATCGGTGCCGGTGGAGCGGAGTTCCAGCAGGAGATCTTCGGAACGGGTGGCTATGCCAGCGTCAAGCAGGCTGATGCGTGCGAGGCGATCAATTGCTTCGGCTTTGACGGCAGGCAGCATGGCTGCTGTTCGCAGCAGAACCAGCAGGCGGGCAGATTCATTACCACCGGGCATGACGGGCAGCCATGCTGACGGCGCTGCACGATTTCTGGCCGGGCGATTGACCGCCGTATCGAATTCATAGATGCAGGCCAGCCCATAGACACGTGTCTGCAGCAGTCCCTGCGGCAGTTCACCGTCATTCGCCAGCAGACGACGTGCTGCACCGTAATTGCCGGCATTTGAGAGACACTCTGCAGCGATCAGGCGATCCAGTTCGGTGGCCTCTTTTTCGCGCGCTGTGCCGGCGATATCGGCAGCTAGTGCTGTGGCATCAGAATTACGGCCGGCCTGCATCAGCCAGAAAACCAGCCGCGGATATGACTGAGGCTGCTGACTGACAAGCGGCTGCAGGCGGTCTGCAGCTTCGGAATAGCGTCCGTCGAGTGCTGCAGCGAGAATTGGTCCGAGTGTCTGTGTGGATTGATCAGTGGCCTCTGTTGCCTTTGTTTTCCAGTGCGCATATAGCGTTGCCGACTGGGCAGTCGGGCAGATGGCCCCCATCTCTTCAAGGTCCACAGCCAGTTGCAGTGCAGCGATGCTGTCGGGGTTCAACTGCAGGGACTGCATGACAAGGCTGAGACATCTGTCCCGATTGATGACAGTGACATCCAGCAGCTGTCTGGCATAGGCCAGCAGCAGTTCGCTGTGATAGTTCCGCAGCTCTGCGCTATCAGCCACAGTTCGCTGATTTTCAATCAGTTGTGCTGCTTCGGCACTTCGATTCTGCAGCGCCAGTACCTGGGCAAGCCGTAGTTTGAGTGAGACATCAGTGCTGTCTCGTGCAATGCCAGCCATCAGTTTCTGCTCATACTCCTGCAGACGGCCTGAAGCGACCTGCTGTTTCCCCAGCATTCTCTGCAGTTCGATCAGTGGCACGAGCCATTCGTCGGACACTTCGGCCGCCGCTGTCAGATGCTGCTCGGCCAGTTGCCACTCCTCTTCGCCTGAGTACAGTTCTGCCAACAGAGCGCGTGCTTCAGCATTTCGCGGCTGGACTGCCAGAATGTGCAGCAGGTGCTGCATCTGCTGGGCTGTACTGACAGGCTGCCACGGTTTTTCAGAACGGGCATTCTGAACGATCCACATGTGGGCGGGCGGAAAACCGTGGTCCCCCGATTCTGCCAGTTCGACGATGCTCTGCCACGCCAGATCCCTGCGATCGGAATTCCACAGCAATTCCGCCAGCTGCATCTTCGCCCCTGAATCCTCAGGATCCAGCCCGATCAATGCCCGCATACACAATTCAGATGTCTGCTGGTCGCCAGCAGCCTGTGCCCCCGCAAGAATGGTGTTGTAGGTCGTCAGGGCCTTCTGCTGATCCACCGAGCGTCCCAGAATCTGAATACCAAGCCATACGGTGAGAGCCATGAAGGGAATGCCAGCCGCAATCAGAAACGGGTTGCGGCTGAGGAACCACTCTTCTGTCCAGTTCGTGAGCAGTGGCAGCAATACGGCAGGACGCAGCAGCGACAGCAACGAATTCTGCCGCTGTTCCTCGCGCTCCAGCATCTCACGGTAAAACTGTTCGCTGGGCTGATCGCCGAAACGCACGTCATCACTGAGCGAGGATTCCCACTCGGCGTCAAGTTCAGTGCTGTTGTGCTGGTTGGCCTGCATACAGGTTTTCTGAGAGTTATTTCAAACGAACAGTCTGATGCACTGAGCCGTGAATACCACAGGAGTCAGCCAGAGACAGATGACCTGCCAGCCCCGAGGCATCTGAAATTCCTGGCGACTGACACAGGTCAGACGATCCATCGGCATGCAGGAAACCAGAGAGTTCCAGTGATAGACCAGTGGGCTGCACATACTGCTTAAAAGGGCAGGAGTCCGACCATCATCAGTTTCAGCTGCCTCTTCATTGATAGGAATCGGCATGGTGAGCCCAACCATGGCTGCCTCGGCGCTGAACAGAAACAAAAGGGATGGGATCAGCATCATGGCCGTTACCAGCAGATAGGTGGCGGTTGACGGGGAGACACCACCCGGACCAGCCATGATCGACAGAAGCAGAATGACCGAAGCGAGGTTGGCCACAAATCCGGTGATCAGGACAGCGGGCATCATCAGCAGAGACTGGATACAGGAACGACGTTGCAGACTACCCCACAGCAGCACCAGAAGCGCCAGCGTTGGCCACGAGAAGATGCCACCAGCCACCTGCTGGACATCAACCATCCCTGACAGGACCGACAGTTGCGAACCTTCACGGAAGTGATACAGCCCCTGATCTGAGGCTGCGTAACTGCTGACTGAGGTCTGCAGTTTCAGCAGCAGTGGCCACACTTGACGTGACAGATCAGGAGGCAGTGACAGCAGCAGCAGTGGATATGCTGCCAGATAACTGGAATCACTGGTCTTCTGCCTGTTGATCGTGGAGATACCAAGGGACAGCAACAGCAGCCATGCTGCTGCGGCCGCCAGCCACGCAGAGTTCGTCAGTACAGCCGCAGTCAGCAACACCACATCCAGCACGATCAGTAACCCGCCCCGAACTGTCCAGCGAGCGTTTTCCGCGGGCCTTTTGAAGGCCATCGCTGCTGCGAAGCCCGTACCGATAACAGCGGGCCAGTAAAATGGCTCCTGAATCCGATCCCAGAGGAATCGGAGCAGCAGCGGGGCATGTGCCGCCAACAGCAGAAGAATTGGTAAACGTCCCCGCCCCAGCATTGCCCTGCCCTGCTAAATCCACGCAGATCGGTACAGATTCCCAGCCTGCAACAGATCACTCTGCCACGTCTGCGGGAATATACCGAATAAAAGGTGGCTTTTGGCAGGGTTTTCCCTTGAATTGAGGCTGGGTACTCAGGCAAAGCTGAACCAATTGAACGGTTTTTTCGATTATCGCCCTGAAATCGGTCGTTTTCAGGCTGACGGTGACCCGGTCTACGGCCCGAGTGTTTTGGCCGGCAGGCCGTTGTTACGGTTCCTGAACGGACTGGACAGCGTTCAGTGGCCCCGCAGACAGGGATTGCCGGCGTCCCGACGGCCACGTAATAACCAACTCCAGTGGCTGCTCATCCGGACGGATTCCAAAGTGCAGGGCGGGCTGGTGAGTTGATGCATAACTGCCCCCACCCTTCAACTGCCGCAGCACAGTCCTTTGATCGGTCCGCAGCTCTGCGATGCAGCCGATCGGGTGACGCGGCGAACTGGTGCCCGAAAGCTGCAGGGTCAGCCAGCGTCCGGCACTTGTGGACTCGTTCTGCAACAGCAACGCTTTTGATTCAACGGGCGTGGTCAGCATGTCCATTCGCCCATCCATGTTCCAGTCCAGCAGCGCAAGACCTCGCCCATTCACCTGTTGCAGCAGAGCCGGTCCGGCCGATGCCGTGGCCTCGCGAAACCACGACTGCTCAATATTCTCCAGCAGCAGCATTCTCTGCTTCGCGGGTGAATGCTGCGGAAACCGCACGACGTTTCCGTTACAGACGGCGAGATCTTCATCGCCGTCGAGATCAAAGTCGCAGAAGCCGGTTCCCCAACCTACGTAATGGGCTCCGATGGCGGCAATGCCCGCTTCATCACTGACGTGGCGAAACATCATGCTGCCCTGATTTCGATACAGTGCAAAACTCTCCATTTCGAAGTTGGCAGCCCACAAATCGAAGCGACCGTCATTGTCAAAGTCTGCGGCGTCCACGCCCATACTGGCATCAGGAGAACCACGACTGCTGACTCCAGCGCCGCTGGAGATTGAGCGATCTTCAAAACGCCGGCCTTCCTGATTGCGATACAGAAAGTTCATCATCACGTCATTGCCAACGTAAACATCGATGAAACCATCGCGATCAATGTCAGCTGCGACGACGCCAAGTGCCTTTCCGTCTGTCCGTACGCCCCACTCCGCCGACTGATTCAGCCATGTTCCGTCGGCCTGGCTGAGAAACAGAAAGTCCGGGCAGGCATTGAACAGCTTGGGTGAGCAGTTGTCCCTGGTGACTCCGTCAGCAGCAAAACACGGCGGATCATTTTCAAAGGACCAGTCCACATATCCGGCCACATACAGATCGAGACAGCCGTCTCGATTGAAGTCTGCCCACGCCGCTGATGAGCACCACGTGGGACATTGAATTCCGGAATTCGTCGTCTCATCCACGAATGTCCCGTCACCCTGATTACGAAAATACAGTACGCCACCGTAACCTGTCACCAGCAGATCAGGAAACCCATCGTTGTCTGCATCAGCCACGGCCAGTCCGTGGTGATAAAGCTGGATATTCTGCAGTCCGGCAGCGGGCGTGTGATCGGAAAAGTGATTGCCGCGGTTGCGAAGTACAAACACAGGTTTGCCGACAGGGAGTCTGCCCTCGAATGTCCCACCTCCGGCAATCAGTGCATCCGGCAGACCATCTCGGTCAATGTCGGCCGCCGCCGCACCACTGCCCAGAGATTCAAGGATCGTGGCGTACCCGAATTCCTCGCCTCGGCGTGGAACCAGTTCAGGAAATTGGGTGTCTGCGATTGGCGTAAATCGCATTTCTGAGGCGGGAACTGCGTTGTCGGCGGCGGGCTCTATCAGCGGTTTCGGGGCTGACAATGCGGACTGTGAAACGACACTCGGCTGCGCCGATGTGCTGGAACTCTCTGGTGGGTTTGTTGTGCAGCCACAGAACGTCAGCACCGTGAGCAGGCCTGCAAGATACCGCCACGCGTATGTGCAGTTCTGCAGGAATGATCCTACTGGCGACTCAGTTTGATCCATTGGTCACGAATCCACAGCTGCAGTGGCAACAGAGTGAAAAGCCACGTCCAGAACGCTGTAATGGCCCATGCAAACGCCCGACTGGGGCGATAATTGTGAGTAATGGCGATGCGGTCCACGACTTCAGGGATTGTCAGCACGGGACCGGCGATGATGAAGAAGGCAAAGAACGAAATCAGCACGGTTAAGGGCAACGCGGCCCAGCGAGTGCAGAGGGACAGCAAGGCTGCCACGTGGCTACTGAATGCCAGCATCAATGTCCAGACGACAATGGTGTCCATGTCCACAAGGGTCGTCAAGGCCCGGTACAACGGCTCCATCCCGGACGACTTGACACCAGTCGCCACAATTTGGAATCCGCACAACCCCGTGCTCTCCGGCGGACCTGCATTCGTCAATTTCTCCAAGGAAAAAATCTGCCT
>CAXBSH010000332.1:0-6591 GCA_963977705.1 uncultured Planctomycetaceae bacterium
TACTGGACACTGACCACTGACCACTGATCACTGACAACTGCCAACTGACAACTGGATCCGGCTCGGCAGGAGCCTCGCCCTCCCAAGGGAGCTTTGGGTTTACTGGATACTGATCACTGACCACTGACCACTGGATACGGCACGGAGGTGTCGAAAAGACTTCCTCGTACCGCGCACTTTATTTTACGGTGAGCTGAAATTCGGGGCGGATCAGCGGCAGTGCGTCGTTGATCCGCCCCGAATCGCCGGTCTTAGCCCCAGAACGGATGGAACAACGCAGCGGGTCCCGTAAGAATACGGAATTACTGAAGTTCTGCAGGCTACGGCCACTGGCTTAGCAAATTCCGCAGAACTGCACAAACGCTGCGATGTGAAGTGGGGGCCCCGGTGACACATCTTCTGTCAGTCTGTCTGCTGTCTCTCAGTCTCGTTGCATATGGCAGTCCTGGTATTGCCGATGAAAAGAGTCCGCGGCCGTTGCCACAGGGACAATTTGTCAACCCGATTGCCGAAGGGGCTGACCCGTGGGTGACGCGTGATCCATCGACTGGCGACTACCTCTGGTGTTTTTCGGACGGCAACCGAGGCATCGCCATCAGTCGTTCAGACTCGCTGACGCGGATCGGCCTGAAGCAGGTCATCTGGAGCGCCCCCGAATCCGGCCCGTATTCTCGCGAGGTCTGGGCGCCGGAACTGCATCTGCTGGATGGTCGCTGGTATATCTACTTTGCGGCTTCGGATGGTCGCAACGAGAACCATCAGGCATACGTGCTGCAGTCTCAGGGGACGGACCCATTTGGAGCGTGGACACTGCATGGCCCGCTGCGGACCGGGTCACAGTGTCAACCGGATTGTCCCACGATCTGGGCCATCGATATGACAGTGCTGCAGCTGCATGGACAGCGTTTCGCGGTCTGGTCTGGTTGGGATGCGCCCGGAACAGATCAGCAATACCTCTATATCGCTCAGATGAAGTCACCGACGGAACTGGGAAGTGACCGAGTTCGCCTTTGTAATAATGCGGATTTTGACTGGGAGCGAACTGAACCCGGAGCACAGCATCGCGGTCTGAACGAAGGTCCGCAGGTGTTTCAGAATCAGGGTCGAACATGGCTTATGTATTCGTGTGCTGCGTCATGGTTGCCTACCTACAAGCTGGGGCTGCTGGAACTTGTCGGGACTGACCCGCTGAATCCGCAGTCATGGAAGAAGTGGCCTGAACCGATATTTCAGGGGACTGAATCGACATATGGAGTGGGACATTCGTGCCTCGTTCAGTCAAGAGATGGCTCGGAGTGGTGGCATATCTTTCACGCAAAGCGGGATCGGAATCCCGGCTGGCGGCGTGCCGTGTTCGCTCAGCCTGCGCAGTTTACGGATGGTGGTCGACCCGTGTTTGGTCCACCAGTGACCGCCGGGCAGTCACTGGATCTGCCGTCCGGTGACTCGCAGGCCTCCCCAGCGTCAGACCAGTACTCACTGTACGGTCATCATCAATACTTTGAACGCGTGCCGGATGGCTATCGCCTTGGCCGGCAACCTGCGGTCCCTGTGAACGAATATCGCAGCGGTGAGAAACTGGTTGGTATTTCCCCGGCACCGCAGGATTTCGAAGCCAGTGTCAGCATTGAGTTTCATGATGGTCCGCAGAGCCGCGATGCTGGTTTGCTGTTTCGCTGCACCGGCCCATCCGTGGGCTATGATGCTCAGCGCTCGCTTTTCGCCGGTGTGATTCCACGAACCGGACTGGTGATCCTGGGACGCATGGACGGGAAACACTGGCAGGAACTGGCTCGAGCAGACACAACCATTGACCTGAGTCAGCAGCAGCGACTGACAGTCAGGATGCGGGGCCCAGATCTGGAGATCCTGCATAACGGTCGCAAGGCAGTGACCTACCGCGATTCGACCTATCAGTCTGGTGCAGTCGGTCTGCGAGTTGTCGATACGGACGCCACGTTTCGCAATCTGCAGATTCGCCCACTGCCATGATCCGCCGGACTGCAGCCACCCTCAGAAACTGACTTCCAGCAGCGTCAGCTCCGGCGAGCAGTTCCAGCGGACCGGGTCCTTGGCACCGACTCCACGAGTCACGTGCAGGACCGGAGAATGTTGCCTGAACAGGCCCGCCGCCAGAGCCACACCGTAACGACTGGGGCTGAAGACAGGACCGATCAGTGGCAGAATCACCTGTCCTCCGTGAGTATGTCCGGAGAGCATCAGGTCATACCCCAGCTGTTCGGCTCGCCGTAATTGATCAGGGCTATGACTGAGCAGTACTGTCAGATCACTGAATGATTCTCGAACCTGCGGAGGTTCGTCGCTCATCCACGGTCGCTCGCTGCCGCCAATCAGAATCATACGGTCACGAATTCGCAGCAGCATTGCTGTCCCGGCAACACTGCGCCAACCGGACTCCACCAATTGCTGGCGGATCTGCTCATAGTCATACCGCCAGTCATGATTCCCAAGGACGAACAGGCAGGGAGCGATACGAGTCAATGGCTGCAGGATACGAACGGCGTCCGGCAGCAGCTGTGGTTTATCCACAAGGTCACCGGTGAATACAATCAGATCTGCCGCCTGCAATTCCGCTTGCTGCACGAGGAATTCGTAGTAACCGAAGCCCGGCGTGCCGGTGAAATGCAGATCGCTGAAGTGCAGAATTCGCAGTGTCTGAGGGGGCTGCTCCGCTCGCTGACGACTTGTTCGAATCGCAACCTGCTTCAGATTGACATCCAGCTGGCAATACTGGTTGCCCGGCCAGACGCGAGCCAGCCAGCCGGGAGCTCCAGCCACCGCTGAATCTTTCGTTTCGGCTGCGACATCATGCAGCCGCGATGCAGTGCAATCGCGAGCCTGCCGCTTCTGACGGAATTGCCAGTGCAGCACCTGCAGGATCAGAGTCAGGCACCAGAACGATGTGAACAGTACCAGTCGTCGTGTTCCGAGACTTTGCTGCCAGAGACTACCCCCACGCAGCAGGCTGCCCTGTTCAAGGCCGTTCAGCCATAGCAGCAGCAATGGCCACAATGGCACCGCCAGATCATGCAACCTACGCAGCAGTTTCAATCGCCGATGTGCGATCGGCAAAGCGTGACTGCGATTCACCAGAATCACCCAGAATTCGGCATTCCCGATGACACTTGCAGCAAACCACATCCAGCCAGCTAACAACGACACAGCCTGTTACCCCGCCGCAAATTCAGACATTGCATCAGACAAGAAAGCAACTTGAGTATTCCTGACGATGAAGACAAAAGGTAGCCCGAGCTTCAGCACCGCATTACTAATGAAAACACTTTGGTTTTCAGGGGGGGCCGGGCAGGAATGCCCGGTCTACGTGTTTTGCCCCTGGCGTCATTCCTGCCCGGTCCCATCCTTTAAAAAACACTGGGGATTTCGAGGGTGACGAGAAGTTCGTGCCCGGGCTAAAGCCCAGACTACGACTTTCGCCCCTCGCGTCATTCCTGCCCGGTACCCCCAAAAAAAAGAACGTTTCCAGTGTGAAGATCAGCTCTACCCGGGCTGAAGCCCAGGCTACGGTTGCTGTCCCTGACGTCAGGACTGCGGCGAAAACTGGTCACGCAGTGCCAGCAGCAAAGGTATAAAACGCGAAAACGCCTTCGCCCGATGACTGATCCGATGCTTCACCTTCGCACTCAACAGTCCAAAAGTACGATGGTATTCGGGTACCAGAAAATAGGGGTCATAACCAAACCCGCCCAAGCCGTGAGCATCCCTCAGAATGCGACCTCGACAGGTGCCCTCGCAGGCCGCACGAATTACGCCACTGGGATCCGACAACGCCACACTGCACAGATACCCCGCTCCGCGTTTTTCGTCCGGAACATTCAGCAGCTCTGCCAGCAGCTTTTGATTGTTGCGCTCGTCAGTGGCGTCTTCGCCACTATAGCGAGCCGAATAGATGCCGGGAGCGCCGCCCAAAGCGTCCACCATCAACCCACTATCCTCGCCAATCACCCATTGCCCAAGATGTCGAGCTGTCTGAGTTGCCTTTTTGGCCGCATTCTCAGCGAAGGTCGTTCCATCCTCCACAACTTCGGGAACGTCTGAGTAGTCCGTAACCGGAACCACCTCAAACCCATGCGGCAGAAGAATCTCGGAAACTTCCCGAGTCTTCTTCCGGTTACGGCTGGCAAGCACAATCCGCAGCGGTGACGATGAAGACATGATGAATGGAAACTTCATTGCGGAAACTGAAAACGGAACCCCGGACGCCCGCACAATTATACCGAAAAACGGTTGCAAAACGTAGTTTGCCGGGATCCGCGGATGAACAGAACATCGAAATCCGGGTTTGCGCAAATCGCTGAACGGTCAACACCAGCCCCCCAGCGACGCCACAGCACGAGGCTGAACGGTTGGTCGACAGTCTCAGGACAGAATGTCCGTCACCACTCGACCGTGTACGTCGGTCAGTCGGAAGTCCCGACCCGAATACCGGAACGTCAGCTTCTCGTGGTCAATCCCCATCAGATGCAGCATCGTGGCGTGCAGATCATGCACGTGCACTTTGTTTTCCTGAGCCGCAAAGCCGAACTCATCCGTCGCGCCGTAAGCCATCCCACCCTTCACGCCACCGCCGGCCAGCCAGACGGAAAACCCATGATTGTTGTGATCCCGACCATTCGAACCCTCGGAGACAGGCGTACGGCCGAATTCACCACCCCACAGGATTAACGTGTCCTCCAGCAGCCCTCGCTCTTTCAGATCCCGCAGCAGTGCCGCAATCGGTCGGTCCACTGCCCGCGCCTTGTCCGCGTGCGCCGGAATGTTCTCGTGATCGTCCCACGGCTGACCATTCCCGTAAAATACCTGCACCATCCGAACACCACGTTCCACCAGTCGGCGAGCTGCCAGACACCCTTTGGCGAACTCACCATCACCATAGGCATCAATGGTCGTCTTCGACTCCTGAGCCAGATCAAAGACCTCCTGAGCCTCCGTCTGCATCCGGAAGGCCATCTCGAGGCTCTGAATCCGTGCCTCAAGTGGATTGTCCTGACCGCCCCTGCGAGACAGATGCAGCTCATTCATTCGCTTCAGCAAGTCCAACTGCTCACGCTGCGCACTGCGAGACACCTGACCGTTGTTGATGTCCCGAATTACTGTCTGAGGGTTGATGCTGGAATTGTTGATCTGCGCACCCTGATAAATGCCGGGCAGGAACCGGTTGCCCCACAAAGCCGGGCCAACCACCGGCTTGCCAGGGCAAAGTACCACAAAGCCCGGCAGATTCTGATTCTCTGTTCCCAGGCCATACAACAGCCACGAACCCATAGACGGTCGAGTCGGCTGAGTCTCGCCACTGGTCATCATCAACAACGACGGTTCGTGGTTCGGAATGTTCGTGTGCATTGAACGAATCACGCACAAATCATCCGCACAGGTGCCAAGATGCGGGAAGATCTCACTGATCTCCAGCCCCGACTGGCCGTAATGACTGAATTTGAATGGTGACTTCAGCAGCCCACCCGTCCGCCGCTCAGTCTTAAGATCGGCACCCGCGGGACGCTGTCCATGGTACTTGTCCAGGGCTGGCTTCGGATCGAAAGTGTCGACCTGCGAAGGACCTCCATTCATGAACAGGTGAATCACACGTTTCGCCCGCGCCGGAAACATCGGCTGCTTCGGAGACAATGGACCGCCAGCAGGTTCCGCTGCCGAAACACATTCACCTGACAGCAGACCAGCCAATCCCAGCGATCCCAGACCGGTTCCAAACCTCTGCAGCAGATCACGTCGAGAATACCCGGCTGCCAGTCCGGCCAATTGCGCCTGAATCGTGTTCATTACCATCCACCTCTAATCCAGATACATGAATTCGTTGCTGGCCAGCAGAATCTGAGCATAACGCTCCCAGCGATTCAGTGAAGTCCCGTCCCGCGAATCCGCCGCATCTTCGCCCGTAACGTAAGCCAGACCCAGCTGCAGCTCGTCTGCGCTGGGCGACCTGCCAAACGACAGCCGAAACGCCAGCGTAATTCGAGCTGCATTGTCGTCACCGGCGTCCTGCTGCAGTCGAGCCGCAAATGCTCGCGCCTGATTCAACATGAATGGACTGTTGATCACAAACAACTGCTGCTGTGGGACAGTTGTCTCTGAACGAGTCGATGCCGTGATGTTGGCATCCGGAAAGTCAAACAGACGCAGCATGTTGTCCAGCTCATGCCGACTGACAAAAGCATACACGGTTCGGCGAGTATTCCCGGCTTCGGACAGATTGGTCGAAGCTCCGCCCAACTGACTGTCCAGTCGCCCGGATACCGCCAGCAATGCATCACGCCACGATTCCACATCCAGCCGACGTCGATTCATCCGCCACAAATATCGGTTGTCCGCATCCCGCGCCAGTCCTTCCTCACGAGGCAGTGAACCCTGCTGCCACGCTGCGGTCAGCATCAGCTCACGGTGCATGGCCTTCACGGACCAACCCAGCTCCTGAAAACGCACAGCCAGCCAGTCCAGCAGCTCAGGATGCGTCGGACGTTCACCCAGATTGCCAAAGTTATCCGGAGTGGAAACGAGGCCACGCCCAAAGTGCTGCTGCCAGATCCGATTCACCAT
>CAXBSH010000333.1:0-6533 GCA_963977705.1 uncultured Planctomycetaceae bacterium
GAAAACGCTGTTGCTCGGCGGTCAGCGTATCCCACGGCAGGGGACGGTTAATTTCACCGGAACCAAGCTTCTGAAGTGCTTCCGGGAAATGATACGGTGGTCCGAGATCCGCTTCGAGCGCGGACAAAGGCGTGCTGACAAGTCCGGATGCACGCTGCCGCTGGTAGCGTTCCTGACGCAGTTGGTCCCAGCCAGCGATATATCGGTCTCGATACTTCTCGATATCCTGCGGCAGCGCGTGCAGTGGGAAATGTGGAGCAATGAAGGCGATGTACTGAAAGAACGGCTGTTCTGAGTGTCGCGTGCGGTGCTGCTGCAGACATTCAATGGCGTGATCAACGGTGGCAATTGTTGTGTAGTACCCGGATTCATCAGCCGCTGGCTCAACAGGCTTGTCGTCCAGCAGGTTGCCTTTGGCTGTGAAGAAATTTCCGTCATTACGCACATTCAGTGAACGCTCAAATCCTCCAGTCAGCACATCGCCGTCGACATGCCACTTGCCGCTGTGATAGCTGTGATAACCAGCAGGACGCAGCAGATCGGGCAGCAGCCTTGCCCACGGCTGCCGGCGTCCCTGGCTGCCACCGGGAAGGTCCGGGAGTGCATCACGGTGTATCTGCTGAGGATAGTAACCTGTCAGCAGGGCTGCCCGTGTCGGCCAGCAGCGGGCGGTATTGTAGAACTGCGTATACCGCAGACCACCACTGGCGAGTGCATCAAGGCTGGGTGTGCGGATCTCACTGCCATAGCAGCCCGCGTCTGAAAATCCCATATCATCAGCGAGTATAAAGACGATGTTCGGGGGACCGTCCGCGGCTGTCGACGTACAACAGAGCAGGCCGACAATCACGATCAGCAGGCTGACGCGCTGTAGACTTTTTTGTATTCCCTGAATCATTCTGAAAGCCTTTACGGACATCATCACCCTGAGACGGGATGGATTCTTAACAGACATTTGCCACTGATCGCCGAATCTTCAGCAGCCTGCACGGCGACCTGGACCTGATCCAGTCCCCATTCTCCGCCAATCTCCGTATGCAGGACTCCTGAACGAATCAGACGCGTCAGGCGGCGCACAAGGTTCAGGCGGAACAGCAAACCCTGCTCGGCCATGAAGTTTCCCAGCCAGAATCCCTCCACCGAACTGCCTGCTGTCATCAGCGTGCGAGGATGAAAGCTCAGGGGCTGCCCACTGAGCGTGCCATAGGCCAGCAGGCGTCCGCCACGTCCGAGACTGTTGACGAGAGCTGAGCCGAGCGATCCTCCAACGGCATCAATCGCATACCTCGCCCCAGCGGATCCGACAACTGCCCGGATCTGCTCTGCCAGGCCAGCCACGGCCATTTCGTCTGAGCAGACTTCGACGTGGTCGGCCCCCAGAGTCCTGAGCAGGTTCCGCTGGGCCGCTCTCCGTACCACACAGAATGTGCGGAAGCCACAGTGCTTAGCCAGACGCACCACCATCTGGCCAAGTGCAGAACCGGCTGCAGTCAACACAAGCCACTCGCCTGGTGGAACTCTGAGAACTTCACGGGTCATTACCCAGGCGGTTGCCGGGTTGACGAAGAATGTTGCCGCCTGCTGATCACTCAGGCTGCTGCTGATCGGAACCACGTTTTCTGCAGGTACAACGGCATATTCTGACCAGTTACCGCCCTTCGGGTTCAGCACAACCACGCGACGTCCCAGGAACAGACGGCCCCGCAGGCCAGGCCCCGCCGCTGCGACAATGCCAACTCCCTCAAAACCCGGAGTCGCCGGGCACTGGGCTTTCAGCGTGTAATGACCGCGGACGAACATCAGGTCTGATGGATTCACCGGACTGACCAGCATCTGCACCAGTACCTGACCAGGTCCTGGTGAAGGCTGCTGCAAGGACTGCAGGTGCAGCACCTGAGACGGTTCACCGGGGGCGGAAAACTGTACAGTCCTGGTCAGCATGTCAGTCCCTGACTTTGGTTGGGCTGTGCTCGGGACGATTCCAGAAACAACTCATGCGGATCAGGAATGCTTTTTCTTTGGCTTCCAGGCATGCGTTGGCTGGCCAAGAATTCCTTCAGCAGCTTCCATCAGAGTTTCGGACAGGGTTGGATGGGCATGGATGGAATCGGCGATGTCTCGAGCCGTGGCACCCATCTCGATCGCCAGCACTCCTTCAGCGATCATTTCACCCGCTCCGGGCCCGACCATTCCCACTCCAACAACTCGCTGCTTCGAATTCTCTACGATGATTTTTGTCAGGCCTTCAGTGCGAGCCAGCGTCTGAGCTCGACCGGATGCTGCCCACGGAAACCGATAAATCGTGACATCGCGGTTCTGATTTTTGGCCTCGGCTTCGGTAATACCGGCCCACGCCAGTTCCGGATCCGTAAAGACCACCGCCGGGATCGCAATATTATCAAACTCCACCGGTTCGCCCAGCAGAGTTTCGACAGCGATTCGCGCTTCACGACTGGCCTTGTGAGCCAGCATTGGTTCACCCGCCACATCGCCAATTGCCAGCAGCTTCGGATCCGCGGTCCGCTGATTCCTGTCGATGCGGATGAAACCCTTGTCATCAATCTGTGCCTGAGTTTTTTCAAGCCCAAGGCCACGACTGTTGGGGCGACGACCGACGGATACCAGCACTCGATCAAACGTCTGTCGAGGCTCAACATCCTCGCCTTCCAGTGAAGCTACAATTCCCTCTGGAGTGGCTTCCAGCCTGGCCACTTTCGTGCCCAGATGGATGGCGTGAAAAGCGTGCGCCAGTCGTTTCTGCAGCGGAATAACGAGGTCACGGTCTGCGCCCGGCAACAAGCCAGTCGTCATTTCAACCACCGAGACCTGAGATCCCAGTGCGGCATACACTGTGCCCATCTCCAGACCGATATAGCCACCACCAATCACCAGCAGACGCTGCGGGACATCCTTCAGTTCAAGGGCCCCTGTCGAATCCATGACCCGGTCATCACCGATATTGAAAATCGGCGGCATCGCCGGCTGCGAACCCGAAGCAATGATGCAGTGATCAAAGCTGAGCGTTTTGGATGTACCGTCCGGGTACTGCAGCTGCAGTTCATTGGAACTGAGAAACGTGCCTCGTGCTCGAACCAGTTCGACTCCCCGGGCCCGGCAGAGTCCTTCAATGCCACCGGAAAGAGAACCAATCACACCATTCTTGAAGGAGCGGAGCTTGTCGAGGTTGATCTCAGGCTTCTGAAACACAACGCCGTACTGCGCTGCCTCTTCTGCCTCATGCATCAGTTTGGCGACATGCAGCAGCGCTTTCGAAGGGATACAGCCACGGTTCAGGCAGACCCCGCCAGGTTTAATGCCTTCGTCAATCAGAACGACCTGCATTCCGTGATCCGCTGCGACGAATGCCGCCGGATAGCCCCCAGGTCCACCACCCAGTACCGCCAGTTGAATGTGCATGTCGGCCATTGATTCAGAGCACTTCGCAAGAGTAAAACAAATGTTTCTGAGCGTCACGAACAGAGTGAACTGTAGCGGTAAACTACCCCATTTGCCAAATCCGGATCCGCTGACATTTCGACCGAGTCCGCGGATTTCCCGAAACAAGCAGATTCTCAGTCTTCTGCAGGTGGTCGGAGTGCCAGCAGGAGGGCTGCGCGAGCCATCACAGCCGCTCCGATTCCGATCGCGGACTCGTCGATGTCAAAAATCGGGGAATGCAGCAGTGGCCAGTTCTCGCTGCCCGCACAACCAAGGCGAAACATGGCCCCTGGAACCAGATTCAGATACTCCGCGAAATCCTCGCCACCCATGCTGGGATGGCTGATCCGCACCACCCGATCGGCGCCCACTACCTGCACAGCTGCCTGCTCACAGGCTGCCGTCGCCAGCTCGTGATTTACGACAGAACTGAGAGGCCGATAAAAGGCCGCTTCAATACGATTGCCGGTCGCCTGCGCAAGCCCGGCACAGATTCCGCGAATCGCATTCATGACCCGTTCACGCACCGCACGATTCGTTGTCCGCAGAGTACCTGCCATCTGCACTTCATCGGGAATCACATTCGATACTGCACCGCCATGAATGGAGCCTATGGAAAAGACCGTGGGATGCAGTGCATCCGCATGGCGAGGTAACTGCTGATACAGTGTGGTTACCAGACTGGCTGCCGCCAGCAGAGGATCGGTGGTGTGCTGAGGGCGAGCGGCATGACCACCGCGTCCATGAACCGATAATGCAACCTCATCCACGTGAGCCGTCAGCACACCGTAACGGACACCCACCCGGCCGGCCGGCAGCGTGGGGTCAACATGCAGTCCAAGGACCCAGCGCACATCCTGCAGGGCGCCGTCCTCGATCATCCAGCCGGCACCCTCAGCAATTTCCTCAGCCGGCTGAAATAACAGCCGCAGCCGAGCGACGGGCATGGCAGATTCCGAAAGTCGCTGCTGCAACTGTACAATCATTTCGGCCACTGCGAGGGCAATCGTGGTGTGCACATCATGGCCACAGGCATGAGCCTTGCCGGGGCAGGTTGAAGAATACTCTGTCTGCTTACGATCCTGCAGCGGCAGGCCATCAATATCAGCACGAATCGCGATCAGCGGCAGATCCGGACTGTTGGCACCGGTCCACAGATCTGCAAAACAACCCACACCACGCGACGTGATCCGTGGTTGCAGTCCGAGCGATTCAAGACGCCGACAGATAATCTGAGTCGTCAGGATCTCAGCACCGCTGAGCTCTGGTTGGCGGTGCAACTGACGACGAAACTGCCGCCAGTCTTCCTGCCGCTCTGCCACAATCCGGTCCAGCAGTGCCTCAAACGGTACAATCCGCTCATAATCAGCGGGAGTTAAGCCCGCAACGATTGCTGCACCACCCGGCCCGGCCGGTTCTGTCACCCCGGTATTGTTCACTGATGCTGGCTTTCTGATTGCCGTCCTACACCGATTGCCGACGGACCAACCATGGCCGACCGAGCGCACCGGCATCTGACGCCTCAGCAGGAATGATACCGAAAAATCAAGGGGATTTCCTGTGGGAATCTTTGGGAAAGTCAGGTTCCTGGATCATCCAGTCGCCGTCGTCTCGCCGCCGCCGAATTCCACAAATCCGATAATCGCTCACCATCCGCCCGCTCAATCGCCTCACGATATGCCGCCAACACACCGCTGGCTGCGTCAATCGCGTTCAGGCAGGCTTCCCGATTCTGCAGCAGAATCGAGCTCCAGATCTCAGCACTGCCGGCAGCAATTCGAGTCGTGTCGCGAAAACCAGTCCCCGTGAATTCCAGTTCAGAATCACTGACACAACCGGCTGCCACTGATGC
Organism: uncultured Planctomycetaceae bacterium; assembly: GCA_963977705.1. Lineage (GTDB taxonomy): Bacteria > Planctomycetota > Planctomycetia > Planctomycetales > Planctomycetaceae > SXXK01. The sequence goes on from CAXBSH010000333.1 coordinate 5,291, forward strand.
CAGCACATGCGGCAGATGACTTGTGCGAGCCAGCACGCGATCATGCTCCGCAGCACTCATGAAGCGAATCTGCATCCCGATCTGTCGCCAGAATCCGGCGACCCGGTCTGCCGCTGCAGCCTGATCCGCATGTCGGCAGACGACACAGACTCGCTGCTGGAACAGATCGGCTGTGGCATGTTCGAAACCACTCTGTTCGCTGCCGGCAATGGGATGTGATCCCACAAAATCGGGGACCTGCTGCAGCAACCGGCAGATGGGTTCCTTGACACTACCGGCGTCCGTGACCACGCCGCAGCCGGCCTGCAGCAACTGGCGTGCGGCATCGGCGATCTGGTCAACAGGCAGGCAAACCAGACCGAACGCGTCGGCCGGCCAGAGCCCCGCAGCAGGCTCAAGATACCACGCGTCCAGCAGCCCGGCGTCTGTGGCAGCCTGCAGGCGTTGCGGGCTGCGACCAATCCCGATGATTCTCAGTTCAGGCATCGATCTGCGTGCCGCAGCGGCAGCCGATCCGCCAATCAGGCCCACGCCGATGATCACCAGCGTACGTTCAGTCTGCATCGCAGATCCTGTCAGACAGATCCCTTCGCCTGGACCAGCGAATCAGTGACGCGGACGGCACTCTTCGCAGTTCTCGTCTTCATACTCCAGCAGGCAGTCACTCTTGCAGCGAGGATCCTGCTGGCGAGCGAAGTACGCCGGACCGTACTCAGACTTCCCATCACCAACCGCATACGGCTGGTAGTCCATGCGGTAGCCGTCGCGCTGTTCGGCAAACAGCGTCCCAAGGCCACGCGGACGGAAAAGATCCGGCTGACAGCGTTCGCTGGCCTGCAGCGTCAGTGCCCGCGGACGATACCAGTTGGAGTAGCGACTTAATGGGGCCGGGAAGTGGCTGAAACCCTGACCGCCCGAACCGTTGGCTCCATAATCCGGGCTGAGGCGCTGGCCGGTGTAGCCGGACACTTCAATCTTGTCGTACAAGCGCTGCCGCTCCTCTTCAAGGGCATGCACGCGAAACAACAGCTCGCTTGTCTTCTTGTTGTTCATGCGCAGCTCCTCCTCGCGCTCGGCCAGATCCCGACCGTCGTCTGGAGCGCGGACCTCGATCTCCGGTTCACGTACGTCAGCCACGTCCGCTACGGGCTCCCGGTCGAGATCGTCGGCCGGACCGACGCCGAGGTCTGGCCGAAGCCGGAGGACGCGGAGCGGCTGGCGACGCTCAAGCGGCGCGTCCTCG
>CAXBSH010000334.1:0-6516 GCA_963977705.1 uncultured Planctomycetaceae bacterium
TCCTGGCCCGACGGGTTTCGTGGGTAACGACACGGGCTGAAGCCCATGCTACGACCACCGAGCACCAGCTCGGTGACAGCGCCGCACGGCGACACCGCGCACGGCATTTTACGTGGAGCCAAAAAAAGGACGTCGGCAGTGGTAGCCGCCGACGTCCTGCATCTGTCCTGCGTTGCCCGATTACTTCTGCGGCGGAACGTCCTGTGTCTGCGTCGCAAGGTACTCAAGCATATCGATCAGTTCCGCCGGTGCAATGGCCGCAGCCAGACCTTCCGGCATGCTGCTTTGATTCTGCACAGCTCGTTCTTCGATATCCACTTTGGCAATTTTTCTGACCGCCTTACCGTCGAACAGTTCAACTTCCTTGTCGTTTTCTGAAACCACCAAACCGGCGGTTGGCATGCCGTCCGTCGTGACAATCAGCGTCTGCCGATATTTTTCAGCCACTTCCGCGTTGGGATCCACGATGGACTGCACGATCTTGACCTTGTTCATGCGTTTTGCGACACCGGCCAGATTCGGTCCGAATTCCCGACCATCTCCGTTACCCACTTTGTGGCAGGCTGTGCAACTGCGAACAAAGACTTCGCGACCGCGATTGACATCACCTTTCAAATCGGCCAGTGCAGTCATCGCCTTGTTCCGCTCTTCCTCGGGTTTCGGAGTCTGCGACAGGAGTGCCTGGATGTGCGGCAAAGCTGCAGCCCCGGCTTCCGATGCTGCGATCAGTTTCTGGACAATGACTCCCGCTCGCGGATTCAGATCGGCGAACTGTCCGGCAAGGAACGAGCTGCGCCAGACGGCTTCGTTGGCACCGAGCGCGTGCTGCAGGGTGTAGTCGACCCAGTAGTCTTCCGGGAAATCAGCCATCCGCAGCAGCGATTCCGCAGCTTTGGGGGTTGAGTAAAAGCTGAGGCCTCGAGCCGCTTCCGTGCGAACTCGGGGATGCGGATCTTTTGCTGCCACGGCCAGCAGCTCTGCGGCGTCGGTCAGTGAGTCGCGTTCGTCTGCGGCGATGCGAACTGCAGCGGCACGAGCATCTGCAGTCTGACATGTCAGAACGCTTTGCAGTAACGCCGCATCCAGTTGATGGTGAGACTGCTGAATCCACAGGGCTTCAGTCCGCAATCGGTCATACTCAGGATCCTGCGGATTCAGAGATTTCAACCAGGCGGCGACCGCCGGCAGCACCTCGTTGGATGGTCGGCCGTGTAGTTCCCGACGTGCTCGATAGCGAGTTCGCCATTCGTATTCACGCAGCTGCTGCAGGATCTCTTCGGCCGATTTGCCGAACTGTGTCACAGCCGGTGTCAAAGGACGATCGGGGCACAGCAGGCGATAAATACGACCACGAGTATGATCGCGATTCGGGTCACGCTGGCTGTACTGCATATGCCCGATCAATGCATTTGCCCAGTCGCCAAACCAGAGGGCACCGTCAGGCCCAATCTGCGGGTCAGCCGGACGGAAATGCTTGTCGTCCGATCGAATCAGGTCATCCGGAGAACCATCAGCATTTTTCAGACGGGCCCCGGCATAACCACCTCCGTTGTCGCCCACTGTAAATCGTGGCAGACCATTCATGTTGATGACGCAGGCATACGTGAACTGGCCCTGGACGCTGTCCGGGAAATTGCGACTGACAAGGAATTCACTGCCGAGCGCCGGACGCATACCTTCGTTGTTAAAGACAAAATTCAGTCCGGCTCGACCACCGAATTGTGCGCCTGACAGTGGTGTGTCCCACGCCTGATTGGCTGTCGTACCGTCACCAACAATGCCCTGCCCCCAGCCATTGAAGACGTAGCACCACATGTTGTACTGACCGGGCAGTGAGAATTGACGGATCTTCATTGTGCGAGGATCCATGACATAAGCGCCGCCTGCTCCGTAACTGCGATGGGGGCCCCATGGTGTTTCCAGAGTTGTGCTGGTGGCGATCCCTTCCAGCATGTGCAGTTTTCCGCCATGGCTCCATTCAAAAGCCCCACAGGTGTGATGTGTGTCGTCCGAAGCCCAGCCGTCCATCAGGTGCACAACTTCGTCAGCTTTGTCGTCACCATCGGTATCCTTCAGAAACAAAAGTCGTGGCTGGTCAACCACAAGGACTCCACCATTCCAGAATTCAAAACCGGTGGGACAGTGCAGCTTGTCGTAGAACACGGTGCACTTGTCAGCCTTGCCGTCCTGATTGGCATCTTCAAGGATGACCAGTCGGTCGTCAGGTTTCGCGTCACCCGGCTTCCATTGCGGATATGTGGGCATGCAGGCCACCCACAGTCGGCCCTTGTTGTCAAAGTTGAGCTGGACCGGCTTGGCCAGTTCCGGAAACATCGTTTCATCAGCGAACAGCCGCATCTCAAAACCTGCCGGAACTTTAGTCTGCTGGATCAGTTGTTCCGGGGACAGGTAACGCAATTCATCGGCTTCAGAGTATTTCTGTCGAGGATTGCCGAAGCGAGTTTCCGGAACGATCAGGTCACCGGTCGTGGAATCATCAACTGGTCCGGCCGACTTTTTCCCCTGCGCCAGATCCCAGATGAGGCGATCACGCACTTCCGCCATTTTGCGGATCTTGATGTATTCGCGGGGAAACGTTTCTGTATCCCATGTACGACGGCCGCCATAGACGTACCAGCCGTTCAGCATGCGATAGTCCTGCAGGTGGACCCACGATTTGTCGTTGATGGCGGCCCGCAGAGCTTCATAGGGTGGGCTGCCGAAACTGGCAGGACTGGCAGAGGCGAATGCCGCCTGATCCAGCAGTCGAGCGACTTCACGATCACCGGCGTCATTCAAATGGCAGCCATTGATCGAATACTGCAGGCCGGGCTGCTGCTGCAGTAAAGTCTGCGAAGCTTCATACACATCGATAAATGCCAGTTTGCGTTCGGTGGCAACAGCAGCCACTGCGGCCGCATAAAGCCTGAGGTTTTCGTTGATGGGGGCCGCCGCAGGCTGCAGCGGATCGCCACTGTCCTCGAAGGCAATCGGAGAAACAAGAACGAATCGTGGAGCTGCTTTGGTGTCGTCGCGAGGATATCGCTGCGCCATCGTGTCAAGATACTGATGGTAGCGGGCACGGAACGCATCCAGGCCTGCGGGACCCGCATAGGATTCGTTGAAGCCGAAGAAACAGAAGTAGGTGTCGGCACCGAAGGCCAATTGAGGATCATCGAGGGCCGTATAGTCAGCAGAACGCTGCTGGACGCCGACCTCTTCTGCCGGTCGAGCAAAATTGCGAATGATCAGCTGCTGATCCGGAAATCGGGTATGCAGCAGTGTTTCGAAATGGCCAAACAGGTTCATGCGTTCGGCTGTGGAGTTGCCAAGGAAGGCCACTCGCTCGCCCTGCAGAAACTTCAGCGGCAAAGAACTGGGTGGCAGATCCGGACGTTTGGGCCGTTCCGGTAAGACCATCAGCTTTTTGGCGGTGTCGGTGGGGGACTGAGCAGGCAGTGGAGCGCAGATGCACACCAAAAGCAGGCCAACGGCAAGGGTGGGAAGATATCGGATCACGTGGTCACCAGGCAGGAAGAATGAAACGAAAAAGGGGCCGCGAAGACGACCTTGAAGCAGTACTACTCTCCGGAATTTATGGCGGAAATCAATCGTTCCCGCACCTGTTTCGGATCCGCTCCGGCAACCTGTTTCATGATCAGGCCGATCAGAGGGCCCAGAGCATTCTGTTTACCACCGCGAAAATCGCGGACGGCATCGGCTTTGGCGGCCATCGCTGCTGCGATTGCGGCGTCCAGAGCGCCTGTGTCACGAACAATTTCCAGCCGCCGCTCACGAATCATCTGCTCGATGTCCTCAACCGTCGGAGCAGTGACTGCCTCGCCGGTTCGAGTCCGCAGCTCGGCATAGATATCTCGTGCACTTTTGGTGGTAATACGTTCAGCCACAACGCACTTCAGTAAGGCCCCAAGAATCTCGGCCGTGATCGGAAACTCGGCCAGCGTTAAACCGGTGGCTTTCAAATCGCGAAGGATGTCCTGTGTGACCCAGTTGGCGGCCGTTTTGCCGTCACCGCACTGCTGCTGGACAGCTTCAAACCAGGCGGACAGTTCGGGGCCCTGATCAAGAATGACATCTGCATCGTATTCGGACAGGCCCAGTGCGGTGCACCAGCGTTGTCGTCGGGCGCTGGGAGTCTCCGGCAGTTTTGAACGCAGTGATTCGATCTGTTCTGCGGAGACAAAGACGGGTTCCAGATCGGGATCGGGGAAGTAGCGATAGTCTGAAGACTCTTCTTTTTCCCGCTGACTGAACGTCAGGCCTTTCTCGGCGTCCCAGCCGCGTGTTTGTTTGGGGACATCGCCTTTGCGCTGTCCGGTTTTCAGCCATTGCTGCTGCTGGCGTCGGACTTCGTATTCGATGGCCAGTTCCACATTGCGGAAGCTGTTCATGTTTTTCAGTTCGACGATGGGTGTGGCTGCGGTGGTGCCGTCGGTCAGTGGAACGTGCAGGTTGACATTGGCGTCGCAGCGGAGGCTGCCTTCCTGCATGTTGCAGTCAGAAACGCCCAGAAACAGCAGTAGTGAGCGCAGTGATTCGAGGTATCGGCGGGCTTCGGCAGCGGTGCGCAGGTCGGGTTCGCTGACAATCTCCAGCAGCGGTGTCCCGGTTCGGTTAAGATCGACTCGGCTGTCACCGCCGCGACCGGATTCATCGTGCAGATTCTTTCCGGCGTCCTCTTCGAGGTGGGCTCGAGTGATGCGGATGCGGCGCGGGGGCAGCTGCGGGTCGTCAGCGGCAATTTCCAGCCAGCCACTGCTGCTGAAAGGCTGGTCATACTGACTGATCTGATAGGCTTTGGGCAGATCGGGATAATAGTACTGTTTGCGGTCCCAGCGAGTTTCGTGGGCGATGCTGCAGTTCAGTGCCAGAGCGGTGGTGATGGCCAGTTGAAAGGCCTGCTGATTCATGACCGGCAGGGTACCGGGCAGACCAAGGCAGACCGGGCAGGTTTGCGAGTTGGGGTCGTCCGGACGAAATTCGGTGGTGCAGCTGCAGAAAAGTTTTGTGTGAGTTTTCAGCTGAACGTGAACTTCCAGCCCGATGATGACGGTGGAAGCCGGGAGAGTGGATGCTGCGGACATTGGCGACTGCTGACTGCTGCAAAAAGGTCAAAGGGTCCATGCGGACCGGGGGCGGTGACTTTCCAAACGACCGTTGGCAGTGTAGTTTCCCGGATTGAACTCGGCGAGGCTATCCGATGCGGAAGGCCTGCTGCTGCCATCGGATCAGAATTCGGGAATCCCACGCAGATGACAACAACCACTCCTTCCTCAGTACCGTCCCGTCCGCCGGCATCCGGCTTTGCGCAGTTTGCCACGCTGGCTGCGGCGTTGTTGGGCTGGATGTTTGATGGATTTGAGATGGGGTTATTTCCGCTGATTGGAAAGCCGGCACTGAAGGACCTGCTGGGTGCTGCCGTCTCGAAGGAGGAGGTGGATCAGTGGTTTGGCGTGATTATGGCCGTGTTTCTGGTCGGGGCCGCCAGCGGTGGGGTATTGTTCGGATGGCTGGGTGACAAGATCGGTCGAGTGCGGGCGATGTCGCTCAGTATTGTCACGTACGCGGTGCTGACCGGGATGTGTGGCTTTGCGACTCAGGCGTGGCAGATTGCGGTGCTGCGTTTTATTGCGTCACTGGGGATGGGTGGCGAATGGTCATTGGGCGTGGCGCTGGTGAATGAGATCTGGCCTGGCAAGAGTCGTGCATTCATAGCCGGTCTGATCGGTGCGGCATCGAATGTGGGTTTCCTGCTGGTGGCATTGCTCAGTATTGGCACGGTCAGAGTGGTAGGTTCAATTGACGGGTTACTGACTGCCGTGGGCGTTTCGGCCGAGCTGAAGGCCAGCCTGCTGTCGAATGATGCATGGCGATTTCTGATGATCACCGGTTCGCTTCCGGCCTTACTGATCTTCTTTATTCGTCTGTGTGTGCCGGAATCGTCGAAGTGGGAGGAGGAGCAGGCTGCAGGCAAGACGTCCAACTGGAGTAATGCAGACCTGCGAGGGGTTCTGCTGGGCTGTCTGGCTGCGACGGGGATTATTGTATTGTGGTCACCACTGGCGAATGGGTTGCCGTGGTTTGTGTCAGCCATTGGAACTTTGCTTGGACTGATTGTGACGCTGCAGGGTTTCCTGTATCCGGTCAGGCAGTACCTGCAGCGAACCAGGCAGTCGGGGGCGATGACAGCGGCCGATGAAAAAATGATTCTGAATCGGATGCTGCTGGGAGCAGGTCTGGCAGGTGTGGCGTTGCTGGGTACCTGGGGCTCAATTCAGTGGGCACCGAGGTGGGCGGGGGAGCTGCGACCGGATGTGGATGGGGTCAAGCACTATGCTGCAGCGAAGACGCAGATGGCAACTGCTTCCGGCGCGATCATCGCGACGATCCTTGCGGCCGTCGCAGCCGGGCGTTTTGGACGACGTCCGAAGATCGGAAGAGCGTCGTGTAGGGAAAGAGTGTAGATCTCGGTGGTCGCCGTATCATTAAAAAAAA
>CAXBSH010000335.1:0-6479 GCA_963977705.1 uncultured Planctomycetaceae bacterium
GGCAGTGGCGGAGCTGGTGATCGCTGGACCGCTGGGTGCGTCGGAAAGCGGACAGTCGGACAGTCGTCGTCGGATTCTGACTGCGATGCCTTCGTCGGAGCAGGAAGTCGTGGCCTGTGCCGAACAGATCTTTCTTGGACTTTTGCGCCAGGCCTATCGACGGCCGATTTCTGCTGCTGATCTGCAGATGCCGATGCAGCTGTTTCAGCTGGGCTGGCAGGACGAACAGGACTTCGAGGCGGGTATTGAACGCGGGTTGGCCGGCATTCTGTCCAGTCCGCAATTCCTGTTCAGGGTGGAACGTGGTAACGGCAATGATACGGCGGATGCGGCGCAGGTGACGGGTGTTGAGCTGGCTTCGCGGCTGTCGTTTTTCCTGTGGAGTAGTCTGCCTGACGAGGAGCTGCTGAGTGTGGCTGAGTCGGGGCGGTTGTTGCAGCCGGAAGAACTGCAGCGGCAGACGCTGCGGATGCTGGCGGATGCTCGAGCCACAGCTCTGGTGGAAAACTTTGCCGACCAGTGGCTGTACCTGCGGAACCTGCAGGCTGCTGCTCCGGATGCGCGATTGTTCCCTGATGTGGACCAGAATCTGAAAGACGCGATGCGTCGTGAGACCGAGCTGTTGTTTCTGGACGTGGTGCGTGAGGATCGCAGTGTGCTGGACCTGCTGCGAACATCATCAACGTGGCTGAATGAGCGTCTGGCGCGGCACTATGGAATTCCGCACGTGCTGGGCAGTCATTTTCGGCGAGTGGAACTGGACCCGCGGTTTCAGCGAGGTGGATTGCTGCGGCAGGGCAGTGTGCTGCTGGCAACCTCGTACGCCACTCGGACATCTCCGGTGCTGCGAGGTAAATGGGTGCTGGAAAATCTGCTGGGATCACCGCCACCGCCACCACCTCCGGGGGTGTCAGATCTGCAGGATGTGACGGTGTCCGGCAGTTTGTCCGTGCGTGAGCGACTTGCGGCACATCGAGAGAATGCGGCTTGTGCCATCTGTCATGATCGGATTGATCCGGTGGGGCTGGCGCTGGAGAATTTTGATGCTGTTGGACGCTGGCGTGAGCAGGAGTCTGAGGATCCGATCGTGGCTGATGGTGGCCTGCCCGGGGCGGACGGATTTGTGGGTGTCAGCGGGCTTGAGCAGGCCTTGCTGGATCGTCCTCAGCTGTTTGTCAGAACGCTGGCAGAGAAGCTGCTGACGTATGGTGTGGGGCGTGGACTGCAGCCGGAGGATGGCGCCGCGGTCCGTGAGATTGTGCGTCGATCGGCTGAGCAGCAGTATCGTTTTTCTGCGTTGCTGCAGGCCATTGTGGATAGTCCTCCGTTTCGACTTCGAAAAGCTACTCTGAACAACCAGAACTGAGCATTATGCCACCATTTCAAAAACATCTGCCTCGTCGCGTGCTGTTACGTGGCGGGGGTGCGGCGATTGGTCTGCCTTTGCTGGATGCGATGATTCCGGCACTGACGGCGCAGGAACGTACGGTGGCGTCTGAGCAGCGGCTGCGGCGTCTGGGGTATGTGTACATTCCGATGGGTTGTGATCACAGCCGCTGGACTCCGGCAGCCACGCCGACGCTTGATCAATTGACCCCGATTCTGGAACCGTTTGCTGCTGTTCGCCAGCAGATCTCCGTGGTCAGTGGTCTTGAGCTGCGAAATGCCTGGCCAGGGACTCATGCCACATCGAATGCGTCATTCTTAAGTGCCGCACGGGCACGACGGACTGAGAGCAACGATTATTATCTGGGCACTACCGCCGATCAGCTGGCTGCTGCAGTACTGGGACGCGACACGGCTTTGCCATCGCTGGAACTGTCCATGGATCTGATTGCAGCGGTGGGGCAGTGTGATAATGGATATGCGTGTGTGTATCAGAATTGTCTGTCATGGTCATCGCCAACGACACCGCTGCCACCAGAACCGCATCCGCGTCTGGTGTTTGAACAGTTGTTCGGCGAAGGTGGCGGTGCTGGTGCAAGGAAAGCGGCGCTGCAGCGACGGGCCAGTCTGCTGGACGCTGTGCGGGACGAGTTTGTGCGGCTCAGGCTGACGCTGGGACCGGCCGATCAGCGACGTGTGGATGAATACCAGCAGTCAGTGCGCGATGTCGAACGCAGGATTCAACAGGCGGAAAAGTCGGCTGCTTCCGATCAGTTGCCCGATCTTGATCGTCCGCGAGGGGTTCCGGCATTGTACGGCGAGCACGCAAAGCTGATGTTTGATCTGCAGAAGCTGGCGCTGCAGGCAGATCTGACGCGAGTCATCACGTTTCAGATGGCACGCGAAACCAGTAACCGCACGTATCCGGAGATCGGCGTCAGCGAGCCGCATCATCCACTGACGCATCACGGCAATGATCCGGAGAAGATTGCCAAGGTGGCTCAGATCAACCGGTTTCACGCGTCGTTGTTTGCGGACTTTCTGCAGAGTCTGCAGCAGACTCCGGAAGCTGGTGGCACGATGCTTGATCACGTGCTGTATCTGTATGGCAGTGGGATGGGAAATCCGAACCTGCATGATCACATCAATCTGCCGATTGTGGTGGCCGGAGGTGCGGCCGGACGCATGCAGGGCGGACGACATCTGCAGTTCACTGAGCCGACGCCACTGGCAAATCTGCATCTGACCCTACTGGATCGCGTGGGTGTCAGCCTCGATCGTTTTGCGGACAGCAACGGTCGAGTGGATGATTTGTTTGAACCAGCATCGCTGTAACGGACGAGGTTGTCTGATGAAAAACCGTAAGGTCTGGGTCAGTCTGCCGGCTCGTGCGTGGTGCAGTGCGTTGTCGCTGCTGTTTGTGTGCAGTGCAGCTGCTGATGAGGTTGGGAATGTCTCCAGTCGAGGTGCGGTTCAGGAGCAGGGGACAGCGTCTCTTGCAGGGATTGCAGATGCTGCGGAGAGGGGCGAGTGGACTCGAATTCCACAGTTGCTGCAGTCGGGGTGTTCTGTCAATGCGGCGCAGGCGGACGGAATGACGGCGCTGCATTGGGCGGTGATGCAGAACAATCTGCCGCAGGTCTCGCAGCTGTTGCAGGCGGGCGCTACGGTGGATGCAGAGAATTCGTACGGTGTACGGCCGCTGTTGCTGGCCTGTGAAGCGGGGGCTGGTGAGATTGTTGAACGGCTGCTGCAGAGCGGTGCTGAGACGAGTGTCAGGGGAGCGGGGGGTGAAACTTTGCTGATGCTGGCAGCGCGAGCCGGTCATGAGCGGGCGGTGCTGGCATTGTTGCACGCCGGTGTTGCCCCGAATGGTCGTGATCAGAAACAGCAGACGGCGCTGATGTGGGCGGCTGCCGAGGGGCATGTGGTGGTGGTGGATCGACTGTTGCAGGGCGGCGCGGATGCGGCTGCAGCGACACCTGCCGGATGGACGGCCGGATTGTTTGCAGTTCGTGAGGGCCGGACGGAGGTGCTGCTGCGGTTGCTGCAGGCGGGCATGGACGTCAACGCCGCGCGGACTGTGGGTGGGCAGGCGAAGGGTCCGAACCCCCTGTTGCTGGCCGTTCAGAACGGCCACTTTGATACAGCGGCAGCGATTCTGGATGCCGGGGCAGACCCGAATGCTCAACCCATGGGGCAGGGGGCTTTGCACGCTGTTGTGGCCGTACGACGTCCGGTGCGCGGTGACGGTGACCCACCGCCGGTGGGTTCGGGCCGCATGAGCTCGCTGCAGTTTGTCCGCAGGCTGGTGCAGGGTGGGGGCGACGTCAATCTGCGATTGCGTCAGGGGCAGTCCGGGTTCGCGGATTTTACAACAACCGGTTGTACGGCCTTTGTGCTGGCAGCCCAGACAGGCGATCTGGCTCTGCTGGAGCTGCTGCTGGAATTGAAAGCAGACCCGCAGATTCCGAACGCTGATGGAGCGACAGCGGTGCAGGCTGCTGCCGGAGTCGGGGATCTGGGGAGTGGACTGGAGTCAGCCGGATCGGAGGCTGAAGCGATTCAAGTCGTCAAACGATTGCAGCAACTGGGGCTGGATCTGAATGCGGTCGACGAAAACGGTGAAACGGCGATGCACGGAGCAGCGTATCAGAACTGGCCCGCATTGATTGAGTATCTGGATGAGCAGGGTTTGCGGCCCGCAGTCTGGAATCAGCCCAATCGCTGGGGCTGGACTCCCTTGATCATTGCGCACGGATATCGGGAAGGCAATTTTCGTCCGGACGCTGCAACGATCGCCAGTCTGGAACAAGTGATGCGTCGCCGTGGTCAGGCAATTCCTGCGGATCCTGGCAAGGATGTGGAAGCTAATCAGCAAAGCTGGGACCGCAAGGTTCAGAGCAAGGGGAAGCAGTAGCTGGTGCGTGCTGAGCGGCTGACGGCTGTTGTCAGCGGTGGTAACGGCTGCCAGGCGGGGTGGCTTGAATGCATGTTTGTCGGTGAAACCGCGTGCTCAGGTGCCAAGCACCTTGTGTTTATGGAAGACGCATCATCAATGGTGGCTGACCTTTACGTTTTCAGGTGCATGGCACCTTGTGCCTGGCTTTGGGCTGTCGGGACCGGTGCGGAAATCACCCAGTGCATCTATTCGCCGCGAAATTGGCCTCCATAGCCACACGCTGATCCCTTAGAGGATCCGGCGGTTATTGCCGGTTCTTGCCGTTGCTTTTTTGCAACATTCCCTTACCGGCGATGAAATGCGATGAGGTTTCCGGAATCGGTAGGGTTTTTTCTTGACTCTTGTTTCATGTATTGATTCGAGGAATTCTGCGATTCCTGCCGTCTTTTCCCCGGAAATCCTCTCGCAAGCCCGCTTAGGTTGACTGATAATCTCTTAACAGTGCAATTTTTTTTCCGGTGCGGAGACGGGCCGATGCGTCAGCGTGGTTTTACCCTGATCGAACTTCTGGTGGTGATTGCCATCATTGCCATTCTGGTGGCATTGTTGCTTCCTGCTGTACAGCAGGCTCGCGAGGCTGCTCGCAGGACGCAGTGCAAGAACAATCTCAAGCAGCTGGCGATTGCTGTCCACAACTACCATGACACGCACCGGGTGTATCCATTCGGAAAAGGCCCCAGCTACGCCGGTGCCCCCGTTTACGCTCGCTGGTCTCAGCACGCCATGCTGTTGCCCTACATCGAGCAGGACAACCTGTACAAATCCATTGACTTCAATTTTCCTCCAGAGACACCGGGCATGGGTGGTGTGATCAATTTCATGCCGGCGTTTGTCAGTCCGACAGGTATGAACGCGGTTGCCAGTCGGACGGCAATCAGCACATTCTTCTGTCCGTCAGACCTGGGAGTGACGGATGCGTGGAAGGGCCAGAACAACTATGTTGCCAATCAGGGTGGCTGGTTGTGTGACCGCAGCGATAGTCCCGGCCTGGCCAGCGACACGGCTCCGGCTGAACTGCAGACCGGTGTCTTCTACTATCTCAGCAAATGTTCGTCCCGCGACATGACGGACGGCACAAGCAACACAGCATTCTTCAGTGAGCGCATTCGAGGTCAGGGTCGACCCGATCCGAAGTCTGATCTGCTGGTGATTCCTCATCAGACCAGTCTGGATGCAACCTTCCAGACCTGTCGGGCATTGAATCCTTTGACTGCCACGCCGCTGACCAGCAAATATGGCTATAGCTGGGTGATGGGCGAAAACTGTTGTACTCAGTACAACCACGTGGCTGTTCCCAACACGATTTCTTGTGCGGGCACTGGTTTCCCTGGAACGATGACAAATATGGCCATGCAGGTCTCGGCCAGTAGTCGGCACACGGGTGGTGTGCAGCTCATGATGGGTGACGGCTCGGTGCATTTCTGCAGCGAAAACGTGGATCTGGGTGTCTGGCGTGCCCTTGGAACTCGTGGCAGCGGTGAGGTCGTTCAGTTGCCGTTCTGATCGTCTGTTGTGTTCTGACCGTTCAGTTTGCTGTCGGAAGTCCCGCTGATGTTGCAGCTGATGAAACGGCCTGTGTCTGTTCGCCTGCTGCTGGGGCTGCTGTTGCTTTCCGGAGTGACACTGGCAGGTTGGCGGTATTTTCTGCCGTCAACGGGTCGCAGTGATGCGGATTTTATCCCGTCTGACGCTGTTTGTCGGCAGGCGTTAAGCCGTGTTCTGGAAGCCTGGCAGGCGGGAATCCCGGTCGGTCCGGTTCCTCAGTCCGCGCCATTGATCCACGTCACCGACTCGTCCCGAATTCAGCAGCGACCACTGCAGTCTTGGCGAATTCTGGGACAGGTCCCCGGGAATGCTGCCAGTTGCTATGCAGTCCAGCTGACACTCGATCAGCCTGTGGAACAGCGGCGCGAGCGTTATGTCGTCGTGGGGATTGATCCGTTATGGGTGTTCCGGCACGAGGACTATGATTTGTTGCTGCATTGGGAGCATCCGATGGAGCCCGAAAGTACAGCAAACGGCGACAGGGGGCAGCAGGCACCATGAGCAGTTCCGGGTCTGAAGATCATGGCAGCCCAGCAGGCGTTTCGCTGCAGAGTGGCTGGTGGTTGCAATTCCTGCAGGTGCGTCT
>CAXBSH010000336.1:0-6405 GCA_963977705.1 uncultured Planctomycetaceae bacterium
GTGTCGCCGTGAATGCAAACCGTATCTGCTTCGACACTGACCCATTTGTTGTCAAGCGCTCGGACTCGACGCTCGCGAACCATGGTCAATACTTGCCGAGCCGCTTGATTCTCGTCAGCCAGCAGGGCACCAGGTTGCGTGCGCGGAGTGAGGCTACCGTCGGCCTGATAGCTTCGATCGGCAAACACCTCGCTTGCCACAGAGAGACCAAGCGCTCGACCCGCTGTGATCAACGCACTCCCTGCAAGGCCATAGAGAATCAACGTCGAATCAAAATCGCGCACGGCACGAGCGTTGAGATTTACCACGGCGCGCACGGCAAGTTCGAGACCCGCGCGCCCATCCGCACGTTCGTCCCGTTCAAGGTCGGCAACGAGCCGCAGCTCCTCGCCGCCTACACTTGCACGCCGCTCGTGCAGTTCCCGTTAAAGGACATTCAGCCCGCCGCGAAAATCAAGGGCAAGACCATCGCCGAGCTGGGCAACCGCAACCGCCCGCTCGACATGATCGTCTATCACAAGGACGGCAAGGACTGGCTCCTGCTCGCGAACAACAGCCGCGGCGTGATGAAGATCAGCACCGAGAACATCGCCGGCGCGGAAGCCATCACCGCGCCCGTGGGCGGCGGTGGCACGAAGGGCGGCCGAGTCCCGGCCGGTGATCCAGACGCGGCTGCCGGTGGCGGCGAAGGCCTCCGCAATGCCCGCACCGTAGCCTCGCGAGCCGCCGGTGACGATGACCGTATGTTTTGTATTTGAAACCATGTTTGTCATTTGAAATGTAGACCGGATGGGTTGTATAACGCACGGGACGGCGTGCGGGCAACGTCACCGCCCCGTCGACCGGAACTCGCGAGCTCCCGATGGCCCGATCGCCGCGACCGCTCAGCCGCTACCGGGTGCCGGTGCTCGACCGCACGCTCGATCTGCTGGAACTGCTCGCGGACCAGCCCGAGGGGATGACGCTGACGGGGCTCACGGACGGCACGACCTACGGCTTCCGGGTGTGCGCGGTCGACGTGGCCGGCAACACGGGCACGGGCGTGACGACGACGGCGCGGCCGGCGCGTCATCGTGGCCCCAGGCGACGGAGACGCTCGCCGCCAGGGCGAGCGTGATGGCCAGGAGGATGCGCACGCTCAGAGTCCCTCGGCCACGACCTTCTTCATGGCCTCCTCGATGGGGATCTGGAAGCGGCCCTCGCCGAGATTTTCGCCCGGCACATCGGCTGCGCGGCGCACGTCGAGGAAGGTGAGGAGCTCGAAGGCGCGGCCGACTTCGTCCAGGCTCGTCTCGTCCGCCGCCGGCGCATCCGCGGCCGGCTGTTCGGGGATCAGCAAGTGCAGCATCCACTGGTGCAATTCGGGCAGGCCTTCACCGGTCAGAGCCGAAACGACAACTCTGGCAGCGAAGGGAGCAACAACTGCCTCAGACGACATTTTCGCTCTTTCGTCACCCGTCAGCAGGTCTGCCTTGTTCTGCACCAGCAGCACGGGACATCGGGCTGCGGCCAATGCCTGCAGCAGCACCATCGGCACGGGCTGCAGTCCGGCCACACAGCAAATCAGATCGACCGTGTTTGCTGCCGACAGCGAACGACGAATCCCGTCCGCCTCAATTTCTGAATCCGTTGCACTGCGAATACCGGCTGAGTCATGGAACTGCAGCACCCAACCTGCAAGGCAGGTTTCTGCTTCGAGCAGATCACGAGTTGTTCCCGGAGTCTCAGAGACGATGGCCCGCTGTCGACCACACAGCAGATTCAGCAATGACGATTTGCCGGCATTCGGCTCACCCGTCAGCAGAATGCGAAAGCCATGCAGCAAAGCTCGGGTTAACGGCAACCATCGATTCAGATGCTGAAGAGCCACTGGGTCATCCTGCTGAACCTGCTGCATCCATGGTCGCTGTCTGCCATCCGCCTGCCGCAGCACAATGTCAGCCGCCTGCCGTGTGCGGCATAACTGCAGTGCCGTGCTGATCACGGCTGCTTCGCGGTCTGCTGCGGAGCTGCCTGCTGACACTGCCGCAGACGAATAGCCCCTAACTGGCTGGCGGTTGATTCCTGCGTGTTGCAGATCGGCCAGAATGCGGTCCACTGCAACCTGGCCCCCATGGCATTGAATCTCCCATGTCTGCGAGCCTGTCCGGACTATGACAAGATCTTCACCATTCCAGCGACCATACAGAATCCGGCCTGTGACAGCATCGAAGGGACTCAGTTGATCCGGTCGGGTGAACGGCTGAAAGGCATTCGCATGCAAACCTGGCTCAAGCTGAACCTGAATCACGGCGACGGCCCCCGGGCCGGGAGCCGTCAGCAGACGAGCCATAGCGGAAGTGGTCTTCACCGTGGAATTTCCTCGTGGCAAAGTTCCATCATCTGCGGCATTGTCTGCATAAAAAACGGGCGGGCAACGCTTGTTACAAACGAATTGGCTGGCGGCTGAAGCTGAGTTTCAGTGGGCCTGCAGCGATCCGGACATTGAAATCCTATGAATTTCGTCCAAAAACCTCCTGCTGAAACTCAAGTTCCGCATCGTTCACCCGCCAATTCTCAGTTTCGCTCCAGCAATCTCTCTGCAGATGCCGATCTTTCGATTACGAGCGACTGCGTCGTACGTGCTGCCTTTGTGCGCACTGCGAAACAGCCTGCTCAATGTGGGTTTCGGCAGAATCTGCTGCAGGGTTCCTGTTGAGCATTCCCCGAATTGCAGTTTCCTGACCAGGGATGGTCATGGGTCGGTCATCAGAAAACGGAACATCTCGACCACTGCCGGCACGACTCGCCGGTTGGGTGGCGGCCGTTGCCTGCGCTCGCCCAAGGCTGATGCTGTGGCTGGGCCTGCTGGCAGCCTGCGCGTCTGTGGGCTATTCCGTCACGCATCTGGAAATCCAGACAAGTCGCTCACAGCTGACGGATCGTGAAGCCCGTTTCAGCCGCAGCTGGCAGCAGTATTCCGATACTTTCGGCAGCGCCGCCGACCTGATGGTGGTGGTGCAGACGGAAGCACCGAATGTGCGTCTGATTCGCAGCGTCATTGACGAACTCGGCGAGAAGCTGAAGCGAGAACCAGAGCACTTTGAAAATGTGCTGTCACGCGTCGACCTGACGGCCATGCGTCGCAAGGCCCTGCAGTTCCTGACTGACGATGAGATTCGCAAGACAGCTGCTCGACTGCAGACCTACGACCGAGTAGTGCGGCAGCAGAACTGGGATCTGATTCGTTCTGAAAGTCTTGCAGCGACTCTGCTGGGCCAGATTCGGCGTGGTCAGGCTGATGGGATGGTACCTGAAGCCACATGGATATCGGCCGAACGGTTTGCTGACAGCCTGTCTTCTTACATGCACAATGCTGTGGCCAGTGGTCGGGCAGAACAGAATACGTTTAAGCCACCATTGCCCGAACTGATGACCATCGCATCGGATCAGAAACTGTCCGATGGTGCGCTCTCCTGGATGATTAACACCGAAGGCACTGTGGGTGTCCTGCTGGTGTGTCTGTCGCAGCCACAGCAGCAGGTTGCGAAGGCTCAGGAGTCGTCTCTTGATCGCCTGCGGACACTGGCTCGGGAAGCAGAAACCGCCGGGCGAACGGATGCGGCCGCACTGAAAGTCTCGCTGACAGGCATGCCGGCTCTTGAGCACGACGAGCTGCGATCAACGTCGATTGATATTCGCAATGCTGCTCTGGCAGCAGCCCTGCTGGTGGGGGGCGTTCTGTTTGCCGTGTTCCGCGGGATGCGGCACCCGATGCTGGCGTTGATGACCTTGTTGGTTTCGCTGTGCTGGACTTTCGGCGCTGCTACGGCCGTCGTTGGGTCCGTCAATATTGTCAGTATCTGTTTTGCGATCTTCCTGATCGGGCTCAGTATTGACTTCTCTGTCTCGTATATTCATCGCTATCTGGCATTGCGGCAGGAGCTGTATGAGCTGCCGCAGGCTCTGCGAGAAGCTGCTGAAACCACGGGTGGCGGAATTCTGATTTCAGCTGCCACAGCTGCCCTCGCTTTTGCCACCGCTCTGTTGACCGGATTTCCGGGCGTTGCTGAACTGGGTTTGATCTCTGCGATGGGTGTTGTGCTGTGTGCAGCGTCTGTCTTCTGGTTCCTGCCCGCGCTGATTGCAATTTCCGACGCGGATGTTGACGTTGAACAGCTGCCCCAACCTCTGCCTGCAGCCAAACTGTCCGGCTGGCTGACTGCATGGCCCGTACCGGCGACCGCCGCAGCCGCTGTCCTTGTCCTCGCGTTTTCCTCGCAGGCCTTCCGCTGGTCAGATGGACGCCTGCAGTCCCGCGTGGGTTACAATCCGAATCTGCTGGAACTGCAGGATCAGCGGGCCGAGTCGGTGGAGGCCGAGCGAGCTCTTGACGCAGCCGGTTCGGAAACCGTCCTGCACGCCGTCTCGATTGCCCGCTCCTGGGAAGAAGCGATGCAGCTGCGGACGAAGTTCCTGAAGCTGTCAACGGTAGGACGAGTCAGCGATGCTGCCAGCAAACTGCCGGAGCAGCCCAACAGCAGCACCGTGCAGATGCTGCAGAGTCTGCAGCAGCAGGCTGCTAGCCTTTCAGCCAGTGTGCCTGCACTCCGCGAAGGCAGCTATCTTGAAACCGGTCGACAGGCCGACGAGTTGTATGCTGTACTGAAGAAATCAGATCACCCGCGAGCCAAAGCAGCGGCTGCCAGCCTTGATCAGTTCCTGAATGAGCTGTCGACCACACCAGCGCGGGAATCCGCCGCCATACTGACCGCCTGGAACACGATGACCGTACGCTGGCTGCTGGGGGAATACCAGGAAATCGCCGCCGCCGATCGCTTCGACCCAGTGGACCTCCGCGACCTGCCGCGCGAGCTGAAGTCGCGATTTCTGAAGATCGATGGTGATGGAAAACAGCAGTGGGCACTGCGAATCTATCCGCGTGAGAACATCTGGAACGGACCGGAACTGGATCGCTTTGTTCGTGAATTGCGGACAGTGGATGCCGGGGTTACCGGAGCGCCGATTCAGGTGTATGAATCCGCTGGACGCATGGATGTCACATGGGCCTCGATCGGACTCTATGCCCTGTCTGTGATCTTCATGATTCTGTTGTTCAACTACCTGCGACCCGGACAGAAGCTTCTGACCATTGTACCGCCGATCGGTGTGGCAGCCTTCATCGGATATACTCTGTACCAGCGGAATGGGTCCGTGGACCCCTCGCTGGCCGTGATGATCTGTGTCGGACTGGCGGCGTTCATCGCGGCGGTCCTGGATTTCCGCAACCTGCGAGATACAGTGCTGACACTGCTGCCGGCTCTTGCTGGTGGCACTGTGCTGCTGGGCATGCTGCAGCTGCTGGGGTTGCAGCTGAATCCGATGAGCCTGATGGCACTGCCGCTGGTGTTTGCCATCGGAGTCGATAACGGGATTTACCTGGTCGCCGACTGCCGTCGACAGATTGCTGCCGGCAAGGAAGGTTACCTGCCATCCACGGATACGCTCAGCAGTGTGATCGTGACTTCACTGACGTCGATCGCGGGCTTCTCCGGATTGCTGGTTTCCGCCCATGCTGGTCTCTTCAGTATCGGTCTGCTGCTGGCCATCGGAGTTGCCTGCTGCCTTGTCGTCTCGTTGTTGCTGATGCCGCCTGTTCTGACGCTGGTGGCCAGACATCAGCCTGCTCAGATGGAGCCGGTGAAGGTGATTCGCGAAAAATCGGCGGACGCTGATGACAGTGCCGCACGCGATACAGCTGCGAAGAACTCTGCCCAGAAGGGCAAAAAGGCCGCGTAATTCCGCCCGTCACCCGCGATTTGACTCCCGGATTTGTGTGGCTTTTTCGCCACATACCCGCAAAATCGGGCGACTGACCTTCGAGGTTCAGGATCCAGCCGGATTTTTGTTGACAGGGCCACCAGTCCCTGATCAACGAGTTGACTGCCAGCGGCGTTTCAACTGATCGGCCAGCACGGCACCTGCCAGTACCGCCCCCAGCACAATATTCTGACTGGAAGACTCAATTCCCAGCAGATTCATGCCATTGCGTATCACAGCGATGATGAAGGCACCGATCAACGTTCCCAGCATACGACCTTCGCCACCCATCAGCGAAGTACCGCCAACGACGACGGCCGCAATGACCTCCAGCTCGTACATGTCACCATACTTGGGGTCACCGCAGTTCAGACGCGATGACAGCAGCAGTCCGCCCAGTCCGGCAAGAGCACCGCTCAGGGTAAAGACCAGGAATTTCACCTGCTGCAATCGAATCCCGCAAAGTCTGGCTGCCTCCGGATTGCCACCGATCGCGTACAGTTTGCGACCGAACGCTGTGCGACTCATCATGAAGTGTGCCGCAGGATACAGCACGATCATGATCCATACGGGATTTGGCAGGCCGGCCAGACTGCCACCGCCAAG